>CADBPR010000026.1 GCA_902796555.1 uncultured Bacteroidia bacterium
CCTTCGTGAAGGTTTGCGCCTGGTACGACAACGAGTGGGGTTATTCCAACAAGGTTCTCGAAATGGCCAAGGTCATTACGAAGTAATCCTTCATTCCTTAAAAAAAGCCGGTCCATCGGGGCCGGTTTTTTGTTTGGATATGGGCGAAAAAATGCTATCTTTGCAAACAGAAACAAATACAACAATTATGGAACTCAAAGGATCAAAAACCGAGCAGAATCTGAAAGCTGCTTTCGCCGGTGAATCACAGGCGCATACCAAGTACCAGTACTTCGCCTCCAAGGCCCGCAAGGACGGCTATGTCCAAATCGGGGACCTCTTTGAGGAGACGGCCAAGAACGAAAAGGAGCATGCCAAGATCTGGTTCAAGCTGCTCAACGGCGGCGAGATTCCCGACACGGCTGCCAACCTGCTGGCCGCTGCCGAAGGCGAGAACTACGAGTGGACCGACATGTACGAGGAATTTGCCGCGACGGCCAAAGAAGAAGGGTTCAACGACATCGCCTTCCTCTTCGCCAAAGTCGGCGCTATCGAGAAAGTCCATGAGGAGCGCTATCGCAAGCTGCTGGAGAATGTAAAGGAAGGCCTGGTCTTCTCCAAGGATGAGGATACAATCTGGGAATGCTCCAACTGCGGCCACATCGTTATCGGCAAGAAGGCGCCCGAACTCTGCCCGGTGTGCAAGCACCCCAAGAGCTATTTCAAGGTACAGGCCAAGAACTATTAGGCCACTGTCCGGATGATGCTGAAAGCATAAGGGCTGACCTCGACGGTCAGCCCTTATCATTTATAGGGAACGCCTTACGGGCTATTTCCCGAAGGCCCGGAACAGCAGGTTTTCCAGGATGTAGGCCAGGAAAGCCAGCAGGGGAATCAGGGACCAGTGCGCGCGGAGAAGCAGAACCGCCAGGGACAGAAGCACGATGACCGTCAGGAAGGAAATCCGCTTGAAGCGCGTGACGGGTTCCGCCTGCATGCCCTTGCCGAATTTCATCGAGAACATCGGGATTTCGCTCACCAGCAGCAGCCCCAGCAGGAGGGACAGCACCGGCAGGAACCACCATTCGCCGCTCCAGGCGGCCGGAAGGCTGTCCGGACGTACGGCCATATAGCAGGCGAGCGACCCGCAAATCATGGCGCAGGCCGGGGTCGGGAGCCCGATGAAACTGTCATGCTGCCGCTCGTCCAGGTTGAACTTGGCCAGGCGCAAGGCCGACATCGCTGCGATGAAAAGCGGCAGGAAGCAGAGCCAACGTGCCGCGCCCGCCGTGTACATGGCATTGTACAGCATGAGGGAGGGGAGCAGGCCGAAACTCACCAGGTCCGACAGGGAATCAAGCTCCTTTCCGACGTCGGAATAAGCCTTCAGCAGACGCGCCGCCAGGCCGTCGCAGAAATCGAAAACAGCAGCCAGCAGCATCAGCAGGAAAGCGGTATCCGGCCGGCCTTCCAAAGTGAGAACCACCCCGACGCTTCCGCAGAGCAGATTCATCAGGGTGATGGTATTGGGAATCGATTGCTTGATTTTCATTACTTGATTCCGAGTTTCTTTTTCAAATCCTTGGGCAGACCGTCCTTGTGAACCATGAAATCAATGGCTTTTCCGCGGGTGAAGGCGTCGGACAGATACCAGATGCCTTTATAGGCGCCGGCCTCTCCCCAGGAGTTCTTGATCATGATATAGCGGGTGCCGTTCTGGTCCGTCGCGATACCAAAGGCATGCATGCCGTGGTCGTCCGTGGTCTGGCGGTTGTCAAACCACAGCTGCCGGTCTTCCTGCGTGACGGTCTTTTCTTTGGGCAGTTCCTTCTTTTCTTCGGGTTTGGCTTCCGCCTTGCCCACCCAGCGCTCCTGGTCGGAGCCGGTCGTCACTTTGGCCTCCGTATCCACCAGGATACCGATGCCGTTGCGGGTAAAGCCCAGTTCGCTGACATCGCCGCCCCAGGTGGTGGTAAAGCCATGCTCCAGCGCATAATAGAGAGCGTCCATAAACTCGTCGAGCGGGACATTGTAGGCCTGGTCCTGGCGCCAGTTGTCGCAGACTTCAATCGCGAAGGGCTTGTAGAAAGGATGGTGCGTGAAGGAGGTCAGCGTCACATAGTCTTCACTCTTGAGCTGGTAGGAATCCCGATAGGAAGCGGGCGTATACTGTTTTCCGTTGTATTCGAAAGACGCCGGCGTCTCGCCCAGATAGGCGTCCAGAATGCCCTTGAGACCCCTGCGCCAAGCCGTGCTCAGGCTCTTGTTGGGGTTCTTGTTGACCGCATCCACATAGGCTTTCAGGACGGCGTCCAGTTCACCCTGAACGGGAAGGGGCGTGCCGTAATTCATGCCGGGCATCACGTCCTGCGGCACCAGACCGTAATCTTCCATGATATGAATCACGTCCTCACATTCGCTGCCGCTGGCAAAATTCAGATGACCGTCCATCCGGATGAATTTGTCGGCACGGTCCTGATAGGAATGGCTGACGACGAACATTTCGGAAAAGTCCGGATAGGCGAGGCTGTCTTTGATGTTGTTGATACGGATGGCTTCGGACTCCAGGAAGGACAGGGCCGAGAAGCACCAGCAGGTACCGGAACGGTATTGGTTCTTGATGGAGGTAATCGGATTCTCCTTAACCGTAGTAAACTGATAATCACTTGGTTTCTGGGCTGAAACCGCCACCGCGGCAAAAAGGGCGGCTGCGCTGAGCAACATTCTCTGAATCTTCATATACTTTTATATTGACGATATATCTTCACAAATTTAGGCAATTTTATTAATTTTGCAAGCATGAAGCCGATAAACGTACTCTACATTCACGGAATGGGCGGAGGTGCTGACAGCCGCATCCCCGGCGTGCTGGCTCAGCGGCTGTCGGGCACGCCCGTCCGGATTATCTGCCGGACGTATCCCTTCGAGCCGGCTTCGGCCGCCGTCCTGCTCGCGCGCTGGCAGGAGGAACTGCAACCGGCCCTGATTATCGGCGAATCCCTCGGCGCCGCGCAGGCCCTGTGCCTGAAAGGCGTGCCGCATCTGCTGGTTTCGCCGGCCCTGCGGGCACCGCTCTACCTCGGGCTGTTCGCACCCTTGTCGCGGCTGCCCGGTGTCCCGGCGCTGCTGGGGCGTATCTATCCCACGCGGGAGGGCGACAGGCAGGTCCTGGACTTCCATTATGCAACGATTCGTAACTACATGGCTCTCTGGAAGAAAGTCAAGACTACCGCAAGCGGCACATCAGATACCGGCCCCTGTTTTGCCTTCTTCGGCACCCGGGACCGTTACCGGCGCACGGGCACCGTCAGCATCCGCCTGTGGCGGAAATGGTTCGGCAGCGACTCCTTCCGCCTGTACGCCGGCAGTCATTTTATGGAAGAGAATTATATCGACAGTCTGCTGATTCCGAAAATCCTGGAAATGGTATTTCCGTAATTATTGCTATCTTTGTAGTTTAAACAGTCGAATCATGAAAAAGATATGCTTCCTGACATGCTGCCTGCTGACAGTGCTGCTGACCGCTTGCCAGGAGAACCATACAGCCAGGCACCTCTCCATTCCTTATGTGGAGCGCATCCTGTCCGACACGACAATCGGTCCTTATTCGCTGCTTAGCAGTTACAACGCCGCGGACACCCGTGGAAGCATCGTCATTCTGGGAGAAGCCGAAGATGCGCTGTTGATGACGGAGGCCTTCCTGAATGCCGACTACTGCAACAACATCGACGGCGGGTCGAAGTCGGACGGATTGCCGGATTTTGCCGGTGAGACGGTGGCCCCCTTGCTGGATATTGCCAACCAGCCGTACGACGATTACGCGGTCCTGAAAAATACGGATTTCCTGAAAGAACTGACTGTCAGGAACTTCCTTTTCGCGATGGACACAACCTGCCTGCAGTCGCCGTATGACACCTTGCATCCTGTCCGCAAAGCGAAGGCGAAAATCGTCGTCCTGGCATCCCCCTGGTCCGGGGCCTTCGGCATGGCCGAAATCGACACCCTTCGCTGGGTAGCGAACCCGGGCATCAAGGTCATTTCCGCGCTGGATGCCGTCATTGACCAAGCCATGAAAAAAGGCGGCAGGACCGTTATCTGGACGACGGAGGCCAAACGGCTCGCCAACCTGTATCCCGCATTTTTCAAGCATTATCTGCGTGCCCGCCAAGGGCAGACCTTGCCGCAGCTGGGCTGGAGCATCTTCGCCCCCGGGATGGATTCCCTGCGTGACGAAGGCTCCCTGCGCGGCCGTTTCCTGGGGATGCTGGACGATTATATGGAAACGCACCGCGGCCAGCGCATCAACAGTATCCTGCTGGACGACAGGAACGTAGACCCCGTGCGCCTGCAGGCCGTCATCGACGGTATCAAAAAGACGGACGAGGATGCCCTCCTCGGATATAAGAATATCCTCGCG
>CADBPR010000027.1 GCA_902796555.1 uncultured Bacteroidia bacterium
GCAGCCCGTTTCATGCCCAGCATATTCTCGGCATAGGCGCGGTTCATATAGGCCTTGGCAAAATCCGGGTACAGTTCGATGGCCTTGTCATAATCCTCCAGGGCATCCCGCCAGCGTTCCATCTGCAGGAAGAAGGAGGCCCGGTTAAAATAGGCCAGCACGTTGCGCGGATTGATGTTGATGACCCGGTCCATATCGTCCAGCGCCTGCGGGAAGTTGCCCAGCTGGGCGTGAATCAGGCTCCGGTTGTACAGGGTCAGGGCATTGCCGGGCTCGTAGCGGAGCACGGTATTGAGGTCTTGCATCGCGGCGTTGTAATCCTTGCGCTCGTAATGCATCAGCGCCCGGTTGAAATAGGCGAACGTACCGGTGGAATCCAGGCTGATGGCCTGGTCCATGTCCCGGATGGCCGCGTCCCAATCCCCGGTCTGGGCATACAGGCGGCCGCGGCGGATATATCCTTCCGGTTCCCGCCGGTCCAGCGAAATGGCCCTGTTGTAGTCGGCCAGGGCCATCACCGTATCGGCCAGAAAGAGCTTGCAGGCGCCCCGGTTCAGATAGGCGGACGGGTCCTTCGGCTGCTTGCGGATGTAGCGGTCGAAATCGTCCACCGCCTTCTCGAACTGCTGCGACAGGAAATAGGTCACGCCCCGGCTGAAATACAGGCCTTCGTTGCCCGGACGCAGGGATATGGCCTTTTCCAGGTCGGCCAGGGCCTTGTCATAGTTGCCGAAACGGCTCTCGGTAATGGCGCGGTAATGGTAGCCGGACGTGAACACCGGGTTCAGCCGGACGGAAGTATTGAAATCCTTCTGCGCCCCCCGGATGTCGCCCAGGTTGTATTTGGCGATGCCCCGGAAGAAAAAGGCCCAGTGGTCGGTGGTATCCAGGCGGACGAAGGTGTTGAACTGCTCGATGGAAGCGGCCCACTTGCCGTCGGAGAGCGCCTGCCGGCCCCGGTAGAAGAATACATCCTTGTCATACTGGCCCCGGGCAGGCAGGGCCCAGAGCAGGACTGACAGCAAAAGAAGGACGTATTTTTTCATCATCTCAATAAATATGCGTAAATTTGGGGCCCGTTAGGGAACAATATGCAAATATAGCCATAATTATGCCTCAACGCGAGAAAAGAAGCAATTTTTTTTTACGGGCCGTCCTGCTGCTGACGGTCTGCTTCTGTTATCCCGCCGGGGCGAAAGTGGTCCGGGTGACCGGCAGCGAATTCACCCACCGCTGCGTGACCGAGCGGCAGCTGCGCGCCCAGGTGGAGTTCCTGAGCGACAGCCTCTGTGACGGCCGCGCGACCGGTACGCCCGGTGCGAACGAGGCCACGTCCTGGCTGGTCCGTCATTTCCGGAACCTGGGGCTGAAGGCCTTCGGGCCGGGTTTTGTCCATTCTTTCCGGACGCCCGCCGGGGCGCTGGGCCGCAATGTCATCGGCTTCCTGCCCGGCAATGCCCAGCAGTCTTATATCATCGTTGCCGCCCACTATGACGGCCTGGGCCGGCTGGGCGGACAGTTGTACCCCGGCGCCGACAGCAATGCCTCCGGCGTGGCGGCCCTGCTGGGCATCGGCAGCATGGCCCGCGAACTGATGCGGGTCGGGAAAAACTGGCGGAAAAACATCATTTTCGTAGCCCTGGACGGGCACAATGCCGGCATGAGCGGGTCCAAAGCCCTGTGGGCTGCGCTTGCAAGCGGTGCGCTGGTTCATCCGGAAACCGGTGTTCCCGTCCGGCCGGAGAACGTCACGCTGATGGTCAACATCGACCAGGTCGGCTGCAGCCTGAGCCCCCTCAAATCCGGACGGAAAGACTACCTGATCATGCTCTCGGCCGGTCCGGCCGACTACCACCGCGGCTCGCTCCGCACCCAGAACGAACGCTACGGCACCCGCCTGGAACTGGGTCTGGACTACTATGGCAGCCCCAATTTTACGCGCATGTTCTACGAGCAGCTCGGCGACCAGCGCCCCTTTGTCGAAAACGGACGCCCCGCCGTCATGTTCACCTCCGGCATCACGATGAACAACAACAAGGTGCGGGACCGGGCGGAAACCCTCGACTATACCCTGCTTAAAAAGAGAATCTGGCTCATTTTCCATTGGATAGAACGCGTAATTTGATTATCTTTGCAGAATATGCGTGATTTTTGGAAAATCCTTCGGCGATACGTCTCTCCGTACAAAGGCTACCTGGCCGGTTCGGTGGGGCTCAACATCCTTTCCGCCGTCTTCAACGTATTCTCTTTCTCGCTGCTGATTCCCATCCTGAACATGCTGTTCAAACTGGATGACAAAGTGTACCGGTTCATCGCATGGGACGCCCCCGACATGGGCATACGCGAGAAACTGCTCAACAACGGCTATTATTATGTCAGTCAGTTGATTGCCAGCATCGGCGGGTCCAAGACCCTGCTTCTGCTGGGCGTCTTCCTGGGTGTTGCGACGGCGCTGAAAACCGCCTGTTACTTCGGTTCGTCCGCCATCATGGTCCCGATTCGCACCGGCGTGGTCCGCGACCTGCGCATGCAGATGTACAACAAGATTCTGGCCCTGCCGCTGGGCTTCTTCAGCCAGGAGCGCCGGGGAGACATCATCGCCCGCATCACGGGCGACGTCTCCGAGGTGGAGAACTCCATCATGAACGCCCTGGACATGCTGATTAAAAACCCGATTCTGATTCTGATTTACTTCGGCGTCCTGCTGTCGCTGAGCTGGGAACTGACCCTGTTCACGATTCTGGTCGTACCGGTGATGGGCTGGATCATGGGGGTTATCGGCAAGCAGCTCAAGCGGGAATCCAAAGAGGCGCAGGAACTGTGGAGCGACACGATGTCCCAGGTGGATGAAACCCTGGGCGGCCTGCGGGTGGTCAAAGCCTTCCGGGCGGAAAAGACCATGTCCGAACGCTTCTTCAAGGTGACCGAGCGGATGCGGGCCAAACTCTCCCGCGTTCTCGTCCGCCAGAGCCTGGCCCACCCGATGAGCGAATTCCTGGGCACCCTGATTATCATGGTCGTGTTGTGGTTCGGCGGCACCCTGATTCTGAGCGAACGCTCCCCCATCGACGCCCCGACCTTCATCTTCTACATGGTGATTCTCTACAGCCTGATCAACCCGCTGAAGGAGTTCTCCCGGGCCAGCTACAGCATCCCGAAAGGACTTGCTTCGATGGAGCGCATCGACAAAATCCTCCAGACGGAGAATCCCATCCGGGAGCCGGAGCATCCGCTGCCGCTGACCGGGTTCAACGACCGGATAACCCTGGACCACGTCCATTTCCGCTATGAATCCGGCCGGGAAGTGCTGAAAGACATCTGCGCCGAGATTCCGAAGGGGCACACCCTGGCCCTGGTGGGAGAATCCGGCGCCGGCAAAACGACCCTGGTGGACCTGATTCCCCGTTTCTACGACGTCTCGGGCGGCAGCATCACCGTGGACGGAAAAGACCTGCGGAACGTCAGCCTGGGCGACCTGCGCCAGCTGATTGGTTATGTCAACCAGGAGCCGATTCTGTTCAACGACACCATTTTCAACAACATCGCCTTCGGCGTGGAAGGGGCCACCCGCGAGCAGGTCATCGAGGCCGCCCGGATTGCCAACGCCCACGACTTCATCATGGAGAAACCGGAGGGCTACGATACCAACATCGGCGACCGCGGCAGCAAACTCTCCGGCGGCCAGCGCCAGCGTATTTCCATCGCCCGGGCCATCCTCAAGAACCCGCCGATTCTGATTCTGGACGAGGCCACGGCCGCCCTGGACACCGAATCCGAGCGCCTGGTGCAGGAAGCCCTGGACCGCTTGATGTCCAGCCGCACCACCATCGCCATCGCCCACCGGCTCTCCACCATCCGTCACAGCGATGAAATCCTCGTGATGAAGGAAGGTGTCGTGGTGGAACGCGGCCGGCATGACGACCTCATTGCCCTGGGCGGTTATTACAAGAAACTTAACGATATGCAGAGCTTATGAAATCATTGAACGTACCTTGCATTCCCGACCTGGCGCAGCGCTCCGACGCCGCCCTCATCGAAGCCCTGGAGACCCGTGGCGCCGCTTTTGACATCGGCCAGGTATGCTGGCCGGACCAGTTCCCCTACCGTCCTTTCTGCGGCGGCAAACTGGCGCACGACGGCCGTTCCCTGGCCATGATTTTCCATGTCTGGGGCCTGGACCTGCGGGCCCGCAACCTCACCGACAACGGCCGGCAATGGGAGGACAGCACCTGCGAATTCTTCGTCGCCGACCCCGTGGACGGCACCTATTATAATTTTGAACTGAACTGCGTCGGCCGCCTCCTCGGCGGAAAAGGCGTCTGCCGGCAGAACCGTCTGGTACGCCCGCTGACGGACCTGGCGCAAATCCGCCGCTGGTCTTCCCTGCCGCTGCAGGAAGTGGAAGAAAACGGCAGCCTGCAGGGCTGGGCCGTCGCCATGGTGATTCCCTTCACGCTGATGGGATTCGCGCCGGGAGAGACACCCAAACACCTGAAAGTCAACTTCTACAAGTGCGCCGACATGACCGACCATGTCCACTACCTGAGCTGGAGCCGGGTCGGTTGCCCGTCCCCTGATTTCCACCGTCCTGAGTATTTCGGAGAACTGGCCCTCGATTAACATGACCCTGCGCCTGCGCACCCTGTTCCGGATTTTGTTGCTGTGTTATCTCGCAGCACTGGCGTTCTTGTGCTTCTGGCACTTCAAGAGCCTGCCCGACGTGCCCAAAACCCTGTGGTCCATTCCGATGGACAAGGTCGTGCATTTCTGCATGTTCCTGCCCTTCCCCATCCTGGTCTACCTGGCGGTGGACCGCTATACCGTCAAGCCCTGGCACAGCATTCTGTTCGCCTTGGGCGTATTTCTGCTCGGCTGCCTGCTGGCGGCCGGCACTGAACTGATTCAGGGGATGACCGCCTGGCGTTCCAAGGACCCGCTGGATTTCCGCGCCGACGCCCTCGCCCTCGCCATCAGTTCCCTGCTTGTCTGCATCATCGACCTTGCCAAACAAAAGAAGTGAAAAAATACCTGATTATCATCACCTTGCTGGGCTGCTGCACCCTCGCTGCGGGGCAGGGCCCGGCGGCCCGGGATTTCAAGGAAGCCGCCGACTCGCTGACCGTGCTGATGCGGGAACGCACCGGCGTCCGTGCCCCCGTCCAGGTCAAATCCGTGCTCAAACGCGGCAATGAACTGGATTTTTATTTTACCCAGACCCTGGGCGACTTCCCCTGGCGGCCCGGTGACGTCAAATGGTTCCGGGCCCGGCTCGGCAGCCTGTTCCCGGATGCATACCGGGGCAAGACCATCGGAAAAATCTACGCCAAGAACATCGATATCGAAGAACTCGAAATACCCGCCCTGCACAAGGACGGCAAGGTGCATGCGTCGGCCTTCCGGACGGACGGACCGGGCCGGACCCGTTTCATCCGCCGCGAGGGTGCCAAGGAATATGGAAAAGGCCTCACCGGACGGAATATCGCGCTCTGGCAGAGCCACGGCCTGTATTACGAAGCCCGGCTGCAGAGCTGGCGCTGGCAACGGGCCAAGAACTTTACGACGGTCGAGGACATGTACACCCAGAGCTATGTACTGCCTTTCCTGATTCCCATGCTGGAGAACGCCGGGGCCTACGTCATGACCCCGCGGGAGCGCGACACCCAGAAATATGAGGTGGTGTGCGACAACGACCCGTCCTTCAGCGGGCCGCGCGAGGGGCTGCTCCGCCGCGCCGGCAGCTACCGGGAAAAGGGCGCCTGGGAGTCGGCCGGGACCGGTTTTGCCGATGCCAAGGCCGTCTATACCGGCCAGGACAATCCCTTCACGATGGGAACGGTACGGCAGGGCCGGGGCAATGTACGCGCCACCTGGACGGCCGAACTGCCCGCGCCCGGGGAATATGCCGTCTACATCGCCTACAAAACGGTCAAGAACAGCACCGAAGCCGCCCGTTATACGGTCGAGCACCAGGGCGGCAGCACGGAATTCACCGTCAACCAGCGCATGGGCGGCGGCACCTGGATATACCTGGGGACCTTCCCCTTTGACCGGACGGGCAGCGTATCCGTCCGCAACGCCGGCGGGGGTATCCTGACGGCCGATGCCGTCCGCTTCGGCGGCGGCATGGGCAAGGTGGCCCGCGGCCCGGCCGATGCGCCCGTTTCCCAGTGGGAGATTTCCGGCATGCCGGCTTATACCGAAGGCGCCCTCTATGCCATGCAATGGGCCGGTATCGACAGCACCCTGCTCCGCAAATGGAACGATGACTATACCTGTGACTACGCCACGCGCGGCGGCTGGGTCTGCCGGATGAGCGGCGGGTCGAAGGTCAACCCGAAAGAAGCGGGCCTGGGCATCCCGGTGGACCTGTCCCTGGCCTTCCATTCCGATGCCGGCGTCACCCCGAACGACTCCATCGTCGGAACCCTGGCGATTTATACCCTCCAGTGCGACGGCAGCCGCAAATTCCCCGACGGGAGCGACCGGATGGCCTCCCGCGAATACAGTGACTTCGTGCAGAGCCAGATTGTGGCAGACGTACGCGCCCTGCACAATCCCGAGTGGACGCGCCGCCAGGTCTGGGACCGTTCCTACAGCGAATGCCGCACCAGCGGCGTTCCGGCGATGATTCTGGAAATCCTGGCCCACCAGAATTTCGGCGACATGAAATACGGGCTGGACCCGGCTTTCCGCTTCACCGTATCCCGGGCCGTCTACAAAGGCATGCTGAAATTCCTCAGCAACCGCTACGGCGTCCCGTATGCCGTGCAGCCGCTGCCGGTACACGCCTTCTCCGTCCGCTTCAAGGACGCCGGGAACGCCCGCCTGCAGTGGAAGCCCACCGAGGACCCGCTGGAGCCCACGGCCAAACCGACCGGTTATATCCTGTATACCCGCCTGGATGACGGAGCCTTCGACGACGGCCGCGTCATCGGGACCTACAAGTCCGACGGCTGGATCTGCGCCGACGTACCCCTGCAGGCCGGCCACCTGCACAGTTTCCGCATCGAAGCCTTCAACGACGGCGGCAAGAGCTTCCCTTCCGAGGTGCTGTGCATCGGCCGTGGCGGAAACAGCAAAGTTCTGATTGTCAATAATTTCGACCGCGTTTCCGCACCGGCCTGGTTCGACACCCCCACCTATGCCGGGTTCGACAGCCGCCTGGACGGAGGCGTGCCCTACGGGAAGGACATCACTTATATCGGCGAAATGTACCAGTTCCGTCGCCAACTGCCCTGGACCGATGACGAGAACGCCGGTTTCGGCTCCTCTTTCACCGACGAGGCCGGTCTGCAGGCCGCAGGCAACACCTTCGATTTCGCCGCCATCCACGGCCGGGCCCTGCTGAGCCAGGGTTACAGCGTCTGTTCCGCATCTTCACTGGCCTTCCAGGCCGACACGACCCTGACGGCGGACATTTTCGCAACGGACCTGCTCTGCGGCAAACAGGTGACGACGCCCGGCGGTGTCGGGGAACGCTTCACCGTCTTCCCGGAGCCCCTGCGGCTGGCCCTGCAGCGCTATTGTGACAAAGGCGGCAACCTGCTGGTATCGGGCGCCAACATCGGCACGGACGCCTGGGACATGGTATATCCCGTCTCCTACGACAGCACCGCCCGCGCGCAGACCAAAGCCTTTATCCAGCAGTATCTGGGCTATACCTGGCTGACCGGATACGCCAGCCGGACCGGCGTCGTGAATCCCCTGCGCGGCGCGCCCATCGCGGTAAACCGTTCTTTACAGTATTATCACACCCGCAACGAAAAGCGTTATTGCGTGGAAACCCCGGACGGCATCAACCCCGTCAAGGGCGCCCGGACCTTCCTGCGCTACGGCGACACCAACGTATCGGCCGCCGTCTGCCATGCCCCGGGTCCCTGGAAGGCCGTGAGCCTGGGCTTCCCGCTGGAGACTGTGACGAAAGATGAAGATTTGCAAGAATTGTTGGGCAAAATCCTTACATATTTTAAGAAATAGACTATATTTGCACAAAACACTTTAACTATATGGCAGACTATCGAATTGAAAGCGACCTTCTGGGAGAGCTCCAGGTCCCTGCTGATGCCTACTACGGCGTTCAGACGCAGCGAGCACTCAACAACTACCGGATTTCCTGCACCAAGATGAGCGATTACCCGGATTACGTGATTGCCATCGCCTACGTCAAGATGGCGGCGGCAGCGGCCAATACCGAGCTGGGCGTGCTGGACAAGCACATCGGCGAGGCCATCATCCAGGCCTGCCGCGAAATCGTGGACGGCCGTTTCCACGACCAGTTCCCGGTGGACATGATGCAGGGCGGTGCCGGCACCTCCGTCAACATGAACGCCAATGAGGTGATTGCCAACCGTGCCCTGGAAATCATGGGCCACAAGAAGGGCGAATACCAGTACTGCTCCCCGAACGACCATGTCAACTGCGCCCAGTCCACGAACGACGCCTATCCGTCGGCCTTCCGGTATACCTTCATCCGGATGAACAAGGGCCTGGTCAAGGCTTTGACAGACCTGGTGGCCGCGTTCCGTGCCAAAGGCGATGCTTTCGCCGACATCATCAAGATGGGCCGTACCCAGCTGCAGGACGCCGTTCCGATGACCTCCGGCCAGGAGTTCCACGCGTTCGCCAACAACCTGGAAGAGGAAGTGGCCAACCTGGACCGCAATGTCAAGCTGCTGCATGAAATCAACATGGGCGGCACCGCTATCGGAACCGGCCTGAACGCCGTTCCGGGCTTCGCGGAGCTCTGCGTCAAACGGATGAGCGAGTTCTGCGGCGACGAAATGCTGCTGGCGCCGGACCTGGTGGAAGCGACGCCAGACACCGGTGCCTATGTCAGCTATTCCGCTGCCCTGAAGCGTCTGGCCGTCAAACTGTCCAAGACCTGCAACGACCTGCGTCTGCTGGCTTCCGGTCCGCGCTGCGGCCTGGGTGAAATCAACCTGCCCCCGATGGCGCCCGGTTCTTCCATCATGCCCGGCAAGGTCAACCCTGTCATCCCAGAGGTGACCAACCAGGTCTGCTTCAAGGTTATCGGCAACGATATGACCGTGGCCCTCGCCGCTGAAGCGGGCCAGCTGCAGCTCAACGTCATGGAACCGGTCATCGCCGAATCCATCATCGAGAGCATCACCTGGCTGACCAACGCGATGAACACCCTGCGTACCAAGTGCGTGGAAGGCATCACCGTGAACAAGGAGCGCTGTTATTCGATGGTCATCGGCAGCATCGGTATCGTGACGGCGCTGAACCCGTACATCGGATACAAGAATGCGACGAAGGTGGCGAAGGAAGCCCTGGAGAGCGGCCGTTCTGTGTACGATATCGTCCTGGAGAAGGGTCTGATGTCCCGGGAGAAACTGGACGAAGCCCTCGACCCGAAGGCGATGACGGCCTCCCACAAGTTGTTAAATTGATGATCCAAGAACTGTACTTCGCGGCCGGATGTTTCTGGGGCGCAGAGAAGTATTTCCACTTACTGGACGGGGTGGTGTCGACGGAGGTTGGGTATGCCAACGGCCGGACCGCCGCCCCGACCTATGAACAGGTGTATACCGACACGACCGGATTTGCCGAAACGGTGCATGTCCGTTTCGATGCGGAGGTCCTGCCGGTGGGCGAACTGGTGCAGCTGTTCCTGCGGGCGATTGACCCGCTGAGCCTCAACCGGCAGGGCGAAGACTGCGGCACCCGCTACCGCACCGGCGTCTATTATACCGAAGAAGCCTTCCTGCCGGCCATCCGGGAGGCGCTGGACGCCTGTGCCGCCGCCCTCGGACAGCCCCTGGCCGTGGAATGTTTGCCGCTGCAAAATTTCTACCGTGCCGAGGAGTACCACCAGGACTACCTGGGCAAGAATCCTGCGGGCTATTGCCACCTGTCCCCCGCCCTGTTCGAATGGGCCAGGGCCTATAAGCCCGCGAAACCCTGACCGTTGCCGACCGCCGCGCCTTATAGGGCGGCACCGGCGGCAGCAGAATCAAGTATTTCAGAAAACATTTAAACAATTGACTATGAAGAATATCCGTTCATGGTGGTGGCTCTGCGGCCTGCTGACCGTATGGGCCTGCCAAAAAGCGCCGGACCAGCCTGCGGCCCCGTCCGAAGATGCCCGACTCACGGGAAAAACAGTATCGGTGGCAGATTTTCCCGCCGGTATCCGGAAAGTGTTCGTCCTGAACGAAGGCAGCCTGGGCTCCAACAATGCGACCCTGGATTTTCTGCGCCTTTCGGACGGAATGTATATTACCGGGGCCTTCCGGCAGATGAATCCCGACGCCGGAGCCGGACTGGGCGACGTGGGAAATGACATCGCCGTCCACGGGGACGAAGTCTGGATGGTCATCAACAACTCCGGCATCGTCGAGGTCCTTTCCGCCGCCGATGAAACCGAATTGGCCGCCATCCCGGTCCCGACACCCCGCAACATCGCCTTCGACGACCGGTATGCCTACGTCACCTCCTGGGCCGGCGCTTTCACGACCGGTTCGTATGACGAGAACGGACGCTACATCCTGACGGACTATGCCAATCCGAAAGGCCGGTTGTACCGGATTGACCTGCAGACCCGTGCCATCGCCGGGCAGGTCGAGGTCGGCTATCAGCCTGAAGGCGTAACCGTCTATGACGGAAAGATTTACGTCGCCAATTCCGGCGGCCTGTCCAGCCAGATTCCGCCCGATTATGCCTATGACCGGACCGTCAGCGTCATCGACGCGGCCACCTTCCGGGTAACCGGCACCATTCCCGTCGCCGTCAACCTGAAATCCGCTTTTTCGGACGGCAAGGGCAGACTGTATTTCACCACCCTGGGCAACTTCTATGATGTCCATTCCGCCCTGTACGTGCTGGAAGCCGACCAGCCCGAACGCGTCTCGAAAGTGACCGATTATATCAGCGTGGCCGCCATCCTCGGGGATACGGTCTATTGCGTGGGGACGGAAAGCGAATTCGACTGGAGCGGCGCTCCGCGCAGCTACCGGGCCCTGACCGTGCAGAACGGTGCTGCCCGGAAGATGACGCTGCAGCTGAACGCCATCCAGCCCTACAGCCTGGCCGTCCTGGATGCCCAGACCCTCCTGGTGGGGGATGCGGGCGACTATTTCAACCCGGGCAGCGTCCATTGCCTGCGGAACGGAACCGTTTCCTGGACCGTGACCGCCGGTGTCTGCCCTGGCCATTTCGCCTGCTGGTAGTGTCGCGCGGCCGGGTCTTCCTGTTGTTGCTGCTGCTCCCTGTTTGCCGGACGGTTCAAGGAGCGGAAGTGCCTCAGACTGATACCCTTTCGGCCGCATCGGTTTCTTCCGTCAAGACCGTGCCCGTCCTGCGGGCCGCCGAGGAAATCGACCTGCAGGAAGCCGCTGCGCCGCCCGTTCTCGTGGCGGACGTCCTGCGGCGCTTCACCGGGGTCCAGGTCAAGGACTACGGCGGCGTCGGCGGGCTCAAAACCATCCATGTCCGGAGCCTCGGCAGCGAGCATGTCGGGATTTTCCTGGACGGCATCCAGGTGGACAACGCCCAGAACATGCAGGTCGACCTGGGGCGTTTTTCCACTGCTGACATCCAGCGGGTTTCCCTCTATAACGGACAGCGTACCAGGCGGTTGCAGACGGCGAAAGAATATGCCGCCGGAGCGTCCGTCTATCTGGACAGCGGCCTGCCGGCATTTCCCGACGGAAACGGGGGACGGTTCCGCTTCCGTACAGGTGCCTTCGGGACCCTCAACCCGGCCCTGCAGTGGGGAACGAAACTGGGACGCCGCCTCACGTTCCAGGGTTCCGCCGAATGGCTGCGCAGCAACGGCCGGTATCCTTTCCCCTGCTTTGACACCACCCTCGTCCGCGAAAACGGAGACATCCGCAGCCTGCGGCTGGAGACCCGGCTGGACGGCCGTCTGAACCGGGGACACTGGCAGCTGCACCTGTATGCCTACGGTTCCGAACGCGGCTTCCCGGGACCGGTCATCCGACGCGCCATGGGCTTTCCTTTCAGTGCGGAGCGGCAGGCCGACCAGGACCTGTTTGCACAGGGTACCTGGGAGCAGGACTGGACGCCGCGCTACAGCACCGCGCTCCGGGCCAAATATGCCAACCAGTATACCCACTACAACACCCATCCGGAGCGCAATCCCATGGCGCTCCCCTACAACCTGCACTATCGGCAGCAATCGGGCTATCTGTCGCTGGCCCACTCCTTCCAGGTGCTGGAAAACGCGTCGATTGAGGCCAGTACGGACCTGCAGCGGAATGCCCTCAACAGCGATGCCGGGCAGTTCGTCACGCCCCGCCGCACCACCTTTACCGGTGTGGTGGCCGGGCGCTGGACCGGGGCTACACTGCGTGCGGCGGCCCACCTGGTGTACCAGGGGGCTTGGGACCACTACCTGACGCCACAGGCCGGCGGCTGGAGTCGGGCACAGCGCTACCGCGATGCCTGGATGCCTTCCGTAAGCCTTTCCTGGACACCGAAGCCCTGGCTGGAAGCTTCGCTATTTGCCAAACGCAGCTACCGGCTTCCTTCCTTTAACGACTTGTATTACAGTCTGATGGGCAATGCCTCCCTGGAGCCAGAATCGGCCCTCCAGCTGGGCGGCGACCTGCGGTTCAGCCATGCGGCGGGGCCTTGGTCGGTCCACCTGCGGCTGTCGCCCTATTACAACCGGGTCAGCAACAAGATTGTCGCCATTCCCACCGTTTCACAGTTCCGCTGGACCATGCTGAACATCGGCCGGGCGGACATCAGCGGGGCGGACGCGCGGGCGGACCTTTCCTTCCGGCGAGGCGACTGGACGGGCAGCCTGACCCTGCGCTACAGTTTCCAACAGGCCCTGGACCACAGCCGGGAAGGCAGTCCGTCCTGGGGTTGCCAGATTCCCTATATTCCGCGTCACAGCGGAGGCATCGAGGCTCTGGTCGGCTGGAAAGGATGGACCATCGCATGGAGTACCCTGCTGACCGGCAGCCGCTGGTCCCGCAGCGCAGCGACAGCCGATTACTATCTGCCGCCCTGGTCCATCAGCAGCCTGTCCTTGGACAAGACGTTCTGCCTGCCCCCCTTGCGGGGAAGAAGCATAGCACCGCAACTGCAGGCCGGCGTGGTCTGCGACAACCTGTTCAACCGGCCCTACCAGCTTGTCCAGGGCTATCCCATGCCCGGCCGGAACATTCTGGTAACGGTGACGTACAGCTGGTAATTCCTAGAAAATATCCTATCTTTGCGGTATGAAAACACCCTATCAACTGATTCTGTGGGACCTGGACGGAACCCTGCTCAATACCCTGGAAGACCTGGCGGCAGCGGTCGGTCATGCACTGGTAGTACGCGGTCTGCCGCAGCACAGCCTGGCAGAATACCGCACCATGGTCGGCCACGGTGTACGGAACCTGGTCAAGCTGGCCCTGCCCGCCGGCAGCGATGAAGAATGCATCGACGCGGCGCTGGCAGACTTCAAGGCCTATTATACCGCCCATATCGATGTCCGTTCCCGCCCCTATCCGGGCATACCGGAACTGCTGCGGGACCTGCATGCGGCCGGCGTCCGGATAGCTGTGGTTTCCAATAAATTCCAATCGGGAACGGAGCAACTGATCCGGAAATTTTTCCCGGATATTCCCTTCGTCGCCATCCTGGGGAACCGCGAGGGCTATCCGCTGAAACCGGACCCGGAAATCGTCGCAGAAGTACTGCGCACCGGCGGATTTTCCCGCGAAGAAGCCGTGCTGGTGGGCGATTCCGGAACAGATATGCAGACGGCGGCAAACGGCGGCATCGCAGGAATCGCCGTCGGTTGGGGCTACCGGCCCATGTGTGCCACGCAGACATACCGTTTTGCCGGCAGCGTCACGGAGCTCCGCACCCTGCTCTTCGACCGGGAATTTTTTGTGAGCGAGCCGCTCACCACGCCCCCGCCAGCTTTTGCAACGCCGCTGCAAGAAGCTATCTATCAAACATTTGAGCGACTGGCTATTCCCTATATCCGCGTGGATACGGATCCCGGGATTACAATGGAGGACTGCGCCCACATTGACGGTGCCCTGGGAACACGGATTGTCAAGACCGTCTTCGTGTGCAACCGCCAGCAAACCGAATTCTACCTCTACGCGATGCCGGCCGACAAGCCTTTCGTCACCCGCGAATTCTGCGCTGCGCTGGGCATCCCGCGCGTGTCTTTCGCCTCCGCCGAGAAGCTGCAGGCCCTCACGGGCGTCACGGCCGGCGCCACGACCCTTCTCAGCGCCGTGCTCCCGTCGGCGGCCGGTGTACACCTGGTGCTGGACCGCGCACTGGCGGAAGCCCCCTGGTTTGCCTGTACGGACGGCACGCCGACCTGCTTCGTGCGGATGGCTACGCGCGATTTGCTGGAGCAATACCTCCCGGCCTGCGGGCACAGCCCGATTCTGCTATGACACACTCCGACCGCCTGCAAAAAGAGCGGGAGACACTACCCGTCTCCGCCATTGCGGAGCCCCTGAACGAGGCTCTGCGAACGCATCCGGCGGTCATCGTAACGGCACGGCCGGGCGCAGGCAAATCCACCCTGCTGCCCCTCACGATACGCGAAGGGCTTCCTCCGGGCTCCGGCAAAATCATCCTGCTGGAACCGCGCCGGATTGCGGCGCGTCAGGTCGCCGCACGCATGGCCTGGCTGCTGGGCGAAAATGTCGGCGAAACGGTCGGATACCGGATTCGTTTCGAAAGCAAGGTGTCGGCGACAACGCAGATTGAAGTGGTGACGGAAGGGATTCTGACCCGTATGCTGCTGGACGACCCGGCGCTGGAAGGCGTCTCGGCCGTGCTGTTTGACGAATTCCATGAAAGGAGTCTCCATACCGACGAAGCCTTTGCGCTGACGCGCCAGTGCCAGCTCCTGCTGCGGGAAGACCTCCGCATCGTGATACTGTCGGCCACCCTTGACACGGACACCCTTTCCGCCGCCCTGCAGGCGCCGGTCCTGGAAAGTAAGGGAAAAATGTACCCCGTGGACGTGCGGCATACCCGGGAAGAAGCCGACCCGCAGAATGTGGCGGACCTGGTCGCGCGGACCCTGCTGCAGGCCCACCTGCAGGAAGAAGGGGACATCCTCGCCTTCCTCCCGGGCGAAGGCGAAATCCGCCGCTGTGCGGAAAAACTGGAGGGGCAGCTGGGTGACACCCGCATCTGTCCCCTCTACGGCCTGCTTTCCAACGAAGAACAGGCCCTCGCGATTGCACCGAGCCCGCCCGGGCAGCGCAAGGTTGTGCTGGCCACGCCGATTGCTGA
>CADBPR010000028.1 GCA_902796555.1 uncultured Bacteroidia bacterium
CCACATACCGAATGGAACTCAAAAATGCGGTTGCCGGGACGCTTGAATCCGGCGATATTCTGATTCAAATCAGCCCGGCCAGCGGGTCCGGCCTGTCCATTGAACTGGACAGTTCGGTCGAAGCGCAGTTCGGGCGTCAGATTCGTTCTCTGATCCGGGAAACCCTGGAAGGACTGGGCGTAGAGCAGGCCGACGTAAAGGCCACGGACAAGGGCGCCCTTGACTGTACGATTCGCGCCCGCGTCACCGCCGCAGCGGTCCGCGCCACGGGAAAAGATGTCTGGAAATAAGGAGATAGCCATGGAAAGATTGCGCAGAACCATGATGTTCGTCCCGGGCAACAACCCCGGAATGATGGCGGACGCCCATATTTACGGTCCCGATTCCATCATGCTCGACCTGGAAGACTCCGTCACGATGGCCGAGAAGGACGCAGCCCGGCTGCTGGTCCACAACGCCCTGAAATCCATTGATTACGGCGACACCGAAATGGTGGTCCGCATCAATCCCCTCAATACCCCCTACGGCCGCAAGGACGTGGAAGCCGTCGTCAAGGCCGGCGTAGACGTCATCCGGATGCCGAAAACCGAAACGGCGGAAGAAGTCCGGGAACTGGAGGCCGAAATCGTCAAGGTGGAAGAAGAGCTCGGATGCGTCGGCCGTACGCAAATCATGGCGGCCATTGAAAGCGCACTGGGCATCGTCAATGCCTATGCCATCGCCACCGCGTCGAAACGGATGATGGGCATCGCCCTGGGCGCGGAAGACTATTCCGCCAACCTGAAGACCCAGCGGACCCCCGGCGGCGCCGAACTGCTGCTGGCCCGCGAACAAATCGTCGTTGCCGCCCGCGCGGCCGGCATCGCCTGTTTCGATACGGTCTATTCCAACCTGGACGACATGGATACCTTCCGCAAGGAAGTGGAGCTGATCAAGACCCTCGGATTTGACGGGAAATCCATCATCAACCCGCGCCAGATTGAGGTGGTCAACGAAGTATTCGCCCCGACCGAAAAGGAAATCATGAAGGCCCGCACCATCATCGCGGCCATTCGGGAAGCCCAGGCCAAGGGCTCCGGCGTGATTTCCGTCCACGGCAAAATGGTGGACCGCCCTGTCGTCATCCGGGCCGAGCGTACGATTGCCCTGGCCGTTGCTTCCGGTATTCTTGCAAAGGAGGAAATGTTATGAGAAACAGCAAATTGACCAGCCTCGAAGAAGCCATCCGCCGCAGCGGCCTGCAAGACGGGATGACCATCAGTTTCCACCACCATTTCCGGGGCGGCGACAAAGTCGTCAACCTCGTGGTGGACAAACTGGCCGAAATGGGATTCAAAAACCTGCACCTGGCGGCTTCCAGCCTGTCAGACGTGCATGCGCCCCTGATTGAACATATCCGGAACGGGGTGATTACCCGTATCTCCACATCCGGCCTGCGCGGAGAACTCGCCAACGCGATTTCCCACGGCCTGATGAAAGAGCCGGTGGTCTTCCGCAGCCACGGCGGCCGCGGCAGCGCCATCGCATCCGGCGAACTGGCCATCGACGTGGCCTTCCTCGGCGCATCAGCCTGCGACGAACTCGGCAATGCCTGCGGTGTTCCGCGCAGCGAGAACGCGAAAAGCATCTGCGGCTCCCTGGGCTACGCCCTCCCGGACGCCCGCTATGCCCGTCACGTCGTGGTGCTGACCGACGACCTGGTTCCCTACCCCAACCTGCCTGCGGGTATCCGCGGCGCCGACGTCGAGTCGGTCGTGGTGGTGGACAGCGTCGGCGATTCCTCGAAGATTTCCGCCGGAGCCATCCGCGACAGCAAGAATCCCCGCGACATCCTGCTTGCCAAGCAAGCCGCCAATGTGGTGATTCACTCCGGTTATTTCCAGGATGGATTCAGCATCCAGACCGGTACCGGCGGCGCCTCGCTGGCCGTGGTGAAATACATCCGGGAACAGATGATTAAAGACGGCATCAAGGCCTCCTTCGCCCTGGGCGGCATCACCGCTCACATGGTCAAACTGCACGAAGAGGGACTGATCGGCCGGCTGATTGACGTACAGTCCTTCGACAAGGTGGCGGCCCAGAGCATCGCCGAAGACCCGTCCCATGTGGAAGTGTCCTCCGTCGAATATGCTTCCGGGCAGCATCTCGGCTCGGCGACGCATGCCCTGGACATCGTGATTCTCTCCGCCCTGGAGGTGGATACGGATTTCAACGTGAACGTGCTGGTCGGATCGGACGGCATCATCCGCGGCGCCATCGGCGGCCACCAGGATACGGCGGCCGACAGCGCCTTGTCCATCATCGTATGCCCGCTGCTGCGCGGCCGCATTCCCTGCGTCGTGCCGAAGGTAACCACCCTGATTACTCCCGGCAAGAGCGTGGATGTTGTCGTCACGGAATACGGTATCGCCGTCAATCCGGCCCGTCCTGAAATCGCCGAACGGCTCCGGGAAGCCGGACTGAAAATCGTGGATATCAAAGACTTGGCCGCCAAAGCGACGTCCATCATCGGCACCCCGGACCCCCTGCCCTTCGGCGAACGGGTCGTCGGCGTCGTGATGAACCGGGACGGACAAAAACTCGACGAGATTCATATTATCCAATGATTACGCTGGAGGAGCTGCTGGCCGCCCGTGACAACAGACAACGGAAACAGCGGGAAATGCTGGGACAGCATCCCGGACAGACCCTGTTGTGCCTGACCGTCGTCATGCCCGGGGCGGTCAAACGCAACCGGCAGTCCCTGTTGATTGCCGGCGCAGCCCTCTGTGCCCTCACCGCCCGGTTCGGCAGTGCCGGACTCCAGCTTTTTGACCTGCCCACCGGATTTGAAGCCTACCTGCTCACTCCGACCTCCCCCCTGGAGGCGAAGCGGGCAGTTTGCCGTATAGAAGAAGAGCATCCGCTGGGAAGGCTCTTCGACATCGACGTGCTCGGGGCCGACGGGATTCCCGTCAGCCGGGAAAGCCTCGGACTTTCCCCGCGCACATGCCTGCTCTGCGACCGGCCGGCCCGCTGGTGCATGCGCGCCCACAGCCACAGCACCGAGCAGATGCTGGCCCGGATTGACCAACTGATTGACGCCTATGTTTGAGATTCAGGAACTTCCTCTGACTGACCGGTTTACCCGCGAAAGGGTGGAGCGGTTCCTCGCCGGAAACGGTCTTCGGGCCGACCGCTGCGACGCCTATCTGGCCGCCGTGGATGAGGAAGGCAATCTGGTCGCAGGCGGCGGCATCGAAAAGGACGTGCTCAAATGCCTGGCGGTCTCGCCCGACCTGCGCGAAGAAGGCCTGATGAGCCGCTTGGTGTCCCGGCTGATTGCCATGGGCACGGAAGCCGGTTTCTCCAACCTCAAAGTCTTTACCAAACCCGCCAACCGGGTTCTCTTCGAGAGCCTGGGCTTCCACTGCATCGGATGTGCGCAAAACGCAGTGCTGCTGGAAAACGGACGCGGCCTTGAAAAATACCTCGCCACCCTCGAAAAGCACCGGTCGGAAGGCCGCTGCGGCGTGGTCGTGATGAACGCCAATCCCCTCACCTGGGGGCACGATTACCTGGTACGGGCCGCCTGCTCCGACTGTGACAAACTCTATATCATCCCGGTCGGCGACGAAGGCCAGCTGTTCACCTACGCCGAACGCTATCAGGCGCTTTCCAGCGCTTTTCTCGACGAGCTGAAGGTGGAAGTTCTCCCCTGCAGCCCCTATGCCATTTCCGCTGCTACCTTCCCGTCCTATTTCCTCAAAGAGACCTCCGAGGCCGCCACGGCGCAGATGGAACTGGACCTGGACATCTTTACACGGCACCTGGCACCGGCCCTCGGCGTGATGGTGCGTTATGTCGGGACCGAAGCGGACGATGCCCTGACCGCCCGGTACAACGACCTGATGGCGAAGATTTTACCGCCGAAAGGAATCGAGGTCGTGGCGGTCCCGCGGCTGGAAGAAGAAGGCCGCCCCATCCGTGCTTCGCAGGTACGGAACTACCTGTCCGAAGGGAATTTCGCAGCCGCCGATGTCCTGGCCCATCCGGAGTCCATGCCGATGCTGGTCCGGGTCCTGGCGGAAAAAGCGCTGCTCGCCGAACTGGACCTGCCCGGAAAACCCGGTCTCGTCTGCCCGGAAAGCCGGGGGGCGCACCGCGACATGGACTATGCGCTGATGCGGAAGAGCATCGCCGCCATCGCCCCTTATTTCCATACCTTTGCCAGCATCCATCCCGACGATGACGTTGCGGCCGACATGATTGAAACGGGGCTGAAGGCGGAAAAAGCGATGCTGGCGGCTACCGGCGGAGTCAACACCCACCGGGGCGCGATTTTCGCGCTCGGCCTGGCGGCTACGGCCTTTGCCCAGGTCTATTGGGAGGGGGAAACCGTCACGGCAAAAGCCTGGCGCGGCCGGATGGCGGGGTTGGCCTCGGCCGTGCCCGCTTCGAAAGACACGCACGGTGCCCGGGCCGCCAAGCAATACAAGGTCAAGGGTGCCTTGCAGAACGCCCGGGAAGGCTATCCGCAGCTGTTCAAGGAATGGCTCCCCTATTACAGAAGCATCAAAGGCACGGAAAATGCCCTGCAGAAGCTCCTGCTGCGGATTATCGCCGATCTGGACGATACCAATATCCTGTACAGGAAAGGCCCCGCCGGCGCTGCAAAAGCGCGGAAAATGGCGGCCGAATGCCTGCAGAACCCCAAGAAAATAAAGACAATGGAAGACCTGTTCGTTCGCGAAGGCATCAGTCCCGGTGGTAGTGCGGACATGCTGGCGCTGACGGTTTTGGCAGATTTCCTTTGCCCCCATGTATAACTAAACAATGCAACAAAACTATGGTAGAATTGATTCCTAACGGTGTCTATCTTCTGGACGGCAAGCGGATGGTCCGCGATGCCGCCGGAATGCCATCTCCGGATGAGTCCCGCGAAAACACCATTACGTACGGAATCCTCCGCGCCCACGACGCCGAAGGCGGACGGGGACGGAAAATGCGCATTCATTTCGATGCGATGGTGTCCCACGACATCACCTATGTCGGCATCATCCAGACAGCCCGGGCCAGCGGACTGGAAACATTCCCGCTGCCCTATGCCATGACCAACTGCCACAATTCCCTGTGCGCGGTAGGCGGCACCATCAACGAAGACGACCACGTGTTCGGTCTCTCCGCAGCCAAGAAATACGGTGGTATCTATGTACCTGCCAACCAGGCGGTTATCCACCAGTATGCCCGCGAAGCCCTGACCCGCTGCGGGAATATGATTCTCGGCTCCGACAGCCACACGCGCTACGGATCCCTGGGCAACATGGGCGTCGGCGAAGGCGGCGGTGAGCTGGTCAAACAGCTGTTGCGGAACACCTGGGACATTAACGCCCCCGAGGTGATTCTCGTCTGGCTGGAAGGCAAACCCCGCAAAGGCATCGGCCCCCACGATGTGGCCATTTCCCTCGTAAAAGCCGTCTTTGAGAACGGCTTCGTCAAGAACAAGGTGCTCGAATTTGCCGGTCCCGGCGTTGCAAACCTGCCGATTGACTTCCGCAACGGCATCGATGTGATGACCACCGAAACGACCTGCCTGAGTTCCATCTGGATTACAGACGAAAAGGTACAGGAATACTATAAGATGCACGGCCGTCCCGAGGCATTCCGCACGCTGCGTCCCGGACCGGTCGCTTATTACGACGGCATGATCCGCATCGACCTGAGCACGCAGGAATCCATGATTGCCCTGCCCTACCATCCGTCCAACGCCTTCACCATCCATGAACTCCAGGCCCATCCCGAGGAAATCCTGGCGGCTGTGGAAGAAGACACCCGCAAACGCTACGGCGACAAGGTCAGCGTTGACCTGCGCAGCAAGATTGTAGACGGCAAAGTCCGGGCGGACCAGGGCATCATCGCAGGCTGCTCCGGCGGTACCTATGACAACCTCTCCGAAGCGGCCAGCATCCTCAAAGGCAAATCCATCGGAAACGATTATTTCACGATGTCGGCCTATCCGCAGTCTACGCCGGTATACCTGGCCACGACCCGCAGCCACATCGCCGAAGAACTGCTGGAAGCCGGCGTGGTCATCAAACCCGCCTTCTGCGGTCCGTGCTTCGGTGCGGGTGACGTACCGGCCAACAATGGTCTGTCCATCCGCCACACCACCCGCAACTTCCCCAACCGGGAAGGCTCCAAGCCGGGTCAAGGACAGATTTCGCTCGTCGCTCTGATGGATGCCCGTTCCATCGCCGCCACCGCGGCCAACGGCGGCGTCATCACGGCGGCTACGGATATCGACTATACGGACGAACATGTCCCCTACCGCTTTGACGACCGCATTTACCGCAGCCGCGTTTTCAACGGTTTCGGAAAAGCCGACCCGACCGTGGAACTCCGCTACGGTCCCAACATCAAGGACTGGCCGACGATGTATCCGATGCAGGACAACATGCTGGTGGAACTGGCCGCCGTCATCCATGACCCGGTGACCACCACCGACGAACTGATTCCTTCCGGTGAAACCTCCAGCTACCGTTCCAACCCGCTCAAGCTCAGCGAATTCGCCCTGTCGCGCCGGGTCCCGGAATACGTCGGCATCAGCAAACGGATTCAGTCCGAAGACCTCGCCCGCCGCGCCGGTCAGACCCCGGAGCATGTCCTCCGTGCCCTGAAAGCGGTCGGCGCCGACGCGAAAGAGACGTCCTTCGGTTCCTGTGTCTTTGCCAACAAGCCCGGTGACGGTTCCGCCCGCGAGCAGGCCGCTTCCTGCCAGAAAGTGCTCGGCGGCGATGCCAACATCTGCTACGAATACGCCACCAAGCGCTACCGGA
>CADBPR010000029.1 GCA_902796555.1 uncultured Bacteroidia bacterium
CTTCCGTTCTATCCGTTGAACTATCGGGCCAGCATTCTGAGCCCTTTCGCTCAGATGAACGGATTACTCCGCGTTCTTCACGATAATCTGACGACCTCTGTAGTAGCCGCACTCGGGGCATACTCTATGGTAAATGACTGTCGCACCGCAGTTCGGGCAGGTGGCCAGCGTAGGAACGGCAGCAAAGTCGTGCGTTCTTCTCTTGTCTCTTCTCTGCTTGGAGAGTTTGTGTTTCGGATGTGCCATTGTGTATAACTATTTAATTTTTATTTGTCAAACAGGCCCTTCAATGCTGCGAAGGGATTGTCTTGTACGGGCTCTTCTTCCGTTGGGACAGATTCGGAACACAGGTGCCGAAGCACCTCGGGGTTACATTCCCCGTCCTTGTGCACCCGTTGCAGGGGCAGGGCCAGCATGGCGTAATCATACACCGTCTGGCTCAGGTCGAAATCCGTGTCATCGGGGGAGATGTATACGACTTCCCGTTCATCTCCATCGCCCGCTGCGTCCCGGGAGGCGTCTTCCCGCCCGAATTTTACGCTGAGGCGTATCGATTCGTCCACCGGCATTACCAGGTCCTCCAGGCAGCGGTCACAGGCCACTGTGAGAGCGCCCCGGATGGAGCAGTCTATGCCGTTATAATCCCCGGACT
Source organism: uncultured Bacteroidia bacterium (assembly GCA_902796555.1). Classification (GTDB taxonomy): domain Bacteria; phylum Bacteroidota; class Bacteroidia; order Bacteroidales; family UBA932; genus Cryptobacteroides. Next base: position 653 of record CADBPR010000029.1, read on the forward strand.
TTTCGGCAACAGCCTCTATAACGAGGTCTGCGTCAAGGATTTCCGAATTGTCGAAACGTTCAAAGAACTCCTTTCCCACATGCCAGGAAAACTGCTGTTTCCCGGCTTTCCATCCATTTAAGGGTATGATCAACATCGCGCTAAACAGATTTGGGGATGCAAAGATACAAAAAATATTGTTAATGTCAACCCTCCTGGTCGGATTTTCTTTTCCGGTCGAGCGGGTCGAGCAAAATTTTGCGGATTCGCATGAAATGGGGCGTCACCTCCAGCAGCTCGTCTTCCTGGATATATTCCAGCGCTTCTTCGAGGGAGAACTTGATTGCGGGCGGCAGGACGATTTTCTCATCGCTGCCGGCGGCGCGGACGTTGGTCAACTTCTTGGTTTTGCAGATATTGACGTTGAGGTCGCGCTCACGGGTGTGTTCGCCCACGACTTGGCCGCCATAAATCTCCTCACCGGGCTCGACGAAGAAACGGCCGCGGTCCAGCAGCTTGTTCATCGAATAGGCGATGGCTTCGCCGGTCTCCAGCGACACGAGGGAACCGTTGTTCCGGCGTTCGATTTCGCCCTTGAACGGCTGATATTCCTTGTAGCGGTGCGCCACGACAGCCTCACCCTGGGTGGCCGTCAGCATATTGCTGCGCAGTCCCATCAGGCCGCGGGTCGGGATTTCGAATTCCAACAGGGTCCGGTCTCCGCGGGGTTCCATCCGCAGCAGCGCTCCTTTGCGGCGGGTCGCAATTTCAATCGCGGTGCCGACGAACTCCTCGGGCACCTCGATGGACAGTTCCTCAATAGGCTCACAGCGCTGTCCGCCGATGGTCTTGTCCAGCACCTTGGGCTGACCGACCTGCAGCTCGAACCCTTCGCGGCGCATCGTCTCGATGAGCACGGACAGGTGCAGGACGCCGCGGCCGTATACGATGAAGGAATCGGCATTCAGGCCGGGTTTAACCTTCAGGGCCAGGTTCTTCTCCAGTTCCCGGTCCAGACGCTCTTTGATGTGGCGTGACGTCACAAATTTGCCGTCCCGGCCGAAGAAGGGGGAGTTGTTAATCGTGAAGAGCATGCTCATCGTCGGCTCGTCGATGGCGATGGGCGGCAAGGCTTCCGGATTCTCGAAGTCGGCAACCGTATCGCCGATTTCAAAACCTTCGATACCCACGATGGCGCAGATGTCGCCACATTCTACCCGGTCGACATTCTTTTTGCCCAGACCGTCGAATACCATCAGCTGTTTAATCTTCTGCTTTTCGACGATGTCATACCGTTTGCACAGGCTGATATTCATCCCGGTCATCAGGGACCCGCGGGTGACGCGGCCGACGGCGATCCGGCCCACGTAAGGGGAGTACTCCAAGGACGAAATCAGCATCTGGGGCGTTCCTTCCCGCTTTTCCGGTGCCGGAATCACGTCAATGATCGTGTCCAGCAGGGGCGTAATCGTATCGCCGTGCGACTTCCAGTCGGTGTCCATCCAGCCTTGCTTGGCGCTGCCGTAGATGGTCTTGAAGTCCAGCTGTTCTTCGGTGGCGTTGAGCGAGAACATCAGGTCGAAAACCTCCTCCTGCACCTCTTCGGGGCGGCAGTTGGGCTTGTCCACTTTGTTGATCACGACAACCGGTTTCTTGCCCATCTGAAGGGCTTTCTGCAACACGAAACGGGTCTGGGGCATACAGCCCTCGAAGGCGTCTACGAGCAGCAGCACACCGTCCGCCATGTTCAGCACGCGTTCGACTTCGCCGCCGAAATCGCTATGCCCGGGCGTATCGATGATATTGATTTTTACACCTTTATAAACGACGGATACGTTCTTGGCGAGAATGGTGATACCTCTTTCTCTCTCGAGGTCGTTGTTGTCGAGAATCAGCTCGCCCAGATTTTCGGGACGGCGGACCAGGTCGGCCTGGTAAATCATGCGGTCGACCAGGGTTGTCTTGCCGTGGTCCACATGGGCGATGATGGCGATATTCCTAACTTCCATATACTAAATTAAAATCCTACAAAAATAAGCATTTTGCAGGACAATATAAAGCGGCAGAGATAGTTTTATCGATTTAGGACCCTATAAATAGGGATTCCCATGCTTTCGCGCAAGGCTTATCGCCGGTTGTTGCCGATAAAAATATAATACAGGAGGGTTGCCAGCGAACCAATCGCCGCGATGACATAGGTATAGGCCGCCCATTTCAGCGCATCGGACGCCATGTCCAGCGTCTTGCCGGTGATGCCGCGTCCTTCCAGCCACTGGACAGCCCGCCGGCTGGCGTTGATTTCCACCGGGAGGGTGATGAAACTGAACAGGGTGGTCATGGCGAACAGACCGATGCCAATCCACAGCAGGGCGGGGAAGACATTGATTAGCAGTACGCCGGCCAGCAGGACCCATTGTACGGTCATATTGGCGAAATGGACGACGGGAACCAGCGCGGAACGTAGTCTCAGCGGGGCGTAGCCTTCCTGATGCTGGACGGCATGGCCACATTCATGTGCCGCAATGGCAGCGGCTGACACGGAATTCCCATAGTAGACGGCATGGCTGAGATTGACGGTTTTGTTGGCAGGGTTGAAATGGTCGGTCAACTGTCCGTCGATACATTCGACGCTGACATCGTCTATTCCATTGTCTTGCAGCATTTTCTGCGCCATTTCAGCACCGGTGATACCGACCGGATTCATGATACGGTCGTATTTTTCAAACTTGCCGGTCAGAACGCGCTGAATGATAAAGCTCAGCGTCATGACCGCAGCGAGGATAATCCAGATGGTCATATACAGTTGTTTTCATCAGTTCCCTGCCCGTCTGGAAAGGGACGGCAAATTTAGAGCAAAAAACGTTCCGATGCAAAAAATATGATGTTTTTTCGGAATATTTCCGTAATTTTGCTCTCCTTTTTGTGACGCATGAACAGACAGGATGACTTTTCTCGGCTGGAGTTGAACCTCCAGGGATGCCTGAAGAACTACCGGTACTTCAGGTCGCGCCTGCTTGCCTCCACCCGGCTTCTGGTGCTGGTCAAGGCCAACGCCTACGGGCATGGCGCCGTCGAGTTCGCCGCTATGATGCAGCAGGCCGGCGCCGATTACCTGGCCGTCGCCTATCCGGTCGAGGGCATGGAACTGCGGCAGGCGGGTATCAGCCTTCCCATTCTGGTCCTGACGGCCGGAACCGATTTCTTTGCCGATATCATCGAACACCGCCTGGAACCCTCCATTCCCAATCTGCAGTCGCTGGATATTCTCTGCAAAGAGCTGGAGAGCCGGGGATTGCAGGACTATCCCGTTCATATCAAACTGGATACGGGCATGCACCGTCTCGGTTTTATGACAGATGAACTGGACGACTTGTGCGCCTATCTGGGCCGGACCTCGCGGGTCCGCGTCCAATCGCTGTTTTCCCACCTGGCCGCAGCAGAAGATCCGCAGGAAGACGCCTTTACCCTGGGGCAGATTGCACTTTTCCGGCGCAATGCCGCCCGGGTGAGCGAGGCGTTGGGCTACAAACCCCTGTGGCATATCCTGAATTCCGCCGGCATCGAACGGTTCCCGGACTATCAGTTCGACATGGTCCGCCTCGGTATCGGCATCTACGGTATCAGCGCCCTGCCGGGCGTGCAACTGTCACCGGTGGCGTCGCTGAAATGTAAAATCCTGCAAATCAAGACCTTGAAGCCAGAAGACGGAACCATTGGTTATGGCCGTCATGGGCATATCGCCCCGGAAGGGACGACCATCGCCACCATTCCCGTGGGTTATGCGGACGGGATTGACCGTCATCTGGGGCAGGGCCACGCCTCGTTCTCGCTGAACGGCCACCGCGTGCCGACCATCGGCAATATCTGTATGGATATGTGTATGCTGGACGTGACGGGCGTACCGGCGCAGGTCGGAGATACTGTGACCATTTTCGGCGAGGATCCGACCGTCTCCGAGTTGGCCGACATTCTGGGTACCATCCCTTATGAGGTGCTGACCTCCGTGCCGCGCCGCATCGAGCGCTTCATCATCCGATAAATTATTCGATTATTGATACAAAAAAAGAGGCCCGTGCGAAATACCCCCTAATAGGGGGTTCAGACGAAGTCTGAGGGGGTTAGGAGACCCGAAGGGGCCGGCCAAAATTTCTTTTTGGTCGGCCTCTTTTTCAGTGATTGCGTTTCGGATTATTTCTCCTCCTTGGGAGCGACCGCGCACCAGACAACGGCGCTGAGGGCTGCACCCACGAGCGGAGCTACGATGAATACCCAGAGGTCCTTGAGGGCCTGGCCGCCGACGAAGAGGGCGGGACCGATGGAACGGGCCGGGTTGACGGACGTACCGGTGAGGTTGATGCAGACCAGGTGAATCAGCACCAGGGTGAGGCCGATGGCCATACCAGCGTGGTTGCCGGCACCAATCTTCGGGGTGGTGGTACCCAGAACGACGAATACGAAGAGGAAGGTCGCGATGCACTCAACGAGGAATGCGCCGCCGGCACCGCCGGCATTGGCAACTGCGTTAGTACCCAGGCCGGCCGGGACACCCATGGCACCGGGAGCACCCGTCACCTTGACAATCAGGAAGAGGATGGCAGCGCCGATGATACCGCCGATAATCTGGCCAATCCAGTAGCCGCAGGCATCTTTCCAGCTCATACGGCCGGACAGGGCGACAGCGAGGGTGATGGCCGGATTGATGTGGCAACCCGAAATACCGCCGATGGCATACGCCATGGCAATGACGGAAAGACCGAAAGCGAAGGCGGTGCCCACGACACCGGCGGCTGTTCCGCAACCCAGGAAGACGGCTGTTCCGCAGCCCAGGAGTGTCAGAACCATGGTTCCGATGCACTCAGCAATGTACTTTTTCATACTTAGTGACAGTTGGTTTAAAGTTTTACAATGCTAATGTACGCAAAAATGACTGAAATACCAACCTCTGCGGGCGTCATAATCGAAATTTTTTCTCTATATTCGTGCAAAATGACAATGGAATGAGAAAACATCTCTTCGCGTTTGCGATGTTCGCCGCGGTCCTGCTTTCTTGCCGGAATCCGCAGAAACAATATACGGATTGGCTGTACCGGTATATGCCGCTGCCGGATCAGATGCATTACAGCCGTTCCTACTGGGAGGCGAATGTGAAAAAGACCCTTGAGACCCGGGAAAAGATGGCCTGGGATATCCCGGAACGGGAATTCCTGCACTTTGTACTTCCGCTACGCGTGAACAACGAGTCCCTGGATGATTTCCGGACCGTCTATGCCGATACGCTCTGCGCCCGCGTAAAAGGCATGTCCATCGCCGATGCCGCCCTGGAAATCAACCACTGGTGCCACGAGCAGGCTACCTACGCGTCTTCCGATGCCCGCACCCGTTCGCCCGAAGCGACGGTCCGCTGCGGTGTGGGGCGTTGTGGCGAAGAGTCCGTGCTGGCGGTAGCCGCCTTGCGGGCGGCCGGTATCCCGGCGCGGCAGGTATACACCCCGCGCTGGGCCCATACGGACGACAATCATGCCTGGGTGGAAGTCTATACCGGAGACGGCTGGCACTTCATGGGGGCCTGCGAACCGGAAGCGGCCCTGGACATGGGCTGGTTCAACGGTGCCGTTTCGCGTGCGATGATTCTGCATACCAAGGTCTACGGGGACTATCAGGGTCCGGAAGATGTCATCCGACGGACGCCATGCTATACGGAAATCAATGTGATACGCGGCTATGTCCCGGCCCGCAAGACCCGTGTTACGGTGACCCTTGACGGCGTTCCGCAGCCCGGCGCACAGGTGAGTTTCCGCATCTACAACTATGCCGAATTCTACAATGTCGTCACCTATCAGACCGATGCCGACGGCCAGGTTTCGCTGGATACCGGGCTGGGGGACATGCTGGTCATGGCATGGAAGGACGGTCGTTTCGGCCTGGCCGTAGCCGGGTCGGAGGACACCCGGGTGGAACTCTCGCATTTCTTCGGGGAGACCTTTGCCGAAGAATTCGATATCGTCCCGCCGCCGGAGCGTCCGATTGAGACAGGCGCTACGCCCGAGATGCTGGCGGAAAATGCGGCGAGACTGGCCCGGGAAGATGCCATCCGCCTCGCGCATCCGCACGACAATCCGGCCGTCGCGGCTTTTCGGGAAGCCCATCCCGAACGCGCCGAGGCCATTCTCGGCAGTTTGTCAGCCAAAGACCAGACGGATGTCACCTACGAAGTGCTGGAAGACGCGCTGCTGGGTACAGGCAGTGAAAGAGTTGAGCTGGAACCCCTGCGACCCTATCGCCAGGCCATCCTGGCCTCCGGTGAAGTGGCCGCGCTGACGGACAAAGCCGCGGTCATGCAGTGGTGCCGGGCGAATATCCGTATCGACAACACCTGCAATCCCCAGCAGCTGCGAACCGCGCCGGAGGCTGTCTGGCGGGAGCGGAAAGCCGATTCCCTGGGTTTCAAGATTTTTTATGTCGCCCAGTGCCGGAGCCTGGGGATAGACGCTTCCTATGACCCGGTGACCGGAGCTGTGGAAAGTACGGCGCCCAAGGGATATCTGAAACCCTTGTCGGATAAGTACTTCCGTGAATGGACGCTCAGCCGGGTGACCGAGGACGGAACAGCGCTGCTGGATTATGAAGAGACAGGCCTTCCTGCAGTCATGGCGGTGGAAGAGGGCTATTATCTCCTGACAACCGGCCGTCGCATGGCCGATGGCAGTGTGCTGGCCCGTCTGGAATTTTTCCGGGTGGAAGGCGGACAAGAACGGGACCTGGACCCTGTCGTGCGGGCGTCCTCGGACAAGGTGGCCGTCATCGGTCAGATGGATGCGGAAGCGCTGTTCCTGCGAGACGGGGCGGAGCGGCCGCAGTCCCTGCTTTCGGCGACCGGGCGGGGCTATTTCCTGGTGGCGGTGATGGGCCATCGTGACGAGCCGACAAGCCATGCCCGGAGCGAGCTTGAAGCCGCCGCCCCTGTCCTGAACGCCTGGGGGCGTCCTGTCGTAGTGTTGGGCGAAACGCGGCCTTCCGGACTGGAAAATGCCGTTTTCGGTACCGATATCGCGGTCCGGGAAAGCCTGGGAAAGGAAAAACTCCCCGTCATTGCCCTGTGTGACAGTTTCGGGCGGGTCGTCTATCTCTCGGAAGGGTACCATACCGCGCTGGCGTCGGACCTTGCGCAATTGATTCCCCGGCTATGATTAAGGAAAGCTGCTGCAGTTCGCTGGCGGCCGTCAGGAGCGCTGTTCAGCGGGGAACGTCCCGGATTGAGCTGTGCGAGCGCCTGGAAGTAGGGGGCGTCACCCCGTCGCGGGCGTTGGTTGAAGGGGCGCTGGACCTGGCCGGCGACATCCCCGTCAACGTGCTGATACGGCCGCGCGGCGGCAATTTCGTCTATTCTTTCGATGAAATGCAAACGATGCTCGCGTCCATCGGCCTCTGCCGGGAACTCGGCGTGAACGGCGTAGTCATCGGCGCCCTGCTTCCGGACCGGAAGATTGACAAGGATACCACCCGTTTGTTGCTTCAGGCGGCCCGGCCCCTGGCGGTCACTTTCCACCGGGCGATTGATGAAAGTGCCGATTATTTTGCGGCCCTGGAAGATGTTATCGACCTGGGGATTGAGCGAATCTTAACCTCCGGACATGCCGAAAATGCCTGGGAGGGCCGCTTCCAGTTGCAAAAAGCCGTCAGACAGGCAGCCGGCAGGACCGTTGTCATGCCCGGCTGCGGCGTTACGCCTGAGAATCTCCCGGCCTTGGCCGCTGTCACGCAGGCGGAAGAGTTCCACGGTTCCCGGCTCTGAACCGGGCAGGGGATGGCTACTGGTACTTCCGGAAGTCATATTTCTCCCGGAGGGGGCATTTTCCTTCGGGTGTTCAAAATGTCAATCGCGGCCTGAATCTCGTTAGTCTTAATCTCCAGGTCCAGGATATCGAAGGTGGGGCTCAAGGAAATAGTCCTTGTCCATCATAGCCAGGAATTCTACTCCGAAGCGTCCCGACCTGATTCGTGCTCGTACATAGACGTCAGTCAAAGATTTGCTCCCATTCATGGGCAAGGTTAAATAGCTTGCTGATACAAATACTTCTGGAAATTGTAGAATGTGCTTCTGGCCTGTTCAATTCCGCCCAAGGCAGTGGTTCCTTCCAGGATGGTTCCGTACTTGTTCGCCATCAGTTTCGGGAGCCGGTCTGCGTCAAGTTCGTCGATGCCGGCCTTGACATAGACGGAGACAAGGTACTGAATGAAAGCCACTTGCTCCGGCGTTTGCTGTCCTGTGTAGAGTTGGGCTTTCTGTGCCCTGACAGTGCGATTGACTGGCCTCTTTTGGTAGGCGATGTATTCCAGAACATCCAGGAGGTCGCAGTCATCAGCATCTATTAAACTCCGTATCTGCTTCAAGACGTCCTCTCCGTAACCTTGGTCAGCCATCTGGTTCAGTAGTTCCCGCCTGGTTATTGGTGAGGACCATTTTTCCCGTAGTTCCACCTCATCAGCAAAGAACTCCGGCAGTTTCCCGAACATCATCCGCAAGAACTCTTCGGCACTGACAGGAACGCCATCCGGTCCCCAGAACATATCGCTC
>CADBPR010000030.1 GCA_902796555.1 uncultured Bacteroidia bacterium
CGCATCTTGATTTCAGTTTTGACGGTCGGGTTGCGCTGCAGCCGGGCGACCGTTACGAGGTTCATGAAGTAGAAACTGAGTTCCGCCAGTTCGGGAATCTGGCTCTGGATGAAAAGGGTCACTTTGGAAGGGTCCAGCCCGCAGGCCAGATAATCCAACGCCACTTCGATGACATTCTGCCGGACCTTTTCCGGATTGTCGAAATTGTCCGTAAGCGCCTGCGCATCCGCGATGAACACGAACATATCTTTGTATCCGCCCTCATTCTGGAGCTGCACCCGGCGGCGGAGAGAACCCACATAATGTCCGATATGGAGCCGTCCGGTCGGCCTGTCACCTGTCAATATTACCTTTTCTGCCATATATCATTTTTCTTTTGGTCAATTCTATGCAAAGATAGTATATTTTCACGATATTCGGCCCGTATTTTGAATTATTGAGAGATTTTAGTAACTTTGACGGATTAAAGAAAATAATTGAAATGGAGCAACAGAAACAAGCTGTCCGTATACAGACCTCCCTGCTGAATGCCACGGAGAAAAAGGTACTCATCTGGCTGGCCAATCATCTCCCCAAATGGGTCACGTCCGATATGATGACGTTCACCGGTTTCCTCGGTGCCTGCATCATCTGTCTGGGCTGTATCCTGTCCAATCAGAACATCCTCTGGCTGTGGCTGTCCTGCTTCGGCCTGCTTGTCAATTGGTTCGGTGATTCCCTGGACGGGACCATCGCCCGGGTCCGGCATCAGCAGCGTCCCCGATACGGCTTTTTCCTCGACCACAATATCGACTGCATCAACGAGGCCATCATGTTCATCGGCGTGGGACTTTCCCCTCTGATGAACCTGGAAATCGCCCTGATGGTCCTGGCCGTCTACCTGATGCTGTCTGTCTATGTGTATATCAACAGCCACCTCAAAGGCGAATTCAAACTGACCTACGCCAAACTGGGTCCGACCGAGTTCCGGCTGATTATCTTCACGGCCCTGCTGCTCTTCATCTATGTACCCGGCATGCGGGCCTACAGCAAAGAGGTCATGTTCCTCGGCCACCCGGTGACCTTCCAGATTCTGGACTACATCGCCCTGGTCATCCTGGCCGTTCTGCTGGTCGCGTATCTCGTCAGTCTGTACAAGGACGGACGTTATTTCGCCAAATTGGAACCCCTTCCCCACGAGGAGGACCGCTGATGCCCCTGCTGACCCAGGAAGACGCCGCCCGGCTGAGTCCGCTTTTCAAAGGAAAGGCCGGTGCCCTGCTGTACAAAGCGGTGATGCATATTGCGTCCCTGGACGACCTGACCGACGTGTATGACAGCCAGGCCATGTATGAAGGGCCGGACTTTGCGCTCGGGATTCTCAACCATACCGGTGCCGTCTATCATGTCGGCGGAAGCGAACATCTGAAAACGCTGCCGGAAGGCCCCTTCGTCACAATCAGCAACCACCCCTACGGCGGCATCGACGGACTGGTGCTGGTCGATTTGTTCGGGCACCTGCGTCCCGACTACAAGGTGATGGTCAACAAGATACTGGGCTATCTGAAGGCGCTGGGGCCCAGTTTTATCACGGTGACCCCGACCGGCAATGAAAAGGCCGCCCCCACCCGCGAAAGCCTGAAGGGCATCCGCCTGTCCATGGAGCATGTCCGGGACGGCCATCCGCTGGGCATTTTCCCCTCCGGCGCCGTTTCCGACCTCAGCCTGAAGGACCGTTGCATCCGGGACCGGGCGTGGCAGGAACCGGTCATCCGGATGATTCGCAAAATGAACGTTCCCGTTCTTCCTGTCCGCTTTTTCGACCGCAATTCGCTCTATTATTACCTGCTGGGCCTCATCGACTGGCGGGTCCGTCTGCTGCGCCTCGCACGCGAAGGCATCAACAAACGCGGCAAACGAATCCGCGTGGGCATCGGACCGCTGATTGCAGCGGAAACCATCCAGTCCTTTTCCGATACTCAGGCCCTCGGCACCTTCCTGCGGGAGCAGGTCTACGGGATGCCGCTTCCCGACCATTTCGTGACCCGGGAAGAGATTCTGTAGATTCGGTGCAACTTTTCCCCCCGGATTTGCATCTTATCTTTGGCGGGCGGAAAGTATCGCTTCGCCGTAGATAAAATGTTTCCTATGAAGCGTAAACTTTTCATATTCATCTCCCTGGCTGCCGTCGCAGCCCTTTCGTTATCCTGTTCAAAAGGCAATTACATGACTTCCCGCGACAAAGGAATGGCCATGCCGGCCGAATCTGACGCCTACATGGGCGAAGGGTCGGGCAGCAATTACCCGGGTCCGGGCAGCGGCGTCGTAACGGCGGCCGAATGGAGCGACCTCACGCATTGGAAAGAATGGGGCGAACTCGTTCAGGGCACTTTCCGGGATGCTGTCAACACCTGGGGTTTTTATACGGAAGGCCGTGTTTCCGTTCAGGTGGTGAATCCCGACGGAGACCCCGTCTGCGGCGTCAAGGTCGACCTGCTGCAGGACGGCAGCGTCGCTTGGACGGCCCGCACGGACAACCACGGCATGGCAGAATGCTGGCCTTCCCTCTATGACGGAACCGTTATCGTCAATGCGGATGCCCTGCAGGTTTCCCTGGACGGCGTTCTGCAGGAGGAGCGTCCCAAGGTTACCTGGCTGCAGACGGACGAGGTACGGACCAATCGCTATGTCCTCGACGGGAAAAGCCTGCCGGAGTATGCGGCTGATATCGCTTTCATCGTGGACGCCACCGGTTCCATGGCAGACGAAATCGCCTTCCTGCAGAGCGACATGGCGGATATCATCAACCAGGTGATGGTCAGCCAGAGCGGCATGAAAATCAGGACCGGAGCCGTTTTCTACCGGGATGAAGGCGACGATTATCTGACCAAGGTATCGAATTTCAACAGCGAACTGTCCGTGACCCGTGATTATATCCTGGAGCAGTATGCCGCCGGCGGCGGAGACTACCCCGAAGCGGTCCACTCGGCCTTGAGCGCCTCCCTCCAGGAGCTTTCCTGGAATGAAAACACCCGCACCCGCATCGCCTTCCTGCTGCTCGACGCCCCCCCGCACGACCAGGCCGACATCAAGGAGAGCGTCCGGAAGTCAGTCCAGACCTATGCACGGATGGGCATCAAACTGATTCCGATTGCCGCCAGCGGAATTGACAAAGGAACGGAAGCCCTGTTGCGGATGATGGCCATCAGCACGGACGCGACCTATGTATTCATTACCAATGACAGCGGCGTCGGCGGTGACCATATCGAGGCTTCCGTCGGAGAATACGAAGTCGAGAAACTGAATGAACTGATGATTCGGCTGATTAACTACTACACCGAGACGGTTCACGGAGACGAGAGCGACCAACAAGCGTAATACTCTCATGTTCTGGACTGTCTCGGACGTCGTCGTACGCCGGTAATACGCCTACGGGACCTGCAGTTCCAGTTCTACGATATCCTCAAAACCATTGACCAGTTTGATCCGGGCCTGCAGCAGATGCGACCCGGATTTCAATGTCAGGGAGTTGCCGCGGACGGTATACCCGTCATGAATCCATTGGACGGACTTGGCCGCCTGACCGGAGGTACAGCGGACTTGCAGGTCGTACTGGGCGCCTGCCTCGCAGACAGTCGGCGGGACAATATAGTTGTAGCCGATATCAGGGGCCGCCGCTTTGAGGCCGGAGACGGTAAAACTGCCCCTGCCCCCCTGATAGCGGATATCGGAGAGAGAGACCAGCGCCTTCCCGTCCCAATCCGCGAGGTCAATCTCGCGAATATCGTAATTGCCCGGAAAAATCATGTCGCCGGCCGCATCTGCTACCGTCCTGTACATATAACCGCCATCTTCAACAATTCCATAGCAGAAATTGCCGGGGTCGGGGGCCGCCAGCACGTAGTAACAGGGATGCTGGCCGTATTCGTTGATACAGTTGGTACTCCACCACTCATCCCACAGCGTCCGCGCGGACAGCGGATAATCATAGTACGCACCATCCGAATACTGAATCTGAATCGGAATGATACGGCCGGAGCGGTCGATGTGGTAGATGACCAACCCGCCGGGAAGATAGCTGTCCCAGCGGGTCTCGTCGCGGGACTCGAACAGGAAGTACTCCCCTTCCGTTCCGGCAGGCACAATCAGCGCCTTGTTGTCGGTCGGTGCTGGGGCGAAATACGACCCGTCCTGCTCAATCAGCGTCAGGTCAGCTTCTTTCAGCCAGCCCAACATGATTTTTTCTTCAACGCTCAGACTGGGCGGGGTCCGGGATTCATTCAGATAAGACCCCATGCACATCAGGGAAAAATCCTCCACACCGATGCAATAGCCGTTCTGGCCATAGTCCGTATCATAAAAATCCGGCAGGCCCAGGGAATGTCCGAACTCGTGGCAGGTCGTTCCGATGCCGCACATGACGGTACCGGAAGTGCCTTTCAACTCGGAGGTGCAGAAATACCGGCCGAGCTTTATCCCGTCAAACTGATCGGAGATCCAGCTCAGGTCGTACTGGTGCGGCCAGATGGTATTGGGGGCACCTTCAGCCTGGTTGTAACCGGCATAATAGACCAGCACCATGTCCACGGCCCCGTCTCCGTCGTTGTCATAACGGGAGAAATCCACCGAGGCATCGGCCAGGCGTGCCGCATCCCGAATGGCCATCCAGGCGTTCTGCATACCGTCGGAGCCGGCATAATATGCAGCCGTGTTGCTGAGGGTAAAGGGGCCGTACACCTCGAATTCCGGTTCGAACCGGCGGTCCGAATTGTCCAGATAATAATCTTTGACAGAGCCGGTTGCGCCGTCTTTGGAATAACCGCTCTCGTTGAGCAGCCGGGTAAAAGCCTCCTGCGGCTGGGTGATGGAAAAATGCTTGTCTGAAAAATTGACCAGCAGCACCGGAATCCTTTTCTTTCCCGTATTGCCGGTGGCCGACCAACGGGCGTGATGGCGCTGGGCGGCAATCTGCCGGCGCATCCGGGCCAAGGTCGGAGAAGGCGCCGGCTTCCTCTCCGCGGACAAGCGGTAGAAGCCATCCGGGGAAGGTTCCAGCATCCGGCCTTTCAGGTCGGTCGCATAGTGATAGAACTCGTCTCCCCACATCCGAATCTGTATGGTCGTGCCGTCCGGCTGGAGATAGGTAACCGGCCGGGGTATCGCAGGAACGGCCCTTGCGGGGAAAACAAGGGTCAAAAGAATCAGAATCAGGGAGAATCGTTTCATTCAGCTTGGATTACCAGGTCAATGACATCCTCTGTCCCGTTGGAAAATGCCAGACGGGCTGTCACCGTCTGGGTTCCCTTCTTCAAGATGAGGACATCATCGTTATACTTCGAACCGTCGACATACCAGGTCACGGAACTCGGCTTTCTTCCTGCGGCTGTCGTATTGACTTTCAGGAAGAACCGTTCTCCGGCGACATAGCTTTCAGTCGGGATGATGTAATTGTAGCCGAGGTCAGGATAGATCTCTTCCTCGGGGTCCTCGCCGCCGCTGACAGTGAAAGTCAGCACACCGTCGGCAATGGCGATATCAGACAGTTGAATCGGGCTGCTGACGCCGTCCCAGTCCTTGGCCGTATATTTGGTAACACCGGACAGACCGGGAAAACTCATCCGATTTTCCAGATTGCCGCCATAGATAACGGAATTGGCAACGGTATAGTTCAGGGTACCGGGGCTGGGTGCCGGGATGACATACCCGCAGGGATGGCTGCCGTTGGCATTGATGGAGTTGGACTCTTCCCAGTTCTTCCACAAGGAAGATGCGGTATAGGTATACGTATTCCCGTAGTCGTCCGTGACTTTCACGGTGCGATTGGACATATCGATATGGTAAACCACCATACCGGGCTCAAGACCCCGGTCGCAACGGGTACCGTCCCGGAATTCATACAGGAAGAACTCCCCTTCCCGGGTGGTTTTCGTCCGCAGGCAATGATTCTCATAGACGGGCGGCAGGGAGGTCACACCGTTGTAAACGATATCCTGAATGGCTTCGGATTCGGAAATCCAACCCAGCATCACCCTTTCCATGACCGTAAAATGCACCGGCGAACGTCCAGCCTGCACATCGGCGCCGGAATCCATTACGGAAAAAGCCGACATCGCATGGGTGCTCCCGTTGGTGGAGTAATTGGTATCGTAAAAGTCCGGCAGTCCCAGGGAATGGCCGAACTCATGACAGGTCGTTCCGATGGAACACAGGGTCTTGCCGCTGGCGCCGGAAAATTCGGAAGTACAGAAGTAATTGCCCAGACGCACCCCGTCGTAGCGGGTCGACGTCTCGTATTCCAAGGTATACTGATGCGGCCAGATCGTGCCGGTCTGGCTGCTTTCGGCATAATTATAGCCCGGGTAGAAAAAGGCTATCAGGTCCACGAAACCGTCTCCGTCCTGGTCATAGCGGGCAAAATCCACATCGTCGTTGGCCGCTTTGCAAGCGGACACAAAACAGGCCTCCACGCCGGTCACGCCGTCTTCGAACTGCTTATAGCTGTAATTGACTTTGTAAGGGCCGTAGACATCGAACTCGGGGCGGAACTGTCCGTCGGAATTCTCCATATAGAAATCCCGAACCGAACCGTAGGCACCATTGACGGAATAACCTTCCTCATTCATCATCCGGGAAAGGTCCTGGGCCGAATATTTCCAGGTCAAATCCTTGTATTCCAGCATGATAACCAGTCCGCGCTTGACACCGATATTGTCCGAGCGGGTCGGGAAGTAACCGTTCGAAGCCATCGTAGCAGGGGCCTTCCGCGCCGCATGGGCGCGCTGCCGCATCTGCCGTACCCGGTCAGTGGGCGCGATTTCCGCGGCCGTTGCGGGACGCAGGTATCCCCGGACGTCCATCTTCAGCAGATTGCCGTCCAGGTCGGTCATCCAATGGTGGTATTCGTCACCGTGAAGACGGACCGTCACGACGCTGCCGTCAGGCTGGGTCAGTTGAATGGGCTGGCGTGTAGCCGGTCTGGCGCCGGCAATACGACAGGCAAGAAGGGTCAGCAGCAGGGTCAGTACTCTTTTCATAGCCGTCAGATTTTAAGGATGAAACCTGTACCGTCAGTCGCCCGGAGCCAAGCAGTCTGCCCGTCGTCCTGCAGCAACACGGCCTCATACTCCCCTGCCGTCTTCCGGTCAATCACCAGGGTCAAGGTCACCGTCTCGCCTTCGCGAAGGTCGTTTCCGAAGCCGCGGACCTCGATAATGGAAGCCTGTTCCACATTCATCATGCGGAAGGACACGGAGGTATCGTCGTAATAGCGGCCCATCTGCATGGTCAGCGGGTCATAAAGGGTCTTACGACCGTCTGCATAGTAAACCCCGAACGCGGTTTCCCGCAGCAGCGGGTCGGTACCGGACTGGGTCAGCACCACGGTCTGGCTGAGTTTTCCGGAAGGCTGGCCGTCGGACAGGATGGAACCGTCCGCCGTGAAGACGATTTCGGCGCTGCGCTCCTCTTCTGCGGGATTCTCATCCACCGTAAAGACCAGTACATCCTGGTTGAGCGCCTTGGTCGGAGCCAGGCGGAGCCAATCAGCGGAGCAAGATACTTCGTATTTCACATTGTACTGGGCCGTCAGGGAAAGGGACCCGCCGCGGCAGCCGATGGTCAGGACCTCCGGCGCGACCAGCAGCACATCGGTCTGGGACTGGACCAGGTTCAGGAGCAATTCGTCGGTGCCGGATTTGAAGACGACTTCCCCTGAGCGGGCATCGTAATCGTCCTGCCGGGCTTTGGCCGTAAAGGTCACCGTCGATTTGCCCGGCGCGCCGGTATCAGAAGACAGGGTGAACCAGTTGCCGGACACCGTCGTCATCTTCCAGGCCGAGACCGCATTGATTTCCACCGTCTGTTCAAGCGTGCGGTCGAAAGATAGCGTGGTCGCCGATACGAAGGAAGCGATTCCCTTCTGGACAATCTCGGTTTCCAGCACCTTGGAACCGCTGGTTATCACCAGGGTATCTTTGCGGACGGCTTGTTCGCTGTTCAGCCGGATATGCAGCTGAACGCTGCCGTTGAGGTTGTCCGTTCCAGGGTCTTCTTTCATGATAACGGCCCATTTTCCGCTCTTGAGACTGGCGGACCAGGCTTTGTCGCAGGTCAGCCCGATCGTGATATCCTGGGTGGCGGCCGTGAGTTCCACACTGGCGGGGCCGCTGCGTTCGAACTGCCGGGGGTCGTTCCCGAGAAGGCTACAGGACACGCACGCGAGCATCCCGGCAAAAGACAGTAATCCTGTCAGATAGTATTGTTTGATATACATGGTTAAAAAATAGAATCAATCGTCATCCGGAAGGGTGATTTGCTTGTATTGTTTCTGGCGGCGCTGCCAGCGCTCACGCGCGTATTGCTGCATGTCCGTCACCGTATCGCTTTCGTCGATGATTTCCATGCCGAGCACCGTCTCGATGATATCTTCGAGGGTAATGATTCCCTGGAAACAGCCGTATTCGTCGATAACCACGGAAATCTGGTCCTTGCTGCGGAGCAGTTCCTGCCAGATGTCGCTGACCGAGACTTCCTCATTGAATGCGGCGATGTCGCGTTTGAGGTCGCCCAGGGTCATGCCGAACTGGTCGTCGGCCAAATGCTCCAGCACGGTGGACCGGAGCACGTATCCGGTAATGAATTCCGGCGAATCGGTATAGACGGGAATACGGGAATTATGGGAAAGGGAGCGGTCCTTGTAGAAGGATTTCAGCGTCATGGATTCCGGGGCGATGGCGCAGACCACCCGCGGGGTCATGATGTCGTATGCCTTGATGCCGTCCTGTTTGATGATATTCTGAATCACCTTGTTCTCGCTCTGGTCGAACACGCCTTCTTCTTCGCCCATGTTGGCCATCGCGGAAACTTCCTCGCGGCTGATGGTCTGGTCGTCTTCATCGTCCGGGTTGACATGGCTGCTCAGCCACTCGCAAAGGATGACAACCGGATAGAGAATGTAAATCAGGGCGTTCATGATACGGGAGAGCCACAGCAGATGCTTCCATTTCGAAGTGCCGATGCTCTTGGGGATGATTTCCGCGAACACCAGAATCAGCAGCGTCGTCAGGGCGGAAACCAGGCCGAACCACTGGCTGCCGAACAACAGGGTCGCCTGCCGGCCGACACCGGCCGCTCCAATCGTATTGGCGATGGTATTAAGGGACAGGATGGCAGCAATGGGACGGTCGATGTTCTGCTTCATTTTCATGAAAAGCGTGGCATTCCGGTCCCCTTCGTCCTCCTTCATCGTAAGATACGACAAAGGGGTCGACATCAGGGTCGATTCCAGCAGGGAGCACAAGAATGAGATCAGAACTGCGCCCAATAAAAATACAATCAGCAGAGCCATTGATTCTAAATCACAATATATTTCGCAAATATAGTTATAAATGTCGGATTTTTTTGTTAATTTCGCAAAAATTCCTTCTTATCCATGACGACTCTCGGCATTGACCTCGGCGGCACCCAGATTCGCGCCGCGCGCATTCAACCGGACGGCCGCATTGACGGGCCGGTTCTCTCCTGCCCCACCCATGCAGACCGCCTCAGCGGCGAAGAACTGTACGGACGCATCCGTCAGCTGGCCCGTTCCGTGCGGGACGGCGGCGTGGCAGCCATCGGAATCGGCTCCACCGGTCCCATCGACATCGACCGCGGCATGACCCTGGACTGCAACAACCTGCCGTCCATGCAGTATTTTCCCATCTGCCGCCGTCTGCAGGAAGACCTCGGACTACGTGTGTTCCTGAACAATGATGCCAACGCCCTGATTCTGGGCGAAGCGGCCATCGGCGCCGCCAAAGGCTGTTCGCGCGTGCTGGGATTGACCCTGGGGACCGGTCTTGGCGCAGCCCTGGTGGTCGACCTGAAAGTCATCCGCGGCGCCAACGACAATGCCGGTGAAATCTGGACGGCCCCTTACGGCGACGGAATTATCGAAGACATCGTCTCCGGCCCCGGCATCCGGCGGATGTACCTCCAGGAGAGCGGAAAGGAGGCCGACGGCGCCGAAATCGCCCAACTGGCCCGCGAAGGAGACCCGGCTGCCGGCCGCGTCTGGGAACGTTTTGCCGATGCCCTTGGATTCGCGTTGAGCTGGACCGTCAACATGGTCGACCCTGAGATCGTGGTGCTGGGCGGTTCCGTGACCGAGTCCGCCGACCTGTTCCTCTCGCGCGCCGATGCTTTCATGCGGCGTTACATCTGCCAGTCTACCGCCGAAAAATTACGGGTCGTCCCGGCCATGCTGGGGGCGAACGCCGGTGTCATCGGAGCGGGCATCGATGCCCATAAACGCCTGTGATAAAGGTTATTCTGCTGATTGACTGCGCCAGCGAATTCGACCGGAAGCTCCTGCGCGGGATTGTCCGTTATTCGAATGAAAACGGGCCCTGGCAGTTCTACCGTATGCCGTCCTGGTACCGCTGGGACGAGAACGGGGAGAAACATATCCTGGAATGGGCCGTCAAATGGAAGGCAGACGCCATTATCGGCCGCTGGAACAGCCGGAAGGCACCCCTGCTGAGCAAACTCGGCATCCCCATCGTCCTGCAGAACTACCGCAGCCGCTCGACGGCCTATTCCACCCTGACCGGCGATTACATCGGGACCGGCCGGATGGCCGCCCGCTTCTTCATCCAGCGCCAGTTCACCCGTTTCGCCTTCTACGGCGTCCGGGGCATCGTCTGGTCCGAAGAACGCCTGCAGGGTTTCGCCCAGGAGGTGGAGCGTGCCGGCGGAAGCCTATCCACCCTGCTGATTGACGACCCGGAAAACGAGGTCCGCAAAGACGTCACCCGCTGGCTGCACAGCCTCCAGGGGCCGCTGGCCCTGTTCTGCTGCGACGACGCCCACGCCCTGTTCATTTCCGAAATCTGCAAAATCGAAGGCATCCGCATCCCGGAAGACGTCGCCCTGCTGGGCGTGGACAACGACGACCTGTACTGCGAGATTTCCGACCCGCCGATTTCTTCCATCGAACTGGATGTAGAACAGGGCGGCTACCAGACCTGCAGAATGTTGGACCGCTGCATCAGAGAGGGCAGCCACACGCCCTTCAGCGTGGTCATCCAGCCCCGGCAGATTGTCCAGCGCAAATCTACGGACCGGCACAATATCACCGACCCCCATGTCGGACGGCTGGTCAGTTATATCGAAGACCATTTCGCCGAGGATATCACGATGGATGATATTCTCGCGCAGGTGCCCATGTCCCGCCGCAGCATTGAACTGCGTTTCCGAAAGGCCCTGCATACCACCATCTACCAGTATCTGATTTCCTGCCGGATTGACTGTTTCACCCGCCTGCTGATTTCCACCGACCGTTCGCTGATGGATATCGCCATGGCATCCGGCTTCCGGGACAGCAACAACCTCTCCCGGACCTTCCGCAAATTCCACGGCATGTCGCCCATGGAATACCGCGGGGCGCATTGCGGTATTTGAATATATTTTTTCGATATTTCCGCAAAAAGATGGAACTTTTCCCGTATCTTTGGGAAGAATATACATTGAACCACTAAAATTCTTTTCACATGGTACTTCAACAACAGGAACTTCACAGCAGGGGGCGCTCCTTCCTGGTCCTGCTGCTGTCCGTGTTGCTGCTGCTCCCCTCCTCCCTGTGGGCGCAGCAGACCGTCAAGGGTTCCGTCAAAGATGAGGACGGGAATCCCCTTCCGGGGGTCGGCGTCGTCGTCAGAGGAACCCGTACCGGTACGGTGACGGGAACGAACGGAACCTGGTCCCTGCGGATTCCCGAAGGGGGCCGCGAGTTGGAATTCTCCTGCCTGGGCATGAACACAGAAGTAGTGCCCATCGCCGGACGCAGTACGATTGACATCACGATGAAAAACAACACCGACTATATCGACGAGGTGGTCATCGTGGGGTACGGCGCCCAGAAAAAGATTCACATGACCGGTTCCGTCGCCGCAGTATCCAATGCCGAACTCAAAAAGGTCCCGGTCACGAATACCTCCCAGGCCCTGGTCGGCAAACTGCCGGGCCTGATTACCCAGCAGTCGCTCGGCCAGCCAGGTTCCGACCAGGTATCCATCCTCGTACGCGGGTATTCCTCTTATAATGATGCCGGTACGGTGCTGGTCCTGGTGGACGGCATCGAGCGCGACATGAACACCCTCAACCCCGGCGATATCGAAAGCATTTCAGTCCTGAAGGATGCGGCGTCCTGCTCCGTCTACGGTATGAAGGGCGCCAACGGCGTTATCCTCGTGACGACCAAACGGGGAGACGAAGGAACGGCGACGGTCAACTATTCCGGGCGTCTCATCCTCTCCACGCCGACCCGGCTGCCGCAGATGATGAACGGTGAACAGTATATGAAATACTATAACCTCGGCTACCAGATGGACCAGATGTCCGGCGGCCTGGCCCAGGAAGACACCGTTCCTTTCTTCACGGCGGAAGACATCGCCAAGGTCAACAACGGAGACCTGTCCGACGGAATGGAAAACACCAGCTGGATAGACCCGATGCTCCGGACGACCCTCACCCACCAGCACAACCTGTCGGTGTCGGGCGGGTCCTCCAAGGTGAACTATTACATCAGCGGGGCCTTCCAACGCCAGAACGGCTTCCTGGACGACCACTACAACCAGCGCACCAATGTGCGTTCCAATGTAGACGCCCGTCCTACGAAGAACCTGAAAATCAGCCTCAACCTCGGATTTATGGTGCAGGACTACAACCAGCCCGGCGTCATGTCGTTCGCCAACGGCCAGCTGGGCGGTACGGTTCCGTTCT
Organism: uncultured Bacteroidia bacterium; assembly: GCA_902796555.1. GTDB lineage: Bacteria > Bacteroidota > Bacteroidia > Bacteroidales > UBA932 > Cryptobacteroides. The sequence continues at coordinate 12,742 of CADBPR010000030.1, forward strand.
GTCTGATGTACGCCCTGCCTTTCGTACCGCAGACCTATGAAATGGACGTCGCGCCCGAATACAAGGGCATGCCTACTTCCGGTATGCGGACCAGCGGTGCTTTCGTGGCGAATGCGGTCTACGGCGCCGCCAACAGCGGCTATGCCAAAACCCGTACGCTCAAAATCGAGACGGCGGCGAGGGCCGAGTACTCCTTCCCCTTCCTCAAAGGTCTGAAGGCGGCCTTCAACTACAGCTGGGACTACCGGGACATCGATTCCAAGTCTTTCGCCTATGCCTACAAGGTCATGGCCTGGAACTTTATGGCGAAGACCTTCGACCCGGAGCCCTGGATGTGCTCCAACGCCCTGGAAACCGGCAACCTGGCCATGGGTTACCAGCGGTTCTACCAAACGATTCTCCGGCCGGAAATCTCCTACAGCGGCACCTTCGGCCGCCACGAGGTGTCCGCCCTGTTGCTGTATGAACAGAACACCCTCCGCAGCAAGAAACTGGACGGAAGCGGCATGAAGTTCGGCTTCTTCGACATCGTGGAAATCAGCCAGGCCGACCCTACCACCCTGAAATCGTCCAGTTCGTCCGGAATCAGCGCCTATGCCGGTTACGTGGGCCGTATCAATTATGCCTACGCTGACAAGTACCTGGTCGAGGTGGCGGCCCGTTACGACGGTTCTTATAAATTTGCAAAAGAGCACCGCTGGGGGTTCTTCCCCTCCATTTCTGCAGGCTGGGTCGTGTCCAACGAGGATTTCTTCAAGGACAACGTCTCCGCCATCAACCTGCTGAAACTCCGCGGTTCACTCGGTGAAGTCGGTAACGACAATGTCGACCCCTGGCTGTACCGGAAGAGCTATGCCAGCAACCAGAATGCGGTCGCTTTCGGGCAGACAGCCCAGTCCAGCCTGTACAACACCGTTTCCTACCCGCGTTACGACCTGACCTGGGAACGGGTCCGGACCTATGACGTCGGTATGGAACTCTCCGTCTGGAAAGGTCTCCTGAGCCTGGAATTCGACTGGTTCTACAAATACACCTACGATATTCTGAACAGTCTGGGCGCGGCCTATCCGGGTTCCCTGGGCGGCCATTACCCGACCAACCAGAACGACGGTAAGTTCGACAACCGCGGCTTCGAACTGTCCCTGCGGCACGAAAACCGCATCGGGGATGTCTATTACCGGCTTGCCGGGAACATCTCTTGGGCCCGCAACCGCATCCTCAAAAAGACGGAAGCCGACAATGTCCTGCCTTGGCAGAGTACCATCGGCACGTCCATCGGGTCCATCTGGGGCTACAAGTCCGACGGCCTGTACCAAACCCAGGAAGACCTGGACAATGCCCCGCAGGGCGTGGACGTCCAGCTCGGCGACATCAAATACGTGGACATCAACGGTGACGGCAAACTGGACGGGGACGACATGATTCAGATTGCCCGCAACATCCGGCCGGAACTCATGTTCGCCTTCCAGGCAGACCTGAGCTGGAAGGGGCTGGATGTCAACCTCCAGTTCCAGGGCGGCGCCCTGTGCGACAAGATGCTCCTCGGGAAATGGGCCAACGGCGTGACCGACGCCAACCCCCTCACCCGTCCTTTCTATGCCGGCTATGACAACGCGCCCCTCTACCTGGTGGAAAACAGCTGGCGGCCGGACAATCCGAACGCGGAGTATCCCCGCCTCTCCGTCAACGGCGGTTCCTATGCCAACAACTACCGCGTCTCCGATTTCTGGATGCGCGACGGGGCCTATCTCCGTCTGAAGAACGCCAGCCTGGGCTATACCCTGCCCGCCAAATGGACCCGGCGCATCAACATCCAGAACATCCGCCTTTCCGTCACAGGCAGCAACCTGCTGACATTCACCCAGTTCAAGTATCTTGACCCGGAAAGTCCGAACGCCGTCACCGGTTACTACCCGCAGCAGCGTACCGTCACCTTCGGGCTGGACATCACCTTCTAATCCCCATGGTCATGAAAGCAAGAAAACTTATCTATACGACAGCCGTCCTGCTGTGCGCTGCCGCCTGCCAGGACCCGCTGGAACTGGATCCGACCGGCTGGCACAGCGAATCGGTGGTCTATGACTCGCCGGAACACATGGACCTCTATGTCAAGAGCCTCTATGCCGTCCTGTATGCCAACGCCGACATCACCGCCGGTTATATCTTCGACGACTGCATCTCCGACCTGGTGAAGGAATCCTGGTACGGAACCGGCGGCGGCACGGTGAACAAGTTCTTCTATCAGAGCGACATCATCACGCCGGAAAGCAATTTCCGCTCCAACTGGGGCATGTACACCTACATCCGCCAGATCAACGAATTCTTCTTCGACAACCACTACGGCTATATCAAGGGCATCGACCCGGAGGTCCTGAAAGTCCGCCTGGCCGAAGCGCGTTTCCTGCGGGCCTTCGCCTACCAGGAACTGGTCCTGCGGCACGGCGGGGTTATCCTGCGGACGCGGGAGGACCACGTAGACGGTCCCGAAGACAAGGCGAAAGCCCGTTCTTCGGCTTCGGACTGCTGGGATTTCATCATCTCCGAGTATGAGAAAGCGGCGGCCGACCTGCCCCTGAGCTGGGCCGGCACCGACTACGGCCGGATTACCAAGGGTGCCGCCATCGGTATGAAAGCCCGCGCCAACCTCTATGCCAAACGCTGGCAGAAAGCGGTCGACGCCTGCGACGAACTGTTTGAACTCGGTCAGTATGAACTGCTTCCGGGCAGCACCTACGCCGACTACTACAAGATTTTCACCTCTTTCCAGAACAAGGAGCTGATTCTGCCGGTCCTGTTCCAGCAGAGCACGGGCGGAGCCACGGGCAAACAGCACAACTTCAACTCCTATTTCTGCCCGCCCGGTGACGGAGCGCCTTTCAATGTCGCTGTCGGCGCCGCCGCTACCCCGACGGAGGAATATGCCTCCCGCTTCGACATCAAGGTCGGCGATACCTGGGAGACCTTCGACTGGGACCACCTCGCCACCTACGGCAACAAACCTTTCGACAACCGCGACCCGCGTTTCTATGCCTCCATCCTCTACAACGGAGCCTCCTGGAAGAGCCGGACGTTGGAAATCTATGAAGAAGGAGCCGACGGGTTCATGCCCTACAAGAGCGAAGGACAGGACAACCAGCACAAATCCACGACCGGTTATCTGTTCCGCAAATTCATCAGCGACGATGCCGCGATGAACTTTACGTCCATCCTCAGCGGACAGTACTGGATTGAAATGCGCCTGGCGGAGATTTACCTGATTCGCTCCGAGGCCTATGCCCGCCTGGGCAAATGGAAGGAAGCCTATACCGACCTGAACGCCGTCCGCGGACGGGCCGGGCTGAACGAAGCGCCGCAAAAGGGCGACTGGGACGCCTACCAGAAAGACTTGGACAAGGAACGCGTCTGCGAACTCGGACTGGAGGGGCACCGCTTCTTCGACCTGATCCGCTGGGACAAAGCCCAGGAAGTGCTGGACGGCAAACGGCTGCACGGGGTCAAAGCCACCCCTGTGTCGGGCGGATTCACCTATGAGGTGATTGAGTGCGACCCGCAGGACCGGCATTTCCCTGCCAAGTACAATATCTGGCCCATTCCTTATTCTGAAATGACCACCAACAAGCTATGCGAACAGAACGCAGCCTGGGGCGGGACCTGGACCGATTAACCGACGTATGCAAGGTATGAAAAAAACAGTCATTTCCCTTCTGCTGCTGGCCCTCTGCCTGTCGGGGTGCCAGAAGCCTGAATACAACCATATCGTCATCAACGACGATACCAAGAACCTGATGACCCTGACCATACGGGGTCTGGTCGGAACGGACCGGATGACCGAATACCCCGCCGTCGTAGACGAGGAAAACGGGACCGTCACCCTCTCCATTCCTTACTATCTCAGCAGCACGGAACCCGTCATGCCGGACCTGACCAAAATCCGCTTCTCCGCCACTCTGCCCCTGGGCGCTACCTTCGAGCCAGCCCTTTCCGGCTACAAAGACCTGAGCAGCGGCTGGAAGTCCACCCTGATTTATGCAGACGGCACGCGCAAGGAATATACCTTCCTGGTGGAACTGGTCAAATCCGATGCGGCCGTCCTGCTGGACGTGGTCCTGGAGAACCCGGATATCATCTATTCCATCGTTCACCCGACCGGCGAAGCCGATGGCAGCGTCACCCTTCCCCTGGATGACGATACCCGTCCCTTCCTGGCCAAGGCCAAAGCGAAGGTTTCCGCCTGGGCAACGGTCGAGAGCGAGGCACTGGACCCGGCCACCGGCCTGCTGGACCTGACGCAGGGGAAGGATATCAAGGTCATTTCCCACAGCGGCAAGGTTACGTCCGTTTACAAAATCATCCACCAGGTGCCGGAGCATCTGGAGGGCCTGCGGAAAGTCAAGCCGCTCTTTGCCTTCCAGGCGACGAACACCGACCCGCACGGCATGGTCCTGGACGCCAACCGTTCCATGGCCGTGGTCGGCGACTACCTGATTCTGTCCAATGCGCTGGACTATACCAAGATGCCGGTATACAACCGTATGACCGGCGAATACCTGGGCGACGACCTCGTCGACACGTCCTCGCTGGCCAATGAGGATCTGACAGACAAGATGTATTTCTGGGCCATTGCATCCGACGATGCAGGCCATCTGGTTGCCGCCACGTTCGTAGACACCCGCAGTGATACGGAGAACGGCACCGTCCGCATCTTTGTCTGGAAGGACGGCATCTCTTCCCCGCCTGTTTCCCGGGAATGGGCCGGATTCTACCACTGGGGCACCGGTGCGGCCTGGGCCTTCTCGAACATGAAAGTCGCCGGCGACGTGACGCAGAATGCCGTCATCGGGACCAGCGCATCCTCCGGCCGGGCCGTCTTTGCGACGATTCGGGACGGGGCCAATGTAGCGACCCGTTTCAGCACCCAGATTCATGAAGGTTCGTCCTGGTGGAGTTCCAACGTCATCCCGACCAACGGAGAAGCCAATTCGGCCGACGAAGTCACCTTTATCAGCGTATCCGGCAACTTCCGCCAGTACATTTCCTATGCCCCCGGCGCCATCTTCAACCTCAAGGATGTGAACAACCCGGACGGCGGCGGTTACTGGTACATGGGCGGCGGACAGTACCAGAAGAATGCCATCGGCGGCGACTGGATTACCGCAGACGGACATTGCCTGCTGGGCGTGCTGAACGGCTGGTATGCCGGCAGTTCCGACGCCTTTACCAACAACCATTTCTACTACCAGTTAGTGGTCAGCGACATCACCGACAATCCGAATGAAGAATCCCTTACCGATGGCTTGATTTTCGCCTCCCGCAGCAGCGAAAATGACAATATCCGCGAAGGAATGGGGTACGGCGTCAACGGCATGCTCTCCCCCTTCGCCTTCGAGACCGGTTCCACCGTCCTCGGGCCGAACGGATTTGCCGCCAACAAGAGCCAGATTGGCGATGTGGTGTTCGCCAAGAGTTCGGAAAAGCGCATCCAGGTCTACGCCCTTGCGATGAACCTGGGCGTCATCGCTTATGAAATATCTTATTATTAATGATTTAGAAATATGAAGAAAATTTGGATTCTGTTCAGCGCACTGGCCCTGACTTTCGGGGCATACAGTTGCCAAAAGACCCCGGAGCAGCCCGCTCCGGATAAACAGGACGAAACCTCGAAAGACCCTTCCAAGGACGTTCCCGTCTCGGATGACCCGAGCGAGGAACCGCCGGTGGACAAACTTGTCATCTCGGAAATCTACCCCATCGGTGAAGCCCTTTCCTGGGGCTGGAGCATTCCGGGCGCCGAGGGGATGACCGGAACGAACGGCATCTTCACATGGGAAGGCGAGCTGAAGGCCCATGCCGAATTCAAATTCCTGCTCCAGCAGCAGGACAATGTCTGGTGGCCGGGCCTTGTGCGGGATCTCAACGCCGACGACCCCTTCGCCATCATCGTCGGGACGGACGACTCGATGGACAACAAGTTCCGCGTCGACGTACACGGCATCTACCTCATTACGATTGACGCGAAGGACAGCGAAGCCCTCTCGATGACCCTCCAGCTCAAGGAAGAAATCAAGGATGACGACATTGTCATTACCGAGTTGTATCTGCTGGGCGACGCGACCGCGTGGGGATGGAGCCTGGACGCCATGGAAGCATTCAGCACCTCCGGCGACGGCATCTTCACCTGGGAAGGCAAACTGCTCGCCGGCAAGGAACTCCGCTTCCCGCTCCAGAAGCAGTCCAACGTCTGGTGGCCCTGCCTGGTCAAAGGTGCGGAGGACGGCACCCTGGCCATCGGATACGGCGACGCGGACAAGAACAACATCGATGTCCCGGCCGACGGCTACTATCGCATCACGGTCAATGCCACTGAGATGACCTATACGATGGAATCCTTCGAACTGCCGGCCATCCAGGTCAAGCCGCTCTTCGGCTTCCAGTCCACGATGGAAGACCCGCACGGAATGACCCTGAACGCCAACTATACCCTGGCCGTCGTGGGCGACTACCTGATTCTGTCCAATGCCCTGGACTACACGAAAATGCCGGTTTACAACCGTTTCACGGGCGAATTCCTGGGCGACGAATTCGTGGACACCTCCAACTTTGAAGCCGAGAGCATCGACGCGAACATGCACTTTATGGCCATCGCCAACGATGATGCCGACCACCTGGTCGCCGCCACCTTCGTCGACACGCGCGAAGGCAGCACAGAGAACGGAACGGTGCGGATTTTCACCTGGAACAACGGCATCGGCAGCGCTCCCGCTTCAAAGGAATGGGCCGGCTTTTACAACTGGGGTACCGGCGCGGCATGGGCCTTCTCGAACCTGAAGGTAGCGGGTGACGTCACAAAGAATGCCGTCATCGCCACCAGCAGCACCGCCGGACGGGCTGTTTTCGCCACCATCCGGGACGGTGCCTCGGTCAGCAACCGCTTTATCAAGGAAATCCACGAAGGTTCCGCCTGGTGGAGTTCCAACGTAATTCCCACCGACGGGGACGCCACCGGAGCCGACGATGTCAAGTTCATGAGCGTATCCGGCAACTTCCGCCAGTACATTTCCTATGCGGCGGGCAGCGTTTTCGACCTGGCCGACAGCTATTGGTATATGGGCGGCGGTCAGTACCAGCACAATGCCATCGGCGGCGACTGGATCCAGGCGGCCGGGCACAACCTCTTCGGTGTGCTGAACGGCTGGTATGCCGGCAGCACGGACGCCTTTGCCAACAACCATTTCTACTACCAGCTGGTGGTCAGCGACATCACCGCCGCTCCGGGCGCATCTTCGCTGACGGACGGGCTGATTTTCGCTTCCCGTTCTTCTGCCAACGGAAATGGTCTCGAAGGCATGGGCTACGGACAGCAGGGAATGTTCTCCCCCTTCGCCTTTGAAGCGGGGCAGACCGTCCTCGGACCGAACGGTGTGGCGGCGAACAAGAGCCAGATCGGCGACGTCGTCTTCGCTTCGAACGGTGGAAACAAAGTTCAGGTCTATGCCCTGGTCATGAACCTGGGCCTGATCGGCTACGAAATCACGTTCAACGAATAATGCACTTTGCGGCGGCATCCTGACCGGTGCCGCCGTAACCAAATACCCTTTTCCATGAACGCTTTTCTGCAAGAAATATACGGCCAGCCGGCCGCGCTGCGAGATACGGCCGCCTTCCTGCCGGGCTCGGGCGCCTTGGAAGAAGCCGCCCGTCTGTGGCGGACCGGCCGCTATACGCGCATCCTGCTGACCGGGATGGGCAGTTCCGATTTCATCGCCTCCGCGGGTGCGCTGATGCTGTCGGAAGCGGGACTGCCGGCCACCTTCCTCAACGCCGGGGAATGGCTGCACTATGGTCCGGCGCAGGCGGAGAATGCGCTGACCGTCTGCATCTCCCAGTCCGGAGAAAGCTATGAAATCGTTCAGCTGCTGCCCCGCCTGCAGACCGTCGTCGCCATCTGCAACACCCCGGACAGCACCCTGGCCCGTCGTGCAGACTGCCTGCTGCTGACCCGGGCCGGGAAGGAGGAAATGACCTCCACCAAGACCTTCATCACGTCCTGGCAGGCGATGCTGCTGCTGTGCGAAGCCCTAACCGGCCGCAGCGCCAGCTACGACTGGGCGGCCCTGGCCGAAACCCTACAGCAGGGTCTGCAGACCGATATCCGGCCCGCCCTGGCGCTGGTCGGCGACGCCCCCTTCCTGCAGCTGGTCGGCCGCGGTCCCGTCATGGCCGCCGTCAGCCAGAGCGCGTTGATGTGGATGGAGGCGGCGCATATTCCCGCTTCCGCCATGAACGGAGGCAACTTCCGCCACGGGCCCCTGGAAATGGTCCGGCGCGGCCTGACCGTCCTGCTTTTCACCCATTCCCGGTCCCGTACCCATAACCAAAGCCTGCGTCTGGCACAGGATGTGCTGCAATTCGGCGGGAAAGTCATTCTCCTGAGTGACACGCCGGCCCTGCCGCCGCGGGAGCATCTGGTACAGTTGTGTATCCCTTGTCCCTGCGAAGAGCTGTCCCCGATAACGACGGTGCTGCCTGTTCAGCTGCTGGTCAATGCCTGGGCGGAGGCGCAGGGGCTGACGCCCGGAGATTTTAGCCATGGTGCAAAAGTAACGGTAAGCGAATGAAAAAACGTATTCTCGGTATCCTGATTCTGCTGCTGCCCGGACTGCTGCCGGCCCAGACGGTGCTGAAGGACTGGCGGATGCAAAGCACGCTGAAAGTGTCGGAAAGTGATGCGATCGTATCATCTTCCGGCTTTTCCGCTGAAAAATGGTACCCTGTCACCGTCCCTTCCACGGTGCTGTCCGCCCTGGTCAAGGAAGGGGTATACCCCGACCCCCGGGAAGGCATGGCCAACTTCACGATTCCCGATGTGTCGGACGCTTTCAATGAACGGCTCGGCATCCCGGGAGAAAACCTGTGGAAAGACCCCTGGTGGTACCGGACCGAATTTACGCTGGATGACCGGCTGCGGGAAAAAGACTTTATCTGGCTGCACCTGGACGGCATCAATTACCGGGCGGACATCTGGCTGAACGGCCGCCTGGTGGCCGGCCATGACGAAGTCGTCGGCATGTTCCGCCGTTTCCGCTTCAATATCACGCCCTACCTGCGCGCCGGGCGTAACGTCCTGGCTGTCAAGGTCTGGCAGACGGACCATCCGGGCACCCCTTCCCCCGGCACGCAGTTTATCCTCTTCGGGCCGAACCGGGGCAATGCAGGAGACATTTTCCGGGACGAGACCCTGAAGATGTCCGGCGGATGGGACTGCGCCCCCGTGGTCCGGGACCGGAACATGGGCCTCTGGCAGAAAGTCTGGCTCAGCGGCAGCGACGCCGTAACAGTCGAAGACCCCTATGTCACGACCCGCGTCAAGGGCCGCCTGGCCCACGTCAGTTTCAGCGCCACGGTCCGCAACCACAGCCGGAAAACCGTCCGCGGGACTTTTTCCGTCCGGATGACCCACTGTGACAGCCTCGACATGGGCGGCTGGACCAAACGGATGCCGGCCGCGTTCACCCCAGTACTGCGCAGCACGCCCGTCGTGCTGAAAGCCGGGGAAAGCCGGGAGGTGGCTTTCTACCCGGTGGAAATCGCCGACCCCTTGCTGTGGTTTCCCAACGGCTATGGTGAGCAGCACCTGCACCATGTGGAGATGGCGTTTACGATTCGGGACGAACTATCTGATAAACAGGAATTTGACGTAGGACTGCGGGAAATAGAAACCGAACTGCTGGATACCGGCGGCGAAAAGGGCCTGGTTTTCCGCGTCAACGGACAGCGCATCTTCTGCAAAGGCGGCTGGCTCCAGCCCGATATGCTGCTGGACAACAGCCGGCAGAATATCTTCGACCAGGCCCGGCTGCTCGCCCATGCCCATGTCAACCTGGTCGGCAGCGAAGACATGCCGGCACCGCAGGAGGACTGGCTGGACAGCTGGGACCGTTACGGTCTGATGGACTGGCATGTGTTCTACCAGTGTTACCGCATGTTCCCCGGACGGGCCAACGCCCACAACCCGGACGACCACTCCTTGGCCGTGGCCTGCGCCCGGGATGAACTGTACCGCTACCGCAACCATGCCTGCATCGCAGCCTGGTGCGGCGTGAATGAAGTCATGGTGGACGAAGACATCTATGCGCCCACGAAGGCCGCCTGCCGGGAAATCGACCCGTCCCGCCCCTTCATCCCGACAACCAGCATCAGCTGGAACGTGGCCGAGCTGACGCCCTGGATTGCGGAGGACCTGCCCACCGGAACGACGGACGACGGCGCACCGGATTACAACTGGGCACCATCCGATTATTATTTCGACAAGGTGGAAGAAGGACATCTGCAGGCCTTCCGGAATGAACTGGGAATGCCGGCCATGCCGGTCTACAGCAGTCTGGAGCGCTTCATTCCGACCCTGGACAAACCTTTCGATATCCGGGACCGCCTCTTCCCGCTGGACAGCATCTGGGCGGAACACGGGGCCTGGGACGCCAACAATTTCTGCTACCGTGCTTATGACAGCGCCATCCGCACCTTCTACAGCGACCCGGTCAGCGCCCGCGACTACGTGCGCAAAGGACAGATGGTCAGTGCGGAAGGATACCGGGCCATGTACGAAGCGGCCAACCACCGGATGTGGGAAGGCACCACCGGCGTCATGCTCTGGAAACTGAACGCCTGCTGGCCGGACGTATGCTGGCAGATATACGACTGGTATCTGGAACCCAACGCCGCCTACTGGTTCGCCCGCAAGGCGATGGAACCGGTTCATATCCAATACAATGCCAACAGCCATCAGGTCAGCGTCATCAATGCCTCGCCCCAGGCCCTTTCAGGCGTGACGGCCCGTGTGTCCGTCCTCGGCAACGACCTCCGGGAGCACTGGCGCTGGAGCGGCACCGTCGATGTGGCGGAAGGCAGTTTCCGCGAACTGGTCCGAGTCCCCTACCTGCCCGGCATCAACGCCGTACGGCTGCTTCGCCTGACCCTGGAAAACGCCGCAGGCGAACTTCTTTCCGAAAACCTGTACTGGCATTATACCCAGCACCAGAACTATTATTGGCTGACCACCCTGCCCCGGGTCGAGATGCTGGAAGGCATGGAACTGCGGACGGAGGACAGGGAAAACGTCCTGCGCATCACCCTGCACAACGGCAGCCGTCAGCTCAGTTTCTTCAACCATCTCGAATTGAAATGTAACGGAAAACGGGTCACCCCTGTTTTTTGGAGCGATAATTTTGTAACTTTGTTCCCCGGTGAAACCCAAATCATTGAAGCACGTTTCTCCCGTGAACAATGGCAAGGAAAAATAGAACTATGCATAGACTGAGATACGCCTGTTCCCTGCTCCTGGTCCTGGCCTTGTCGGCCTGCCGCCAGAGCGTCGCCGACTTTGTCCCCGGCGTGATTCCACGCCCGCAGGAAGCCGTTTTTTATGCCGACACCTGCTTGCATCCGGACCGGATTCGCCGTGAAAAGGGCTTTCTGGGCCCCGAAGACTATACCCTTCGGATTCGCAGGAACGGAATCCTGATTGCAGCTTCCGGAGAGGCCGGCTATGCCTACGCCCTGCAGACCCTCGCCCAACTGCGGGAGGCCGGTCCGCTGCACGTCGGCACCATTACGGACCGTCCCCGCTACGGCTGGCGCGGCCTGATGCTGGATGAAGCCCGCCATTTTTCCGGCAAGGAAAGGGTCAAACTGCTGCTGGATGAAATGGCCCGGCTCAAGCTCAACCGTTTCCACTGGCACCTGACCGACGCACAAGGATGGCGCATCGAAATCAAGGCTTATCCCAATCTGACCGGGACCGGAGCCGTCGGCAACCACAGCGACCCGGACGCCCCCGCCCTTTATTATACCCAGGAAGATATCCGCGAAATCGTGGCCTATGCAGCCGAGCGGCATATCGCGGTGATTCCCGAAATCGACATGCCGGGCCATGCCTCGGCCGCCTGCCGTTCCTATCCCCAATATGCCGGCGGCGATGCCTACGGTTTCACCTTCAACCCGGGCAAAGAAGAAACCTACACCTTCCTGACGGACATTCTGCGGGAAGTGGCCGGCCTCTTCCCGGCGCCCTGGCTGCATATCGGCGGCGACGAAGTCAGCTACGGCAGCGAGGCCTGGACGGCGAATCCCGATATCCGCGCCCTGATGCAGCGCGAGGACCTCGCCGACATCAAAGCGGTGGAACGCTATTTCATGCACCGGATGGCGGATTCCGTCAAGGTACTCGGCAAGACCCTGATTGCCTGGGACGACGCCTATGACGTCGGCATCGGTCCGCAGGGCGAAATCATCGACTGGTGGCGGCATGACCGGCCCGACAAACTGCGCCGGCTCGCCGCGGCGGACATCAGCACCATCCTCTGCCCCCGCCGTCCCCTGTATTTCGATTTCATCCAGGACAGCACCCATGTCGCCGGACGCGAATGGGACGGCTTCAACTCCCTGGACGATGTATACGGCTTCCCGGAGAACCGCTTTTCCCAGTGGGAACTGACCGACAACGACCTCGTCAGCGTACTGGGCATCCAAGCCAACCTGTGGACCGAGACCACCCAGAATACCGACCGGGTGGATTTCATGATTTTCCCGCGCATCTGCGCCCTGGCCGAAGCGGCCTGGACCCTGCCCGAGCACAAGGATTTCCCGTCCTTCCGGCAGCGCCTGGACCGTGAATACGCCCGCTACGATGCCCTGGGCATCTATTATTTCGACGAACGCGACCCGGCCCGCCATCCTGAACCGGCCGGTCCGGTCGTGCTGCCGCAAAAACCCATCAGCCTGTATCTCCATGAGTAAACGGCTGACACTGGTCCTTCTGCTGCTGGCCGCCTTCACGGCGGTCCGCGCGCAGGTCGTCCTCGAAAACGCCACCATGCGGCTGACGCTCGGGGAAGACGGACAGGTGTACAGTCTGCTGTGCAAAGATACCGGCGAAGAATGTCTGGAAGGACCCGTCCCGCTGTGTACCGTCACCCAGGAGCGGCCCTATGACAATGAGAACTTCCTGATGATGCCGGCCAAACCGGTCGTATTCCCGTCCAATCACTTGGAATACCGTGACGGTCAGCTGTTTGTGACATTTGAAGGGACCTATGACATTGCCGTCATCGATGTCCGGCTGGAAGATGCTTATATCGGCCTGCGCCTGGCCCGCCGCGACTACCGCATCGAGAACATGGGCGTCAAGCGCAAGACCGAGCTGGATGCCTTCGCCCTGGCACAGCTGGCGGTCCGCCGGCGGGCGCATTTCGGAGCCTGGCTGAATGTCACCTGGGACGACCGGACGGCTGTCTGCCTGATGGGCGTCGACCCGAAAACCCGCATCGACTGTCTGGGCAATACCTTTTATGCCGGGCTTGAAAGCGCGGTCGGCATGGACAGCCGGGGGGCGGTCCTGATTGCCGCCGCCACCGAACGTTTCCTGGACGTGGTCGACCGGGTGGAACGGGATTACGGCCTGCCGCTCGGCGTGGAAAGCCGTCGCCGCAAGGGGTACAGCGATTCCTATTATGAACTGCGGGACGTCACCCCGGAGAACCTGGACCGGCATATCGCCTATGCCCGGCAGGGCGGATTCCGGGCGATGGTCCTGTATTATACCGATTTTGCCGCGACCTGCGGCCATTACACCTGGAAAGCAGGCTTCGACCGGGAAACATTGGTGACGCTCTGCCGCCGCATCCGGGAGGCCGGCTTCGACCTGGGTTTCCACATCCACTATTCCAAAGTCTCCGTTACCGACCCGTATATCAATGACGGGGTACCGGACACGCGCCTGGCCTATGTCAAGGACCTGGTCCTGGCGGAGCCGGTCGGACCGGAGGACAGCGAAATCCTGCTGGAGACCGCCCCGGAAGGGCTCCGGACCGAAGACGGCCGCCGGCTGGTCCACCTCGGGGACGAACTGATTGCCTATGACGCGTTCACTTCGCAGCGGCCCTACCGGCTGACCGGCTGCCGGCGCGGCATGTACAACAGCAAGGCAGCCCCGCATCCGAAAGGCAGTATTGCCCGGCAGCCCGATGTCGATGACTGGCCCCTGTTCATCCGAATCAGCCAGGACAACGGTCTGCAGGACGAAATCGCGGAACGGCTGGCCGCCCTGTACCGGGACTGCGGTTTCAACTTCGTCTATTTCGACGGAGCGGAAGACGTACCGCCCCCCTATTGGTACAATGTCTCCCGTTCCCAAAAAAGAGTTTTCGACCGGCTCTCGCCTGCCCCCATCTATGCGGAAGGCGCCCTGAAATCCCATTTCGGCTGGCATATCCTGAGCCGGGGCAATGCTTTCGACCTGTTCCGGCCGGAACAGATACGCTCCGCCATGAAACGGTATACCCTGCGCTGCGCCCGGGAGATTGCCGATGATTTCACCTCGGTGGATTTCGGATGGGTGGACAGCGTCGCCCCCGACAGTACGACGGCGGGCATGCAGCCGGACACCTACGACTACATCTGCAGCAAGGCCCTGGCCTGGAACGCCCCGATTTCCCTGATGGGCAAGCTGGATGTCCTGGATAAGCATCCCCGGACGGCGGACAACCTGCAGGTCATCCGGGCGTGGGAAGAAGCCAAACGGGAAGGCCGCTTCACCGAGGCTGAGAAGGCTCTGCTGCGGGATCCGGACCGGGAATGGACCCTGATCGGGGGCCGGCTCTATGAATGCCTTCACCTGCTGGACGACGGTCCCGTCCGCGGAGTCGTCCTGTACCGGAACGGGCGCTACTGCCTGTTGTACTGGCATTTGTACGGAGAAGGGACCCTGGCGCTGCCACTGGAAGGGAATGTGCGGCTGACGGACCTGGACGGCCGGCGAATCCGCTGCAGGAAAGGCCTGTACCCCGCCGGGGAAAGACGGCTGCTGGAAACGGATGCCGGTGAATCCGCATTGTTACACGCATGGAAAAACAAGACTGTCTTATGATAAACGGAAAAAGAATCTTCCTCCTGCTGTCCGCCTGCCTGCTCTGTCTCAGTGCGCAGGCGGGAGAACTGATCCTGAAGAACGCCCATGCCGAACTTCGGTTCGACGATGGCAAACAATTCGTTTTCAAGAGCTTCCGGATGGAAGGCAAGGAATTGCTGCCCGCTGGCGGAAGCAGGGTGCATCCCTGGGAAATCACCCTGCTGGGGCCCAAAGGCGAAACACCGGCCCTGCAGCCCCGCTGGGCCTGGTATGACGGCGGCGTCCTGGAGGGCGATACGGCCGTTTTCTCCTGGCGCCTTTTCCTGAACGGTCGGGACAACTGGCCGCTCCGGGTCAAAGTCACGCTGGGCGCCGACGCCGAATTGCCCCAATGGTCCATTGAAGCGCAACTACCTGAAGGATGGGTGGTTACAACGTTGGATTTTCCGCGCATCACCCTCTCCCAACCGACAGGCGGGAAAGCCGTCCTGCCCGTGGGATACGGAACCGAATACAACCTGGGCGGTACCTTGCGCTCCGACTACCCTTCCTGCACCGGTTCGATGCAGATGGTGCTGGTCCACAATGCCGAAGGCTGTCTCTATTATGCCGCGGAAGATCCGGATGCCAACCGGAAATCCTTCGTGGTCGCCTCAGACGGGCAGGGTGTGACCCTTTCCCAGCCCATTATCGCCTCCTATGCCTGGACCGCTCCGGACGGACACTTCGCCCTCCCCTGGCATACGGTTCTGGGATACCGGGCTGAAGACTGGACCCGGACCGCCTTGCACTGGTACCGGCCCTTCGCCCTGTCCACGCAGTGGGGCGCCCGCAACGTTAAGGACCGTAAGATTGTGTCCTGGGTGGAACATGCCGACATGTGGCTGCGCCCCGGTGACGTCTCGGAAAAGACGATGAACGCCCTGCGGCAGGCCCTGGACCTGTATGGCCCCGGAACCGGCCTGCATTGGTATTATTGGCACAAATACCCCTTCGATACGAATTATCCCGACTACCTGCCCGCGCAGCAAGGTTTCGCCGACATGGTGCGGGAAGCCCGTTCCCTGGGCGCCTATGTCACCCCTTATATCAACGGCCGCCTCTGGGACCCGGCCAATGAGACCTATGATCGGTACAACGGTGCAGCCGCGTCCTGTCGCAAGACGGACGGCAGCCTGTATACCGAGGTATACGGTTCCAAAGCCGTCAATACCGTCACCTGCCCCGCCTCCCCGATCTGGCAGGAGCGGATGAAGGCCGTCTGCGGCGATATTCTCCGCGACCTGAAAACGGACGGCGTCTATATCGACCAGATCGGAGCCGCCATCGGCGAGCCCTGCTATGCCGACCATCACCCCCATCCCAAGGGTGCAGGTGCCTGGTGGCCCGCCGCCTACCGCCGGATGCTGAACGACATGCGCGCCGAGCTGTTTACCCGCAAGCAGGCCCTCACAACGGAAGAGAACGCCGAATGTTACATCGACTTGTTTGACATGTTGCTGGTCGTCAACTCTCCGCACAATGCCTGGACCCGGATGGTCCCGCTGTTCCCGCTGATTTACTCGGACCGCTGCGTATACAGCGGATATACCTATATCCCGGATGACCTGGGGCACCATGTGATGGACTTCATCTCCATGAAAAGCCTCCTGTGGGGCTCCCAGCTGGGCTGGGTGGCGCCGACCATCCTGATGAATTTCCCGCAGCAGGCCCGTTTCCTGAAGAATCTGACGGATTTCCGGAAATCCGCCCACGACCTCTTCTTCGGCGGACGATTCCTCGGGGAACTCGTTCCCGGCGGCGACAACCCGCAGGTGGAGGTCCCCGGCTATGAACGCACGCCGGTTGTCATGGGTGCGACCTGGGCCGACGCCCGTGGCCGCCAGGCTGTCGTGCTGGTGAATATGGACGGCGCCGCCCATACGGTTTCCCTCCCTGACGGAAGAACGGTGGAAGTGCCGGGTTATAATGCTGTAAGATTATGAGATTCAAGTATTTCGTTATTTGCCTGATGGGGCTGGCCGCCTGTTCGCAGCCGCCCCGGGAGATTCCCCAGTGGAACATGGGCGACCCCTCGGAAGAGCCTGCGCAAACGCCTTCTGCCGAGCCGTCCGCCGAGCCTTCCGCCGAGCCCTCCCAGAATCCGCAGCCCCCGCAGCGGGAGTACCCGGAGACGGACCGCGTCACCCTCACCGGCTGCACGGCCGACGACTGCGGCATCAGCGCTGTCTATACGCTGGACGACGCTGCCGGTTATGCCTATGGCCTGTACTGGACGAACGGCAGCCAAGAATACCGCCAGGCCGGTCCTGCCGAAAAGGACGGCCGCGTCTTCCAGCTGATTCCTGCCGCGCTGCTTAACCATGACGACACCTGGTCGGTGCGGGTCTATCTCAGCAAGGACGGCGAGGAAGTCTTCTCCCCCGCCCGCGAAGTAACCCTTCTCCCGGCGCCGGAACCGATTCAGCTGGAATGGAAGCGGCTGACCAAAGGGGTGCTGCCCGAGGCCATCCAGCTCTATGAGACCACCTCGCCCGTCAACGGACGGAACTTCCACGCCTGGTACGCCGTCGCCGACCTGTCGGCCGTGGACGTAAAGGTCAATGTGCCGACGGAGGCGCAGACCATCGAAGACCAGGCCGCCGCGAACAAGAAATGCATCGTCCTCATCAACGGCGGTTATTTCTACAACGGCCGTCATACCGGACTGGCCGTCGTGGACGGACGGCAGACCGGAAGCGTCCCTTCCGTGCGCGGTTCCCTGCGTTCCGGAGACCCGGAATACAATGAAATGTACACCGTTACGCGCGGTCTGTTCGGCGTGGATGCCGCCGGAAAGCCGGCCGTCTGCTGGGCCGGCAGCGCCAACAGCCAGTCCTGGTACTACGACCGTCCCCTGCCTTCCGTCCGCGGAGAAAACAAATACGGCCCCGTCAGCACGGTCAGCCCGGACGTACCGCTGAACTGGACGCCGGTCCAGGCCCTCAGCGCCGGGCCCGTCCTGCTCAAGAACGGACAGATTCTCGTCAATTTCAACGAAACGGACAAAGGAACGGAGTACTACCTGAACAATGTCGAAATCATGCCGTATGACATCTACGGGCCGGGGAGCATCTGTGACAGGACCGCCGTGGGGTGTCTGGATGACGGCCGCGTGGTCTTCTTCATCTGCGACGGACGCATCAGCGACAGCCCGGGTCTGAACCTGCAGGAACTGGCCAGCGTCCTCCTGGGAATCGGATGCACCGATGCCGTCAATTTCGACGGGGGCGGCTCCACCGGCATGATGGTGGGGACTTTGCACATCGGCGACCAGACCGCGGAAAAGAGCCGTAAAGTTGTATCAACCATAGGATTTTATCGAAAATGAAATCATTCCTCCTCTTCCTATTGACGGCTTTGCTGATGGCCGGATGCGGAAAGGCCCGGCCCAAAGAGATTCCCCAGTGGAACATGAACGAGCCTTCTGCCGAACCCGAACCGTCCGAAAGCCCGTCGGCCGACGCTTCTGCCGACCCTTCCCAGGATGCGCCGAACGGACGGACCGAGATTCCCGACTATACCGACATGGTTCTGATGTATGGTTACAGCCACCACCGGAAGCCCTATGAATGGACCCGCGACATCATGAAAGACTATGTCCTGTACCAGGACCCGGACGGCCAATGGCACTGGCTTTTCGACGCTTTCCTCTGCCTGGAATTCATGTCGGTGGACGGGCCGAACGGCAATAAGACCTTCGTCTCCGGCTACAAGCACAACGGCAGCTACCTCGAATCGGCCGCCAAGGACGACTGGGAAGGCCTGCTGGATTATTACTGCCAGGCCAATACCGGCATCGGCGCCATCGACGCCGCCGTCGCACAAGGGGCCAAGTCCCTGGGCGAACCGGAGCGCAAACGGCAGATTATCATCTGTATACCGGAACCGATTCCCTATCGATTCAACAACTACGGACAGGACCAGACCGGCGGCACCACCTATTGGGGCGCCCTGGACGGGGAGCAACTGGACTTTTCCAAAACCGCCGACCGGCTGAAGGCGCTCAAATGGTACGTCGATACGGCCATCCGGAAATTCGAGAAGCGGAAGTATGCCCATGTCGAACTGGGCGGTTTCTATATCACGGCGGAACGGGCCACCTTCATAACCGATATCCTCAAGCAGCTGGGCGACTATGTCACCGGGATGAAGTATTCTTTCAACTGGATTCCCTACTTCAAGGCGGACGGGTTCCACACCTGGAAAAGTTTCGGTTTCTCCCACGCCTTCATGCAGCCCAACTATTTCTTCTCCGAGGATATCGGAAAAGACAGATTGGTGGACGCCTGCCAGACTGTACTCAAATACGGGATGGGCATGGAAATCGAATTCGACGGAAAGGCCATGCAGTCCACCGGCTGGGGATACCGCCTGCGGGATTATATGAAATATGCACAGGACTACGGTGTCTGGGAGCAGTGCCGGCTGGCCTATTACCAGGGCAGCTGGGCCGTCCGCTGGCTGAAAGATTCCGCCGTAGCCGAAGACCGCCAGCTCTATGACGATTTCTGCCAATTCGTCATCAGCCGGCCCATCCGAGATACCCATTGACGCTTATGAAAAAATTCGCTCTCACAGCCTTGTCGCTGATTCTCTGCCTGAGCGCCGCCGCCCAAAACGTCCGGCGCATCGGCATCATCGGCCTGGATACGTCCCATTCCACGGCCTTCACCGAACTCCTGAACGGAGACGGGGATGACCCTTTTGTCCGGTCTTTTGAAGTCGTGGCCGCCTATCCGTACGGTTCCCGCACGATTCCTTCCAGCTACAACCGGATCGCCGGATACACGGAAGAGGTCAAAAAGCACGGCGTCGTCATCTGCGACTCCATCGACCAGCTGCTGGAAATGGTTGATTTCGTGATGATTGAGACCAATGACGGACGGCTCCATCTGGAACAGGCCGAAGCGGTATTCCGCAGCGGAAAGGTCTGCTACATCGACAAGCCCGTCGGCGCCACCCTGGGGGAAGCGCTGGCCATCTATCAGCGGGCGGACCATTACGGAATTCCGATTTTTTCCTCCTCGGCCCTGCGCTTTTCCCCGGACAATGTCAAACTGCGTGAAGGCGCTTTCGGTCCCGTTCTCGGTGCCGACTGCTATTCACCGCACAAGACGGAACCGACCCATCCCGACTTCGGATTCTACGGGATTCACGGCGTTGAAACGCTCTATACCCTGATGGGGACCGGCTGCGTGACCGTATCCCGCCTCGGAACCGCGATGGGTGACGTCGTCACCGGAACCTGGGCAGACGGCCGGATCGGGACCTTCCGGGCCATCGTAGAAGGGCCGGCCATCTATGGCGGTACGGCTTATACGGCCCAAGGGGCTGTTCCCGCCGGAGGCTATGCCGGATACAAGGTCCTGCTCGACCAGATTCTCACCTTCTTCGAAACCGGCGTGCCGCCCGTCAGCCGGGAGGAAACCCTGGAAATCTATGCCTTCATGAAGGCCTCCAACATGAGCAAAGCCCAAGGACGGCCGGTGACGATTGCCGAGGCTATGAAGGCCGGGAAGAAAGAAGCGGCCAAACTGCTGAAAGCCTACCGATGAACGCGCGACTGACCCTTCTGCTGATGGCCATGACGGCTTTTGCCTGCACCCCCGCGCCCATTCGGCTCAGCGTACTGGAGCCGGGGCATTTCCATGCTTCGCTGGTCCAGAAATACGCCCTGGAAGGCGTGGATTCCACCGTCCGTGTCTATGCGGAAGACGGACCGGAGTTGCAGCAGTATCTGACGGCCATCGATGCCTTCAACCACCGGCAGGAGCAGCCGACCCATTGGCGGGAAGAGGTCCATATCGGTGATGCTGCGGCCCTGCTTCCCCCGGCCAAGGGACGGGAAGCCGTCATCCTGGCCGGAAACAACCGCCACAAGACCCGCCTGCTGCACCGGGCGGTATCGCAGGGATATAACGTACTGGCAGACAAACCTTTGGCAATAACGCCCGAAGACTTGGACCTGCTGGAAGACGCCTACCGGACCGCTACGGAAAAAGGGCTGGTCATTCAGGAACTGATGACCGAGCGGACCGTCGCCGGCAACCGGGCCCTGCAGGACTGGTATACAGCGCATCCCATCCCCTGCGGCAGCCCGGAGGAACCGGCCGTGCAAATGCGCAGCGTCCATCATTTTTTCAAGCAGGTGGACGGAAATCCCCTGACCCGGCCGGTCTGGTATTATGACATCCGTTGCCAGGGCGAGGGCATCGCCGATGTCACCACCCATTATATCGACATGATTTTCACCCAATGTTTTCCCGGGGAGACCCTGCAGGCGTCGGACATCCTTGTGGTGGAGGCCCGCCACTGGCCGACCCGCATTACGCG
Source organism: uncultured Bacteroidia bacterium (assembly GCA_902796555.1). Classification (GTDB taxonomy): domain Bacteria; phylum Bacteroidota; class Bacteroidia; order Bacteroidales; family UBA932; genus Cryptobacteroides. The sequence continues at coordinate 34,019 of CADBPR010000030.1, forward strand.
GGAGCAGTTCCGGCAGTCCACGGGAGCGGAAGATTTCCCGGCCGACCTGGTCCCCTACCTCCGGGACGGCGTTCTGGAAGTCATGGCCAACGGCAGCATGCTGCTCTGCATCAAGGGCGTTTATGCCCGGATTGAAGTAATCTGGGACTATGAAGGGACAGATTCCTTCACGGCGGATTATGCCGGTTTTTCCGGCAGCTTGCCGGCTGATACGCTCAGCCACGAAGACCATTTCCGGCTGGTGATGGAAGATTTTTTGGAATATGTAGAAGGGGCCCGGACCCAGCCTGCCCGCGAGCGGGTCAATACCCTGACCAAATACCGTATCATCGGCGAGGCCGTCCGACAAGCAGGTGGAGCGTGAATCGACATATCTGACTGAGCAACAGGTCTTTCATGGCTGGATACCGCGCGTCATGGGGACCCGTTTCGACCTGCTGGTCTGTGCGGTGGGCGCACGAGCGGCGCAGGTGTTGTGGAGCAATATTTGCAACACCCTGGAACAGATGGACCGGATGTTGGACCGCTTCAACCCGGTCAGCGAAGTGGCGCGGCTCAATACGGGACGCATCCGCAGCCTGAGTGCTGAACTGCAGGAAGTGCTGGATATCTGCGCCGGCTATTGGCTGCGCACCGGCGGGCTGTTCGACATCACCCGCAAGGACTTCACCCGGCTGCACTGGCAGGTCGGGACGTTGGATACCGGCGGTGTGGACATGGACTTCGGCGGAATCGCCAAAGGGCTGGCGCTCAGGCAGATACAAGACATGCTGGAACGATGGGGCATCACCTCGGCCTTCGTGGATTTCGGAGGCAGTTCCATTCTGGCGGTGGGCCGGCACCCCTACGGTCCCTGCTGGAAGGTAAGCCTGCAGAACCCCTATACCGGGGAAAACCTGGCCGAAGTGCCGCTCCTGGACTGTTCCCTGTCCACATCGGGCAACCGGCCGGAATACAGTGGCCATATCATCCGGCCGGCGGATGGACAGCCATGTGAAGAACGGCGGCTGGTGACCGTTACGGCGCCGGACCCGCTGGATGCGGAAGTCCTCAGCACCGCCCTTATGCTGGCGACGCCCCGGCAGCGGACCGCATTGAAAGAACAGTTTCCGCGCGCGGAAACACAGATATATGACGTATGAGTAAGGAAGTTGACCTCGGACTGCGCCGGTTCCTGAAGAACCTGGGGCTGATGACCGGCGGTGCCGCCATTCTGACGACGGCCCCCTGGCTCCAGTCCTGTTCCCGCACGGCTGAGGAAAAAGAAAAGGAAACGGCCCGGCTGGCCCTGATTGGCTGCGGTTCGCGCGGACAGTACCACTTGGTGATGCTGCGCGGGATTTCCTGCGCCCGGGTCGTCGCGCTATGCGACGACTGGCAGCCCAACTTGGATGCCGCCCATGCCATGGTGCCGACGGCCCGTACCTATACCGATTACCGGAAACTCCTGGAGGACCCGGACATCGACGGCGTCATCATCGCGACGCCCCTGGGGTTGCATGCCCGTATGACCCTGGACGCCATGGCTGCCGGCAAGCATGTTTTCTGCGAGAAGGCCATGGCCTTGACCCTGGAAGAATGCAAGCAGGTCTATGAGGCGTATCGCCGGGGGGACCGGGTCCTGTTTTACTGTATGCAGCGCATGTATGACGAGAAATACATCCAGGGTATCCGGCTCATTCGGGAAGGGCTCATCGGCGATGTGGTCGGCATGCGCTGCCACTGGTTCCGGAACGCTGACTGGCGCCGGGAAGTGCCCTCCCCCGAACTGGAGCGACGGATCAACTGGCGTCTGTACAAGGAGTTCTCGGCCGGACTGATGACCGAGCTGGCCTGCCACCAGTTGGAAGTATGCAATTGGGCGGCGGACCGCATTCCTACCGAAATCATCGGCCTGGGAGATATCGTCTATTGGAAGGACGGGCGGGAAGTCTACGACAGCGTCAATGTGACCTATCGCTATGCAGACGGGCGGAAAATCTGCTATGAATCGCTGATTTCCAACAAGTTCAACGGGATGGAAGACCAGATTCTCGGCAAGGACGGCACGATGGACCTCACCCGGGGCGTCTTCTATCTGGAGGAGGACCATCTGAATTCAGGCATGAAACAGTTGCTCGAACAAATCAAAACGAAGACGTTCGCCGCGATTCCGGCGGCCGGGCCTTCCTGGCGGCCGGAGTTGCGCTCCGCCTATACCCCGCATCCCATTCTGGAAGGCGCCGTCAGCGTCAATGCCGGCCAAAGCATGGTCGCGGCGGACAACGACGGCTCCGATATCATCCTGGAGGCTTTCTGCCGGTCCTGTCTCAACGGACAACGGGCGGAAAACGTCGTGGAGGAAGCCTACAGCGCCACCGTGCTCTGCCTGCTGGGCAACTTGGCCATGGAGGAGCAGCGGCTCATCACCTTCCCGGAGGAATACAAAATCCCATACATGAAATTCTGATGCCATGAAAGACCTTGTCATCCCCGCCAAAACCCTCCGACGGGAGTTGTGGATACTCCTGGGCTGCCTGGGGGCCGCCATCCTGGTCAATGTCGGCGCCATCATCGCCTATGACAGGCCCTGGAAAGAATTGTTCACCCAAATCGGCTATACCCTGACCGTAACCATATTGTTATATCTGGTCCTGCTCCTGGGAAGAGGACTTGTAGCAGGACTCATCCATATCATCCGAAAAATAAATCGACATGACTAGCAGACGTAACTTCCTGAAGACCGCCCTCGCCGGCGGAGCCGCACTGACCCTGGACGGCATGATGCCCCGGAGCGCCGCGGCCGCAATGCAACCCTCCCCGGCCCCCAGCGACCGCATCCGCGTCGGCGTCATCGGGGTCAATTCTCGCGGATTCGCCCTGGCGACCGGTTTTGCCAAAATGCCCGGATGCCGGGTAACGGCCTTGTGTGACTGCGACCTGCAGGCCCTGGAGCGGGCCCGCGTCCAGGTACGGAGCCTGACAGGGAAGAATCCCGACACTTTCCAGGATATACGGGAATTCCTGGAATACAAAGAGATGGACGCAGTGGTCATCGCCATGCCCGATCATTGGCACGCCAAGGCCGCCATCATGGCGATGGAAGCCGGCAAACATGTCTACCTGGAAAAACCGACCAGTTACTGTCCCGCTGAAAACGAGGCGTTGATGGCAGCCGCCCGCCGCACGGGCAAGGTCATTACCGCCGGCAACCAGCGCCGTTCCTGGCCGAATATTATCGCCGCCATCCAGGAGATCCGGGAAGGCAGCATCGGACGGGTCCGCTATGCCAAGACCTGGTACAGCGCCAACCGGCCGTCCATCGGCCGCGGCAAGCCCGCGCCGGTGCCGGCCCACCTGGACTGGGACCTGTGGCAGGGACCGGCTCCGCGTACGGAATTCCATGACAACTATATCCATTACAACTGGCATTGGTTCTACCGCTGGGGAACCGGAGAAGCCCTCAACAACGGGACCCATTTCGTCGATATCCTGCGCTGGGGACTGGACGTGGAATACCCGACCCTCGTAACCTCCGTGGGCGGACGTTTCCGCTACGATGACGACTGGGAATTCCCTGACACGCAGATGATTACCTTCCAGTTCGGAGACAAGGCCTCCGGCTGGTGGGAGGGCCGCAGCTGTAACAGTACTCCCAGTGACGGGGCCGGACTGGGCGTCGCTTTCTACGGAGAGAACGGTGCGCTGTTCCTCAACGGCGGGGACGAGTACAAGATCGTCGACATGAAGGGCGGCGTCATCAAAGAGGTCAAGAGCGAATACCCTTTCGAGCCGGCCAATGTCATCAACCCGTGTGAGAAGCTGGACACCTTCCATTTCCGGAACTGGTTCGATGCCATCCGAACGGGGGCCCGGCTGAATTCCGACATCCGGAATGCCTGTATCAGCACCCAGCTGGTCCAGCTCGGCAATATTGCCCAGCGGGTCGGCCGGTCGCTGCGGATCAATCCCGAGAACGGACACATTCTGGACGACGCCGAGGCGATGCGTTATTACAGTCGCCACTACGAGCCCGGCTGGGAGGTTGAATAACGGCCGTGCCTGTCCCTCTCATGATGTCGAGGGTGGCACAGGCGGCCGTAGACAAGCACCTGCATCCCTTTCGCTGCCGTCGCGCAAAGCGCGACCCCTCCCACCATATATACGGGGGAATAGGATTCCCCCGAACCCCCTGCGGCCGTTATTCCCTCCACGACTTGCCTCGTTGACGCGGAACCAGCGGCAAGTCACGGGTACGGCCGGCCGGCTGATGCCGGCATGTGGGCCCCTCCCTCTCATGATGCCGAGGGTGGCACAGGCGCTGAAAGGGATGCAGGTGCTTGTTAAATTGAGACGCGCCGTGCCAAAGCCCTCCGAAAAGGTAAAAGATTGTATATTTTTCGTTAAGAATCGTATTTTTCTGCTGGTAAAGAATTGTAATGCAGAAAGATACGATTCTTTCTTTTTGTTCCGGAAAAAGCCCTTACCTTGGCCGGCGTAAAAACATACGCCATGAAGCCTTCTTCTTCCGGGGCCCTTGCCGCAGCGGCAATCCTCACCCTTACCCTGTCTTCCTGTGAAGCTCTTTTTCCGGAGCGCAAAGGCGAACTCCGGCTGCACTTTGCGGGCGGCGAATATACGGCCAGCAAAGCCACGGACGCCGCCTTGCCCGACACCAGTTCCTTTCTGCTGACGATTACCGATGAGCTGGGAGCGACCCTCTACGACGGCTCCTTCGGGGCCTCCCCCGGCACCCTGCTCGTCGACCCGGGCACCTATGACATCCGCGTGCGTTCCGCGCATTTTGACAAACCGCGCTTTTCCGCGCCTCTATTCGGGGACGACCAGTGCGTGGTCGTTCCGGCCGGGAAGGTAACGGATGTCCGGCTCCGCTGCCGGCAGGTCAATGCCGGCATCCGGCTGAACATTGCACCCGATTTCCTGACGGCATGTCCGGACGGGGTTCTGTATGTCGCCTCCGATGCGGGAAAGCTGCTCTACACCTACCGGGAAAAACGGATTGCCTACTTCCTGCCGGGTGCCGTGTCCATTCTGCTGAACCGGTCCGGGGTGGAAAAGCCGGTATTCACGCGCAACCTCGCGGAACAGGAGGTACTGACGGTCGCGGTGTCCGCCGTTGCAGCAAGCGATAACGGAACGGGCGGCCATCTGTCCATCGCTGTCGATACGACCCGCAACTGGACCAGCGACGCCGTCGTCATCGGCCGGGACGGCGCCAGCGGGGCCGAGGCGGAAGGAGCCCTGGATATCGGACGGGCCCGGGAACATATCGGAGCGCAGGACGTCTGGGTCTACGGCTATATCGTCGGAGCCTTCAAAACCGGCGGCAGTCTGGTCTGCGAAGCTCCTTTCCCCTCCGCCACCAACCTGGCGATTGCCGCCAGGCCTTCCGTCTCGGCAAAAGAAGACTGCCTCTCTGTCGAACTGAAGAAAGGCAGTCTCCGTGATGAACTCAATCTCGCAGAACATCCCGCTTACAAAGGCCGGAAGGTCTTTCTCAAAGGGGACATCGTCGAGCTTTATTTCGGCGTTCCGGGCATCAAAAGCATCTCGGAATGGCAGTTGGAATAGATACTAATAGCCGAAAATCTCATCCAGGGTCAGGATTTTCACCGGGCCGAGGGTCCGGAGGAAGTCCATATCCAGGTCGGCGGTATCGCCCAGGATGCCATAACGGTACACCCGGTCCTTAATCCACTCTTCCTGGGTATCGGCCAGGTCCTCCAGCGTCAGGGACGGAAGTTGCTCGAACACCCGTTTGTCACGGTTCTCGTTCACACCCATTTCCCGGTCGGACAGATAATTCATCAGGACGGAATAGCCGACGGTACGCTGGGTACGCAGCCGGGTGTCCAACGCGGTCTTGGCAATGGCGAAGGCCTTGTCGGAACGAGGCATGTCGTTGATAATCTCATCGAAGGCTTCCACCGCCTGGCGGAGCTTGTCATTCTGCGAACCGATGGAAGCGGTGAAGCTGTAGGTATCGCCGATAAAACGCGGCTTGTACAGATAGGCGCCGGCGCTGTATGCCAGGGCACGGGATTCGCGCATTTCCTGGAACACGATGGTATTCATGCCGCCGCCGAAGTATTCATTGAAAAGGTCGATGCGGGCGTCTTCGGCGATATCGAAGGTCTCGCCCCGGTTGGAATACTGTACGTAGTTGAACTGACGGGCCTCATAAGGGGCAATCAGCACTTCCGGACGCTCGACCTGCAGCCGGCGGGCATGCTTGCGCTCCAGGGGCTGGAGTACCTCCGGTACAGCATGGTGACCGGACAGGGTCAGACGCAGGCCTTCGCTGGAATCGGGACCGTAATACAGCACACGGTGGGCGCAATCCAGCAGTTCCCGTACCGATGCGAGCAGGGTCTCCCCGTCCAGGGCCGCCACCTGGTCATTCCGCAAGGTGGTCTGCGCGATGTATTCCGGTCCGTACTGCAAGTATTGCTGCAGGGCGCGCTGACAGGCCCGCTGGTTGAACTTGTTGTCCATACGTGCCTTCAGTTCATCCGCCTTCATGGCTGCCAGAATCTCCGAATCCGGGCTGGCATTGCGCAGCAGGTCCTCCACGATATCCAGCGCTTCTCCCAGGTGCTCATTCAATCCGGAAACCGTAATCCGGGTCTGGTTTTCACCGACACCGGCTCCCCAGCTGCAGGCCAGGCCATACATCTGGCGGGCAATCTCTTCTGCGCTGCGGTTCGCCGTTCCCAGATAGTCGATATAGCGGAAGGCGAAGGACAGCGCCGGATTGTCCAGCAGGCCTTTGTCGAAGACAAAACTCAGGTACGCAATGTCATTGTTTTCATTCTGCTTATACAGGACTTCCAGTCCGTTCTGGCTGAATACGGACATTTCTTTGTCATAATCGACGAAGACCGGCTCAATCGGCGCAACCGGGGTCTCTTTGACGGCGGAGAGGAAGGCGCTTTCCTTGTCGCGGTTGGTGACAATCGGCGTAATCTTCGGCGCGTCAATCTTATAGATATTCTTGTCTTCGCCGATATGCTTGTAGACGAGGGCATAATTGTTTTCGCCCAGATAGGTGTTGGCCCAGCGGACCACATCTTCCTTCGTCACTTTTTCCAGGCGGGCCATCTGATCCACGTCATATTTCCAGTCATGACGGGCGATGAAGGACTCGACGAACTTCATGGCCCGGCTGCGATTGCTTTCCAGGGCATTCATTTCGGCGAGCTTGAGGTTGGCGACGGCGGCATTCACCAGCGAAGCGTCAAAATCGCCGGCGCGCAACTTGGCCACTTCGGCCAGAATCAGGTCGCGCACTTCGGTCAGGCTCTGACCGTCCTGCGGCATACCTTCCAAAATCAGGGTACCATGGTCGGTGCGGCCATAATCAAAACCATAGGCGCCGAGCACCTGCTGCTGTTGGTTCAGGTCCAGGTCCATCAGGCCGGCCATGCCGTTGTACAGGATGGAATTGACAATACCGGACAGTTCGCTGTCGGGATGATTTACGCCGGGATAGCGCCATGCCAGCATGACGAATTCCGCTTCAGTGCCGTACACGTCCTTTTCAACGGGTGCAGTCAGCGGGGCCTCTTCCTTGATGTCCAATACCGGGACCGCCGGATTGGGCTGCCAGTCACCGAAGTACTTTTCAATGATGGAGACAAAGGTGTCGGGGTCGAAATCGCCCGAGACGCAGATGGCGCAGTTGTTCGGGACATACCAGGTTTCTTTCTGCTTCAGAATCGCGGTGATGGAGGGATTCTTCAGGTGGTCCTGGGTACCGATAACGGTCTGCGTACCATAAGGATGGCTGGGGAACAGCACCGACGATATCATATCCATCGCCTTCTCGCCGTCGTCGTTCAGGCCGCGGTTCTTCTCCTCATAGACAGCTTCCAATTCGGTATGGAACCCCCTGACCACCATGTTTTTAAAGCGGTCGGACTGGATTTTGGCCCAGTTCTCCACCTGGTTGGAAGGAATGTCTTCGGTGTAGCAGGTAACGTCGTCGGAGGTGAAGGCATTGGAACCTTCGCTCCCAATCAGCGACATCAGCTTGTCGTATTCGTTGGGTATGGCGATTTTGGAAGCCTCATAACTGACGGAATCAATCTGACGGTAGATAGCTTCGCGTTCGGCCGGGTCGGTCTTGGTGCGATAGACATCGTACAGGGCTTGAATCTGGTCCAGAAGGGGCTTTTCGGCAGCATAATCCGAGGTGCCGTACTGCTGCGTTCCTTTGAACATGATATGCTCCAGATAATGCGCCAGGCCGGTGTTGTCGGCCGGGTCGTTCTTGCCGCCGACACGGACGGCAATATAGGTTTGCAGACGCGGGGTCTCTTTGTTGACGGTCATATAGACCTTGAGCCCGTTGTCCAGGGTGTAGATTTTCGTACCCATCGGGTCCCCTGCAACCGTTTCGTAATGATATCGGCCGCAAGCTGCAGCGGTCAGCATCGTCAGCACCACTACAGCAGTTTTCAAAATTCTGCTCATGGAAAATAAAATAAAGAATGGAGCGGAATGCGAGGTTCGAACTCGTGACCTGCGGCTTGGGAAGCCGCCGCTCTACCAACTGAGCTAATTCCGCATTTTTTTCAAAAATGCGCTATTCTTGGCTGCGCTCGGAAGAGTAAACAAGTTTCCTCTTCGCTCTCTTGCACAAGAATTCCGCAAGTATGGTACCTGCTATTCTTGGCTGCGCTCGGAAGAGTAAACAAGTTCCCCCCCTCTCCCTTGCACCAAAAGCGGCATTTTGTTCTGCAAATATAATATATTTTACCTAGAATCCCAAAATAAAAGCGGGAAAATCGCAATCCCTGCGAATTCCCCGCACTTAACCTAAACTTAAACTATGAAAAACTTCGAGGGCAAATGTAGCGACTTTTTTTCACAAAGTCAACTCCTTTTGACAATCACCCAAAAAAATCGTCATTTTAGCCGGATTTTGGCATATTTGAGCAAAAGTATCTTCTCTCCGTAGCGGTCGAAATCAATCGTAGCCTTCAAATCGGCCGCCTCGCCGGTGATTTTCCGGATGCGCCCCAAGCCGAAACGGTTGTGTTCTATCCGCTGGCCCTCCTTAAGTTCGAGCACGGAAACCGGAACAAAGTCCGGGTCTGCCGGCGGGAGCGGAGGCGTCGGGACACGGGCGGGCGTGGGAATGCGGGGCCCCTGTGAAACAGGCCGGTGAACAGGTTGGGTGTCAGGCCGGACCTTCGGCTGGGTTTTCGGCGGAAAACGCCGGATGCCGGAAGCGCCAAACGAACTGCCGAAACCGCTCCCGAAAGCTTCTTCCTTGGGCAGCGGTCGGTCCAGATACGCATCCCCGATTTCCCGGATAAAACGGCTGGGCGGATTGCTCTCGTGTTTGCCGTTGCGCATCCGAGTCGTCGCAAATGTGAGGGTAACAGCCTTCTCGGCCCGGGTCATGGCCACGTAGAACAGACGCCGCTCCTCCTCGATATCGGTCGGAGACGCCAGGAGGCCGCCGCTGGGGAAAAGGTTCTCTTCCAGTCCCGTCACGAAAACATAGGGAAACTCCAGGCCTTTGGCGCTATGGACGGTCATCAACGCAATTTTATTCGCGCTGTCTTCATCGTCCACGTCCACGGCGCTGAGCAGGGAAATATCCTCCAGGAACTCCCCGAGGGTTACGACGGGCAGATTGGCTTCGTCTATCGCGGCGCCGTCCTGGAGCTGGCCTTCCGCCATCAGGTCCTCCACATAGTCATTGTGCCGGTTCTCCACAAAAGTCTTGACACTGTTGATCAGTTCTTCGATGTTGGCGGCACGCGACTGGCTTTCGATGCTGTTGTCTTCCTTATACGAACGATGCAGACCGGCCGCCGTATTCAGCCAGGATGCGAGCAGAAAGGCATCCTCCCTGTCCGTGCGTGCATGGGCGTCCAAAATCATTTTGGCAAAGGCTTTCAACCGTTCCTGTGCAGCGTTTTTCAGCCCGAAACGGTCCAGCCCTTCCAGGAAAATCGTCTCCATCAAGGGTTTACCGGCTTCCTTGGCCGCAGCAGACAAGGCTTCCACGGTGGTGTCGCCGATACCGCGGACCGGCTTGTTGACCACCCGGCGGAAAGACTCGTCGTCGGCAGGATTGACAGCCAGTTTCAGATAGGCCATCATATCCTTGACTTCCGCACGGTCGAAGAAAGAATTGCCGGAATAAATCATATAGGGGAGGTTCCGTTTCCGGAGCGCCTCCTCCAGGGCGCGGGACTGGGCATTGGTCCTGTACAGGATAGCGAAATCCTGGTATTTGGCATGGTCGGACTGCATTCGTGCCACGATGGCGGAGGCCACCAACAAGGCTTCCTCCATCTCCGTATACGCCTGCACCAGATGAATCGGGTCTCCCGTTTCCCCGGCCGAAAAGCACCGCTTCGGAATACGGCCGATATTCTTGGCTATCAATGAATTGGCCGCCTCGACAATCGTCTTCGTCGAACGGTAATTCTGCTCCAGGCGGAAAACCTTGCTTTCGGGATAGTCCCGCTGGAAATTGAGGATGTTCTCAATCTTGGCCCCGCGGAAGGCATAGATGGACTGGGAATCGTCCCCCACCACACAGAGATTCCGGTGGGGCTGGGCCAGTTTCTTCAGAATCAGATACTGAGCGAAATTGGTATCCTGGTATTCATCCACGAGGATGGCGTCAAAACGGGCTGCAATATCCGTCAGAGCATCCGGTACATATTGCAGCAAGATATTCATATTCAAGAGAATATCGTCGAAGTCCATGACCCCTGCCTGCTTCATCAGCCCCTGATAGGCGGCGTAGATGTCCACGATGTGCGGTTTTTTCGCGGCGCTGTCGTTTTTCAGCGCTTCCGGATTGGCCCGGTAGGCTTGTACCGTCACCAGGTTGTTCTTGGCCATCGATATGCGCGAAAGGACATCCTTGGGCTTGTAGACTTTGTCGTCCAGGTTCATTTCCTTGATGATGCGCTTGATGGCGCTGACCGAATCGGACGTGTCATATACCGTAAACGCGGCCGGGTAGTCCAGCCGGTCGGCATATTCCCGCAGAAAACGGATGAATACGGAATGGAAGGTTCCCATCCGCAGCCGGCGGGCCTTCCGCTCCCCTACCATCAGCGCGATTCGTTCCTTCATCTCGCCGGCCGCTTTCTTGGTAAACGTCAGCGCCAGGATGCGGTCCGGCTCCGTCCCCTGTTCCAGCAGCAGGGCTATCCTGCTGGTCAATACCCTCGTCTTTCCGGATCCCGCACCGGCGACAATCAGCACCGGTCCCCTCGTGCAGCGCACCGCTTCCGCCTGTCGGCTGTCCAATCCTCCTAAAATCGCGTTAACATTCTCCATATTCATAGCGCGAAATTACTAAAAATTGCGTAACTTTGCATGTTTTAACAGAAACAATTTTTAGTTATTTTCAATAATGTCAAACAACATCAGATTAAAAGGAGGGCTGAATATCCCGATTCAGGGAGAAGCAGCTCTGAAGACCCGTGCGTCCATCCAGCCTGACGTTGTCGCCATCCGTCCCGACGATTTCAAGGGCCTCGTTCCGAGGCTGCTCGTGCGCGAAGGTGACAAAGTGCTTGCCGGATCCCCCGTACTGGCCGACAAGAATTGCCCGGAGATTCTGATTACCGCGCCCGTCAGCGGCACGGTAGCAGGTGTGGTCCGGGGAGACAAGAGAAAGTTGCTTGCCGTACTGATTCAGGCCGACGCCGTTCAGGAATACGTTGATTTCGGCGCGAAGAAAGCCGACGGTCTGCAGGCGGAACAAGTCCGGGAACAGCTGCTCAAGAGCGGGCTGTGGGCCGCTATCATCCAGCGCCCTTACGGCATCCTCGCAGACCCGTCCGTCCAGCCGAAAGCCATTTTCGTATCCGGCTTCTCGACCGCCCCGCTGGCTGCCGACCCCGACTATGCCCTCGGCAACGAAGTGGAGGATATCCAGGCAGGCGTAAACGCACTGGCCAAACTGTCCGCAGGCGGCGTCCATCTTTCGCTTTGCGCGGACAATTACAGCGGCACTGCGTTCCACAAGATTGAAAACGTCATCCTGCACACCTTTACCGGCAAACACCCCGCCGGCAATGTCGGCGTGCAGATCAGCCACATCGCCCCCATCCGCAAAGGCGAGACCGTCTGGACGGTTTCCCTGCTCATGCTGGCGGCTATCGGCCGGCTTTTCAACACCGGAAAAGTCAACCTCGCCCGCAAGGTGGCGGTGACCGGACCGGTTGCAAAAGATCCCGCCTATGTGGATGCCTTCCCCGGCATGCCGATGAAGGCCCTTTCCGCCTTCTACGACAATTCCAAGGGTGACATCCGTTTCGTCAGCGGTGACGCGCTCACGGGCCGCAACGCCGGTGAAAACGGCTTCCTGGGTTTCTTCGACAACCAGGTCACCCTGCTGCATGAAGGAACGGAACGCGAACTGCTCGGTTGGGCCAAACCCTTCCGCTTCAACCAGTTCAGTTCTTCCCGCGCCTATTTCTCCTGGCTCTGCCCGAAGAAGAAATATGCAATGGATACCAACACCCACGGCGGTCCGCGCGCATTCGTCGTATCCGACGTTTACAGCAAAGTCCTGCCGATGGATATCTTCCCCGTCTACCTGATCAAGGCCTGCCTGGCCGGAGATATCGAGAAGATGGAAAATTTCGGCATCTACGAAGTGCTTCCCGAAGACCTCGCCCTGTGCGAATACGTAGATCCTTCCAAGAACGACATCCAGGCCATCATCGCTTCGGGTATCGACCAGATGATCAAGGAAATGGCATAAAGGAGAAAGATTATGGAAGAAAACAAGAACAAACCCGGCCTTTTTGAGAAAGGCGGAAAAATGGGCTTCCTCCATTCCACGGTCGATGCCTTTGACACGTTCCTGCGCGTCCCCGCTTCGGTGACCCGCACCGGCGCCCATGTCCGCGATGCCGTTGACCTGAAGCGCGTGATGATTCTCGTGGTGATTGCCTTGATTCCGGCCGCCCTGTTCGGCATGTGGAACGTCGGCTATCAGCACTACCTGGCTATCGGCGAGTCCGCCGGATTCTGGGCCACTTTCTGGTACGGATTCCTGAAGGTACTCCCCCTCTATATCGTATCCTATGCCGTCGGCCTTTTCATTGAATTCGCCGGCGCCCAGATCAAAGGTGAGGAAGTAAACGAGGGCTACCTCGTGTCCGGCTTCCTGATTCCGCTGATCATGCCGGTGGACGTCCCCCTGTGGATGCTGGCCATCGCCGTCGCCTTCGCCGTTCTTTTCGGCAAGGAAGTGTTCGGCGGCACCGGTATGAACTTCCTGAACCCCGCCCTGCTCGCCCGCGCGTTCCTTTTCTTTGCTTACCCGAGCAAGATGTCCGGTTCCGACGTATGGGTCAGCCTGGGCAAGGATACCGCTGTTGACGGATTCTCCGGCGCCACCCCGCTCGGACACCTTTCCGAAGGGATGGACGGCATCACCGCCGCCGGATATGACTGGCTGAACCTGTTCACCGGTACCGTCCCCGGCTCCGTCGGTGAGACCTCCATCATCGCCATCCTCCTGGGTGCCGTCCTGCTGCTCTGGACCGGTATCGCCAGCTGGAAAATCATGTGCTCCTCCATCCTGGGCGCCCTGTTTGTGGGCTGGCTCGGCACCGCTTTCGGTGTGACCGACGTCCCGGCCTGGATGCAGCTGCTGATGGGCGGCTTCGCCTTCGGTACGGTCTTCATGGCCACCGACCCTGTCACCTCCGCCCAGACGGAGACCGGCAAATGGATTTACGGTTTCCTGATCGGTGCGCTGTGCATCACCGTGCGCCTCTTCAACCCGGGCTATGCCGAGGGTATGATGCTGGCCATTCTGCTGATGAACACCTTCGCTCCGCTGATTGACTACTGCGTCGTCAGCGCCGCCATCCGCAGGAAGAACAAAACTGTCAAAACCGCATAAACGCACAGGATATGAATACCAACAGCAACGTATACACAGTAGTCTATACTACAGTCATCGTGGTCCTGGTCGCAGCGATTCTTGCGGTTGTTTCGCAGTCGCTCAAGAGCCGGCAGGAAGCCAACGAGAAGGCAGATACCATCTCGCAGATGCTGACCGCCGCCGGCTTCGGCACCAAGGCCGAATTCCAGCAGATCGGCAACGCAGCCGTCATTGCCAAGTATAAAGAGGAAATCGCTTCCGCCTACACGGTGGACACCGACAACCAGAAAATCAACGATTTGAGCATCGAGAACGCGGAAATCTACACCCCTGCCAAGCTGAAGAAGCAGAACTACCTGATCAAAGGCATGCAGGAGGGACAGATTGAACTGCCGGTCTTCGAGTTCAAGAACGGTATCACCGTCGTGCCCATTTACGGAGCCGGTCTCTGGGGCCCGATTTGGGGCTATATCGCTTTCAATCAGCCTGTTGACGGAAGCATTACCATCAAGGGCGCGTACTTCGACCATGAGTCCGAGACCGCCGGCCTCGGTTCCAAAATCAAGGACGACCCGCAATTCCAGGCGGAATTCGTGGGCGAAAAGCCTGATTTCTCGCAAAGCAACATTTTCGAGATTGTCAAGGGCGGTTCTCCCAAGAACGCCGACAACAGCGAGGTCATCGACAACAAAATCGATGCTATCACCGGTGCGACCATGACATCCCAGGGTCTGGACAAAGCCATCGATACCTGGCTGAGCGCGTATGCCAAGCATTTCAACGCCCCTTGCCCCGTAGCGGAAGAGGTGATTGCCGCGGCCGAAACGGAAGAAACCAAAGCAGAGGAGGAATAAACGATGGACGCAAAACTTAAAGAAACCATATTCAACCCCATTTTCAAGGGGAACCCGATTACCGTCCTGGTGCTCGGTATCTGCTCTTCACTGGCCGTTACCGTCACGATGAAAGGCGCGCTCGTCATGGCGCTGTCCGTCATCGTCGTGACCGGTATTTCCAGTCTGATTCTTTCCCTGCTGCGGAACACGATTCCGAGCCGGGTCCGTATTATCGTGCAGCTCGTGGTCGTGGCCATGATGGTGATTCTCGTGGACCAGATTCTGAAGTCCTTCGAGGCCACCTATGCCATTGACAAACAGCTGAGCGTCTATATCGGCCTGATTATCACCAACTGTATCGTGATGGGTCGTATCGAAGCCTTCGCCCTCGGCAACAAACCGATTCCTTCCCTGCTGGACGGTATCGCCAACGGCGCCGGTTACGGAATGATTCTGCTGATTGTCGCCTTCTTCCGGGAACTGCTCGGCAGCGGCACGCTCTTCGGATTCGATATCCTGAACCGCTTCGGATACGTCGCCAACAACCTGGTGATTCTGCCGCCCTTCGCCCTCATCCTCCTGGGATGTATCGTGTGGGTCCAGCGGAGCATCCAGAAAGACCTTCAGGAGAAATAACCTAACACATCAGGATTATGGAATATTTAAGCTTATTCGTAAAGTCAATTTTCGTTGACAATATGATTTTTGCATACTTCCTCGGTATGTGCTCATACCTGGCGGTATCCAAAAACGTGAAGACAGCTGCCGGTCTTGGTGTCGCTGTTATCTTTGTCCTTCTCGTGACCCTCCCGATCAACTACCTGTTGAACGAGTACGTCCTCAAGCCGGGCGCCCTGTCCTGGCTGGGCGAAGGCTTTGCACAGGTGGACCTGAGCTTCCTCAGTTTCATCATCTTCATTGCCGTCATCGCCGCCATCGTACAGATTGTGGAGATGGTCGTCGAGAAATTCTCCCCTTCCCTGTATTCCGCGCTGGGTATTTTCCTGCCGCTGATTGCCGTGAACTGCGCCATCCTGGGCGCCTCCCTGTTCATGCAGCAGCGCGACTTCGTAAACGTCGGTGAATCTGCCGTTTACGCCCTGGGTAGCGGTCTGGGCTGGTTCCTGGCCATCGTCTCTCTCGCGGCCATCCGCGAGAAAATGGCGTACAGCAAGGTTCCCGCTGCGCTCAAGGGTCTGGGCATCACATTCATCACCGTCGGTCTGATGGCCCTGGCCTTCATGACCTTCATGGGTATTTCACTGTAAAATAGGAGGAGCGTATATGAGTTCAACGATTTTATCAGCCATCTGTGTCATCACGATTGTGACACTTCTGCTCGTTGCCCTTCTCTTGATTATCAAGGCGAAGCTGACTCCTTCGGGAACCGTCAAAATCGATATCAACAACGGTAAGAAAGTGCTGGACGTCCAGCAGGGCGGCGATTTGCTCCACACCCTCGCAGACGAAAAGATTTTCCTCCCCTCCGCTTGCGGCGGCAAGGCCAACTGCGGCCAGTGCAAAGTCCGCGTTCTGGAAGGCGGCGGCAGCATCCTGCCGACCGAAGAAGGTTTCTTCTCCCGCAAACAGATTAAGGACGGCTGGCGGCTGGGCTGCCAGGTGAAGGTGAAAGACAACCTCCAGATTGCCGTTCCGGATTCTGCCCTCAGCGTGAAGAAACTTGAGTGCGAAGTCATTTCCAACAAGAACGTGGCCACCTTCATCAAGGAATTCACGGTCCGTCTCCCCGAAGGCGAGAACATCGAGTTCAAGTCCGGCGAATACATCCAGATTGACATCCCGGCCTACGATGTCTGGTTCAAGGACATCGACGTGGATCCCGAGTACCGGGCCGACTGGGAGAAGTACGGTTTCTTCGACCTCCACGCTGTGAATGCCGAACCGACAATCCGTGCCTATTCCATGGCCTCCTACCCGGCCGAGAAGAACATAATCAAGCTCAACGTCCGTATCGCGACCCCTCCGTTCGACCGGAGCCAGCCGCGTGGCGTGTTCAAGATGCTGCCGGTGCCTCCGGGCATTGCGTCCAGCTACGTGTTTACCCGCTAGCCGGGTGACAAGGTGACCATTTCCGGTCCTTACGGTGAGTTTCTCCTGCCGGAGAACGACCCGGACAGCCAGGAATACATCTTCGTCGGCGGCGGTGCCGGTATGGCCCCTCTGCGCAGCCATATCATGCACCTGTTCAAGACCCTCCGGACCCGTCGCGAGGTGCACTTCTTCTATGGTGCACGCGCCCTGGTCGAAGCCTTCTACCTGGAAGACTTCGCCGAACTGGAAGCCGAATTCCCGAACTTCCACTTCCACCTGGCCCTCGACCGTCCGGACCCGGCAGCCGATGCTGCAGGCGTGAAGTACACGGCAGGCTTCGTTCACAACGTGATGAACGAGACCTATCTGAAGAACCACGAGGCCCCCGAGGATATCAAGTATTTCATGTGCGGCCCGCCTATGATGGTCGGAGCGGTGAACAACCTGCTCGACAGCCTGGGCGTCGCACCCGAAAGCATCCTGTACGACAACTTCGGTGCATAACGGCACCGTTCCAGATGAATCCCGGATTTCGCAAGAATCCGGGATTTTTTTTCATTCTTGACGAAAAAAGATAAACATCGTATATTTCTTGCTTACATTTTTTTACCTGTGTTGACCGTTTGAAAAAGCCCGCTATCTTTGCCGAAAAATGATGATATGGTCGTATTTCAGCATAGAACAGCCAGCGGCGGGAACTTCCTCTCAACCTTGTGGAACTCTGCCCTCATTTCTCATATTTACTGTGCAATCTGCCATTCTGGCCGCCGCCTGCTTGCGGCATCTTCAGTTCCCGCCCTCCTGTGCTGTTGTACGGGCTCCTTCACGGCCGAAGAAGCAGTCCGCATCCGGCTGCACGCTCCCGGGGGACAGCCGTCCGGATGCCTGGATATCTTTTATTTCAATGACGACTCGCTCGGAAGGCTGGATGCCTACCAGCGGATTGACCGCTACCGGAACGAAGGGGAAATCACCGGCCTCTCCACCCGGGGCGGCAAGCGGATGGTCATCCTGGCCAATTCCGCCGACGACCGGTACACCTGGGCGGACATCAATGCATACGAAGGGCTGATGGGGCTGGTCTGCGAACTCAAAAACGAAGACCCCGTCTTCCCTGTCATGAGCGGTCAGCGCAGGCTTCAGGCCGGAGAAGAAAGCCGCATCGATGTCACCCTGTCCCCGGTGCTCAGTGAAATCGTCGTGGCCTCGCTGAGCTGCGATTTTCACGGGAAGCCCTATGAAGGGGCGCAGCTGGAGGATATCCGCATCTATCTGACCAATGTCAACAGCCGCTGCTCCCCTTTCTGTGAGCAGGTTCCCCTGCCGGGCGGGATTGTCAACGAAGCCGGCCTCCGGGAGGAAGAACTGCACACATTCCGCCACCCCCAGATGCTGCTGGCCAACTGGCCGGAACCTGTCGGAGAAACGGTCGTGTTCACCAACCTGCATTTCTACTGTTATCCCAACCAGGCGGTCCGGGAAGGCTTCGGCACCCCTTTCACCCGACTGGTCATCGAAGGGAAACTCGGCGGAGAAACCTGGTACTGGCCCTTGAACCTCAACCGGCAGGAAGACGGCGGCGGAATCGCCCGCAACCGCAGTTACCGCCTGGACATTACCCTGACCCAACGGGGCGTCAAAGACCCGGACACGCCCATCGAGGGCGTCGCGGCAAAGCTGGAGCTGCAACTGGAAAACTGGGTGGAATGTCCGCCCGTATATATACCTTTCTGATATGCGTACCCCTTGGATTTACCTGCTTTTCATCCTGCTGGCCGTCGCCTGCCGCCGTGAGGACGCGGTCCGGCCTGTGGAAGTGACCCTCCGGGTGACCGTCTCCAAATCGGAGGACCCGCCAGAAGATTTGCTCACGGATATCAACCTGCTGGTTTTCAATGCAGAAGGGCAGCTGGAAGAACGGCGCTACGTCCGTGCGAGGGACCCCGCCTCCCGCGAATCGTTCCGCCTGCGGCTGCTCGGCGGGTCGCAGCTGACCCTGGTGGCCTGCGCCAACCTGGGCCGCGCCGTGCAGGCCACGACCCTTGCCCAGCTCGCCGAAGAGCGTCTGTATTTGGCCTATCCTGACGCGTACAGCCAGGGGATGCCCCTCTGCGGCATGCTCACCACGGAGCTTTCGCCGGGTCAACAAAGCCTGACCCTTCCCCTGACCCGCATGATGGCCCGGGTCGGCATCACCCTGGACCGGACCCGGCTGGACGGGGACGTGTCCTTGAAAATCCAAAGCGTCCGGGTGGGCGACAGCCCCCGCTCGGTCAGCCTGCTGGGCCCCAGTTACGCACGCAATGCACAGGATGTATTCGACCCGGGCTTCGGGAAAAGCTGGGGGGATGCGGATGCCCTGAATCGGGAGGCCCGGCCAGGCGTCAGCGAAGAGCTCTTTCTCTATCTGTTGGAAAAC
This sequence comes from uncultured Bacteroidia bacterium, assembly GCA_902796555.1. Lineage (GTDB taxonomy): Bacteria > Bacteroidota > Bacteroidia > Bacteroidales > UBA932 > Cryptobacteroides. The sequence goes on from CADBPR010000030.1 coordinate 53,211, forward strand.
TGCCCGGAAGACGGTGCGGGCATTCGCTCGTACATAGAGCTCAAGGCGGAATATGCCTCTCCCCGCTTCCGTACGCAGGCCGGGAGTTATGTCACCTATCGGTTTTATCCGGGAGAAGCCCTCTGCCGGGGGAAAAGCTACCACTTTATTCTCCGGCCGGAAGGCACGGCCCTGCCGGAGCCGTCCTGGAGCGTTGACTATGCGGAATAATCCTGCAGGCAGGCCTGCAGTGCATCGGTCCAGTATGGAATCCGTGTGCCGAAGACAGTCTTGATTTTCGTTTTGTCCAGGACCGAATACGGCGGACGCTGCACTTGCGAAGGGAATTCATCGCTGTGGCAGGGCTGGATGTCGCACCGGGTATGGCCGGAACAACGGGCGATGGCCTTGGCGAAATCATACCAGCTGCACACGCCCTCGTTGCTGTAATGGTAAATGCCGCTATGGCCCTTGTACAGGCCTTCTTCCAGGATGCGGATGATTTCTCCGGCCAAATCGCCGGCGAAAGTCGGCGTGCCGACCTGGTCGAAAACGACCTTCAGCGACGGTTTCGAGGCCGTCAGGTCCAGCATCGTTTTCAGGAAGTTCCGGCCATACAGGCTGTACAGCCAGGCGGTGCGCAGGATGACATAGTGGCAACCGGAAGCCAGGACAGCCTGTTCTCCGCGGAGCTTGGTAGCCCCGTAAACGCCTGTCGGACAAGAATCTGCATCCTCTTGACGAGGCGTATTGCCGGTCTGTCCCCCAAAGACATAATCCGTAGAGATATGTATCAGCAATCCCCCGGTGGCGGCCATGGCTTCGGCCAGGTATTCCACGGCCTTCGCATTCAGCAGTTCCGCCTTCTCGGGCTGGCTTTCAGCGCCCTCCACATCGGTAAAGGCAGCGCAGTTGACGATGGCGTCAATTTCTTCATCCTGCACGAAACGGCCGATATCCTCGGGGTCCGTCACGTCGACATGATAGACGGGATAGCCCTCCCGCCGCGTGACGTCGCTCAGGTAATAATAATGCCCGTTGTGGGGAATGCAGGCCTTCTTTTCATCACCGCCTGCCGCCAGTATCCGGCGAAGGGTACAACCCAATTGGCCGTTGGCACCTGTAATCAATACTTTCATATCTGTCCGTAAACAAAATGCACCGGAGCCGTCGCCAGCGTCGGATTCTCCCGGTCCTTGGGACTCAGCACCGCCGCTTCGGCCGACACCTGCCAATCAATGCCCAGCGCAGGGTCGAAAAGGTCGATTCCGGCTTCGGAATCCCGCTGGTAGAAGTTGTCGCATTTATACTGGAAGACAGCCTTTTCGCTCAGCACGGAAAAGCCGTGGGCAAAGCCCTTGGGAATCAGCAACTGGGTGTGGTTGTCGGCAGACAGTTCCACGGCCACGTGACGGCCATAGGTGGGACTCCCCTTCCGGATGTCGACCACGACATCCAGCACACGGCCCAGCACGCAACGCACCAGCTTGGTCTGGGTATAGGGCGGACGCTGATAATGCAGTCCCCGGATAACTCCGAAGGATGACATACTCTCGTTATCCTGCACGAAATGCAGTTCCAAACCTGTTTCCCGGGCAAATTCCCGCGCATTGAAACTCTCAAAAAAATACCCGCGGGCATCTTCGAACACACGCGGCCGAATCACCAGAACGTCTTGTATCGCTGTCCGGACAATCTCCATACTGCTCCTTTGAATAAGTCTTGCAAAAATAACCATAATATCCGACAAAAGCGCATTTTTGCACCATTTTTATACGAAGAATGCTTATCTTTGCAACATGAAAACCGTATTGACAGTCGGCGTTTTCGACCTCCTGCACCTCGGTCATGTGGAATTGTTCCGCAAGGCCAGGGCGCTGGGAGACCGTCTCGTCGTTGCCGTTCAGGACGGCGACTGGGTCGCCAAATACAAGCCCGGAGCCCGCACCGTCGGCAGCACGGAAGAACGCGCCTATATGGTCAAGGCCATCAAATACGTGGATGACATCGTCATCTACCGGGACGTGGAAACCATCGTGGACGAAGTCGATTTCGACATCTTCGCCGCCGGCCCCGACCAAAGGCATGCGGGCTTCCGGAAAGTGTTCGACTGGTGTCGGGACCATGACAAACAAGTTGTGATTCTGCCGCGTACCGAAGGGATATCCACGACTGAACTGAAAGAACACATCAAACAACTCTAAGCGCATGCCTACCGTTGCTTTTATCAATAACGGGTTCCCCGAAGGCGGCGTCGCCCGCGTTACCCTGGATATCGCCCGCTATGCCCGTACGGCTGCGCCTTCCTACCGCATCATCGTCCTGGCAAGCCGGATTGTCGAGAGCATGATGAACGACGAAATCCGCAGCCTGGTCCAACTGATCCAGACCGACGACCCGGTGCGGAAAGCCCGTGAAATCCACGCCGACATCCTGGTGGAGTGTTCCTGGATTTTCAAAGGCACGGAGAAAACCCGCGCCGCCGGGACCAAAATCGTCTTCGCCAACCACGGCGAGGCCTTCCATGAAATGTATTCCATCCTGGACCACCGGCAGGGCGGGCACAAACGCCATTGGTGGAACCGGGTCCTGTGGAATCTCTATCAAAAAAAGCTGTATACGGACGGCGGCAAAGCGCTGCGCCTGGCCCAGGAACGGGCGGCCCGCAACTATGCCGCCAGCGATGCCTACGTTGTCCTGTGCGAAGGGTACCGCCGCCAGACCGAAGCCATACTCGCCGGCCAGGATTCCGGCCGGCTGTGGGTTATCAACAACCCGGAGTATCCGGTGGAGCATCCGACCCTGCAGAAGGAGAAACTGATTCTCTTCTGCGGACGCCTGTGTGACTACGACAAAAAACCGGAACGGCTGCTGCGCATCTGGAGGCAGGTACAGCATCAGCTGCCGGACTATCGGCTCGCCCTGGTCGGAGACGGAGATGAACGCCCCCGGCTGGAAGCCCTGGCCCGGGAATGGAAACTGGAGCGCTGCTCATTCGAGGGACGCACCTCTCATCCCGAAACCTGGTACCGGAAAGCCGATATCCTCTGCCTGGTATCCCAGACAGAAGGCTGGCCGCTCTGTCTGACGGAGGCGCTGGCTCATGGGGTGATTCCCATCGCATTCAACTGTTCCGCCGGAGTGGAAGAAATCCTCTCCCGAACCGGATTCCTGGTTCCGCACCCGGACGAGGAGGCTTTCGCCCGCACCCTGGTGGATGTCGCCCGCCGGTCCGATGAAGAAAAGATGATGCTCCGCCAGGCGGGAATCGAAAGGGTTGCAGAACTGGCGCCGGACCGCATCGGGGCCCGCTGGATAGCACTTTTCAACGCATTGCTCGCTTGAGCAGCACCTGCCGGAACCACTTCAACGAGCAGTGCCGCTGCAGCGGTATGGCGGCGGCCTTATCTTTCAGAGAGGGATATTCTGTAAACAGCTCAGGAGCAGCGCGATAAGCCGTCCATGCGGCCCGCAGCAGCATGCCGTCCCGGATGCCGGCTACGGGCGAAGGCTCTTTTCCTTCACTGAATGCGATGAAATCCAAGAAGTTGCGGGCAGTCTGCGCATCTCGCAAACGGCTGTCGGATTGGGAAATAGAGGTCCCGGTTCCCCGACGGTAATGATAGAGGGCCTGCGGCAGATGCGCCATCCGCCGGCAGCGCTGCAACAACTGCGCGCTGACCACCATATCCTCGCTCATCCCGAAACGCGGCCAGAAAAAGTCCGCATACAGTTCCCGGCGCGCAAATTTGTTGACGGTATAGCCGCCGGCCCGGAAACGGTAGATGTCCTGCAGATACCGCTGCATCCCGTCCGGACCGTAGTCCCGCTCCCGAAAGACCTGTGTATAACGGCCATACTCTTTTTTCACATCGAAATACACCAGGTCCGCCGCCGATTCCCGCGCCTTTTCCAGCAGCAGCCGGATGGCGTCCGCTTCCAGCCAATCGTCGGAATCCACATGCAGAATCCATTCCCCGCGGGCCGCAGCGACGCCGTCCCGACGGGCGGCCGGCAGCCCTTCGTTCACCTTGTCCAGAATCCGGACCCGGTCCCGCAGGGAGGGGAATTCTTCCTTCAGCACCGCACACAAACGCTCCCGGGAACGGTCCGTACAACCGTCCTGGACAAAAATAAACTCCGTATCCTCCCAGGTCTGGGAAAACAGCGACCGGGCGCAATCCGCGATATAGGATTCCACCTGATAAACGGGTACGACTACGGAAACGAGACTCATCGCAAAAACACGTTCGTGGCCACTTTCAGCACACATTGGGAAACCAAGGGAATCCGGTGGAACGGAATGAAAGGCAGATGGCGGGCCATCTCCAACAGGTAAGGCCGTTCGCGGAAAAGGTCCCGGTCCAGCGTATAAGCCACCCAGGCGGCACGCAGAATCAAATCCGAAAGGACCGGTTCTACGGGCGACCCGGGCAGGCGGTCCCGGTAAAACTCATAGAAATCCAAATAGTTACGGGCCATCTGGCCCCGGCGCTTCTTCTTGGCCACGCGGGTGGAAGCGGAGGGATTGTTCCGCCGGTAATGCACCAGGGGCACATTCAGATGCACCAGGCTCCCGGCCTTATAAAGCATCTGGGTAGCCATCACCACATCCTCGTGCATGTTGTACGAAGGGATGAACATGTCTTCATACAGGCGCCGGCGAGCAAACTTATTCCACAGATACCCGTAGGCTTTGTCCCGATACAGGCGTTTCATATAGGTGAGCCGGGTCCGGGCACTGTATTCCCGTTCCACATCCAGTTTGGACCGGTAAGAGTATTCTTTCCAGAAATCGTGGTACACCAGGTCGGCGCCCGTTTCCAGGGCCTTGTTCACCAGCTTTTCGACAGCGTCAGGTTCTATCCAGTCATCAGAATCCAGATGCATGATGTATTCCCCTTCCGCCAGTGCCAGACCGGCGGCACGCGCCTTCGGCAGTCCCACATTGGACTGTCTGTGTATCAGGACATTCCGTTCCGGATAATCGGCCAAAACGCCTTCCAGCACCTCCACCGCCCGGTCCGGACTTCCGTCGTCGACGAAGATATACTGGATGTGCGGCCAGGTCTGCGCCATCAGGGAGCGGGCACACTGGGCGATATAATCCTGCGTTCCGTAAATCGGGACGATAATCGAGACAAGGGGACGGGACGTATTCATATCACGGAAGAAAAACGGTCCGGAATCCGGACAATCAGTTTCAGCTCAAACATAGCCGGTTTGTTCCAGGCATAGGGCGGCCGGCACCAGGTCTGGACCCGGCGGGCGAAACGGACGCTGCGGTCCCAGTCCCGCACCGGAAGGGTCGAACACAGCCGGATGGTTTCCGAACGCTTCTCCAGGTGGCGTTGCCAACCGGCGGCCAGACGGTCCTGGTCGCTGAAACGGGCCCGGATGCGCGCCTGGTCAAAGTAGCCGAAGTGGAAAAGATACAAATCTTTGGCTATATGGAAGTTATGACCCTTTATCCGATGGAAGCCGCTTCCCCACTCCAGCGGACGGGCCATCACGGAAGCCTTGGTATAGCGGGTGCAGAGCCGGGCGTAATGCCGCTGCGACAGGAACGGGGCATCCGTCGTAATGTCTCCCTCTTCGCCCAGCCGCTGGCCGACGTCCACGCCCAGGCCGGAAACACTCGTGCGGATATCCAGCCCGGACAGATATTGGGCAAGCGACAGCCCCAGCGCAGGGTCCACCGCCAAAATCTCGTCGGCATCCGTCCCGATTACCAGGTCGTAGCGGTCAAACAGTTCCCGGGCCTTGGCGGAAATCAGGCGAATCCGCCCCTTGTCTGCGGCGGCCACCTGCCCCTGCACCCGTTCACAGGGAATGACATGGGCCTTGGGGCACCAGTCCGGCAGCGGGTCATCCAAGCCGTCTACCAGGATATAGAGGTTCTCCTCACCCAGTTCCCGGCCATAATATTCGGTCCACTTGCGGAGGTAGAAATGGTCGTTTCGGACCATCGTGATGGCTGCTATCTTTTTCATATCCGAAGGAATTCCGCCGTCCGGGAACGGCTGTCATGAACGAGGTCTTCCGGCGTGCCGGCAAAGACCACTTCCCCGCCGCCGTCACCTGCTTCCGGCCCGAGGTCAATCACCCAGTCCGCGGCCCGGATGACATCCAGGTTATGCTCCACGACCACGATGGTGTGGCCCTTGGCCAGCAGCATATCGAAGGATTTCAGCAGTTTTTCCACATCGTAGAAATGCAGGCCCGTGGTCGGTTCGTCAAAAATAAAGAGGATTTTCTTGCGGGTGTCGTCCTCCGCCGCAGACAGGAAGGAGGCCAGTTTCACGCGCTGGCTTTCGCCGCCGGAAAGCGTGCTGCTGCTCTGCCCCAATTTGATATAGGACAGTCCCACATCCACCAGCGGCTGCAATCTCTTCGCAATCAGCTGTGCTTCCGGCTCCGGCTGCGCACCGAAGAAGGCAATGGCCTCGTCCACCCCCATGTTTAGGATATCGTCGATATTCTTCTCCCGGTAGCGCACTTCCAGGATATCCGGTTTGAAGCGTTTGCCGCCGCAGGACTCGCAGACCATCGTCACGTCGGCCATGAACTGCATCCCGATCCGGACGAATCCGTCGCCCTGGCACTCGGGGCAGCGTCCGCCGTCCTGATTGAAAGAAAAGAACGAGGGGGTATAGCCGTTCAGTTTGGCATATTGCTGGGCCGCCATCAATTTCCGGATGTCGTCATAGACTTTCAGATAGGTGACGGCATTGGAACGGCTGCTCTTGCCGATTGGATTCTGGTCGACATATTCCACCTGCGCGATGCGGTCCAGGTTGCCGGACAGGCCCCGGAACAGGCCGGGCAGCGGGCCGGACTCATTGATGCGCCGGTACAGGGCCGGATAGAGGATGTCGCCGACCAGGGAAGACTTTCCGCTTCCACTCACGCCGGACACGACCGTCAGCACCCCCAGCGGAAAACGGACGTTGATATCCTTGAGGTTGTGTTCCATGGCCCCGTCTACACCGATGCTGTAGTTCCAGCGGCGCTTTTCCCGCCGGTAGCGGGGCCGTTGCCCGTCCAGATACTGAAGGGTCAGGGAGCGCTGGATGACCTCGGGCGGATAGGAAGCCGACAACGGCCCCTGGAACATGACTTCTCCGCCGTAGATACCGGCCCGCGGTCCCATATCGATAATTTCGTCGGCCGCCCGCATAATCTCCTCATCGTGCTCCACGACGATAACGGTGTTGCCGATATCCCGCAGTTTGCGCAGGACGCGGATCAGCCGCTGGGTATCGCGGGGATGCAGGCCGATGCTGGGTTCGTCCAGGATATACATGGAGCCGACCAGGGAACTGCCCAGTGCGGTCACCAGGTTCACGCGCTGGCTTTCACCGCCGGACAGGGTGTTGGTCGCCCGGTCCAGGGTCAGGTAGCCCAGACCGACATCTTCGATATAGCGCAGGCGGGACGTCACTTCCTCGACGGCCTTCCGGACAATCCGCCGCTCATATTCGGAAAGCTGCAGCCGGCCGAAAAAGTCCAGCAGGTCCTCGACCGTCATCTGCAGCAGCTCGTGGATGTTCTTGCCGCCCACGCGTACGTAGAGGGCGTCCGGACGAAGCCGGCTGCCATGACAGACCGGACAGGTGGTCCGCCCGGAAAAGCGGCTCAGCATGTATTTGTACTGAATCTTATAGCGGTTGGCTTCGACCCATTCAAAAAATTCATTCAGGCCGAAAAAGGTATTCGGGTCCTGCTCGTCGCCCCGTGTTTCCCATACCAGGCGGCGCTGGGCCTCCGTCAGTTCGCACCAGGGCGCGAAAACGGGGATGCCGTAGTTGCCGGCCACCTTGACCAGCTGGTCTTTGAACCAGCCCATTTTTTCGCCGCGCCAGCAGAGGATGGCCCCGTCGTAGATGCTCTTGGTCTTGTCCGGGATGACCAGGTCCTCGCTGATGCCGATGATTTTGCCCAATCCCCCGCACTCCGGGCAGGCGCCCAGCGGGCTGTTGAAACTGAACATATACTCGTCGGGCTCCCGGAAGGTCATGCCGTCCGCTTCGAAATGGGACGAAAACTTCTGCAGGATGCCGTCGCGGACCAGGTACATCGTTCCGCGGCCGATGCTGAAGCAGTTTTCCACCGAGGAATGGAGCCGGGCAAGCAGGTCCTCGTCCGGGTCGGCCGTGACCTTGGCCCGGTCGACCAGCAGATACAAGGATTCCGGCCAGTCGCCGTGTTCCGAACGTTGCATCACCTCTTCAATCCGAATCATCGACTGCCCGTCCCAGAAGCGGGAATACCCCTGCTCTTTGAGGTCCAGCATCAGTTCCACCTTGTCGGCGCGCTCCGACCAGCCGATTTCGGCCAGCAGCAGGACAGCGCTGTCCCCGCCGGAAAGGAGCGCGTCCATCACGTCATTGACATGATGGCATTTGACTTCTTCGCCGCTGACCGGAGAAAAGGTCCGGCCAATCCGTGCGAAAATCAGGCGGATATAGTCGTAGATTTCCGTTGTCGTAGCAACTGTGGACCGGGGATTGCGGACATTGACTTTCTGCTCGATGGCGATGGCCGGGGGAACGCCTTCAATCTTCTCCACATCCGGCTTGGACATCCGTCCGAGGAACTGCCGCGCATAGGAAGAAAGGCTTTCGGCAAAACGGCGCTGCCCTTCGGCAAAAAGGGTATCGAAGGCCAGTGAGGACTTCCCGGACCCGGAAATGCCGGTAATCACGACAAAACGGTTCCGGGGTATCGAAACCGTGATATCCTTCAAATTATTGACTTTCGCCCTTTTGATGACAATATTCCCTTCCTGCGGCATATGCAAATCCAAATAAGTTTGTAAAGATACGCATAATTTGGCACTTTTCCGCATGGGACGCGCTTGGGAATAACTTTTGCAATAAAATCATGCTGATACCCGCAAAAATGATTAACTTTGTTATTCGTTTCGATTGAATCGGGATGAAAAAGTGGCTCTTCATATGCGCAACATTGCTGCTGCCCCTGCTTCTTGATGCCCAGAGCACCAAGGTGCGGGGTCGTGTAACGGATGCCGATACGGGGGAAGGCATTCCCTTCGTCGGGGTCTATTACAAAGGGACCACCATCGGTATTTCCACCGACCTGAACGGTAATTACAGCATCGAGACGCGCGACCCGGCCGCCAAGATTCTGACGGCGGCGATTCTGGGATACGACACCCAGGAGGCCGAAGTCCAGCAACATGCCTTCCAGGTCATCAATTTCCAGCTCAAGACAACGACCAACCACCTCAACGCCAGCCTGGTCAAACCGGACAACCGGCGCATGAAGAAGATGCTGCGGCTGATCAACGAGCGGAAGGAATTCAACGACCCGGAACGGAAAGCCGCCTATAACTGTGACGTTTACACCCGGATGGAACTGGACCTGACCGACCCGCAGTCGCAGATTCCTTCCAACGCCTTCTGGCGCGACTTCGACTTTACGCTCGCCTATATGGACACCTCCGTAGTGTCCGGGCAGCCGTGCCTGCCGGTCATGATTTCGGAGACCAAGTCGCGCAAATTCCACGGCCGCAACCCCTACGTCAACAAAGAAATCATCGAAGCCAACCGGATTTCCGGCATCGAAGACGAGAACTTCGTTTCGCAGTTCACCGGCACGATGCACCTCAAGACCAATTTCTACCAGGATTTCATCAATGTCTTCGAGCAGCGCATCCCCTCCCCGCTGATCAGCACCGGTTTCCTGTATTACGACTACTACCTCATCGACAGCCTCAAGATAGACGGACGCAAGACCTATTACATCCGTTTCCACCCCGCCAAGATGGTGTCCAGCCCTGTCTTTGACGGAGAAATGAAGATTGACGCCGAGGATTACGCCCTGCGGGAAATCCACGCGAAACTGGCCCGGACCGGCACCATCAACTGGGTCCGCGACCTGGTTCTGGACAGCGAGAATCAGCGGGTGGACAGCACCTGGTTCTACAAGAACGACAAGATGTACATCGATATGTGCGTCTTCCTGACCGACTCGACCAACCTGACTTCCATCATCGGCAACCGGCAGATGTCTTTCGGCACCCCGGAATTCTCCCTGCCGAAGGACAACCGGACCCTGAATGAGATGAACGGCATGGTCCTGGTCGATTTCAAGGCCGACAAAGACGAAGCGTACTGGCAGGCAGCCCGTCCCTTCCCGCTGTCGAAAAAAGAAGCCGGCATCTATGAGATGGTGGATAAAGTCAAGACGGTCCCCTTCTACAACGCCGCCTATGCCGTCGTCAACATTTTCCTGAACAGTTACCTGGATATCGGCAAAATCGGCTTCGGCCCCATCGACCAGATTATCAGCAAAAACGGCATGGAGGGCATTCGCACCGTGCTGGGCGTACACACCTCCCCGAAGTTCAGCAAGCAGGTCCGATTTACCCTGTACGGAGCCTTGGGATTCAAAGATATCAAGGAACACGGCGTGAAATTCGGCGGCACCTTCGAATACCTTTTCAGCAAGGATCCGACACGGAAACTGACCGTTTTCGCCCGCCACGATTCCGAACAGTTCGGCCGTGGCACGAACCTGTCCACCTCCGGCAACATCTTCTCTTCCGTGCTCTCCCGCGGCGGCGACAAGCGCTGCATGATCAACGAGTACCAAATCAAGTACGAGCATGAGAGCAGCATGAACTTCAACCAGACCTTCGAGGTGGTCGGGCGCATGATATACGGGAACGAGCAGTTTGTACCGTTGAAGCGGTACATCCCGCAGCAGGTGCTCGCCGACGGGGTGGAGCGCCAGATGGAAAACGTCCCCTGGTTCGGCTATACCCAGTTCCATTACGGAGCCCGCCTGTCCTGGGAAGAGACCGTCCTGCGCGGCCATTTCATGAAGACCTATGCCCATACGAAATACCCGATACTGGTCTTCGATGTGGCCGGGGCCATGAAGGGGCTGATGAGCGATTACAGCTACCTGCGCACCGAACTCACCTGCAATTATAAACTGCCCATTCCGCCGGCCGGCAACATCCGTTTCATCCTGAATACGGGTAAGATTTTCGGCAGCGTGCCCTATCCCCTGCTGAAGCTCCACGAAGGCAACGGCACCTACGGGCTGGACAAGACGGCTTTTGCCTGCATGGACTATTACGAGTTCGCGTCCGACACCTGGGCGACTTTGTTCACGGAATACAACATGGGCGGCTTCATTTTCGGCAAGATTCCCCTGCTCCGCAAACTGGACATGCGGGAAGTATTCGGCTGCAAGGTGGCCTGGGGTATGCTTTCCGACCGTAACAACGGCACGCCGGGCAGTCCGACGGTCTATAACGCGCCGATGGTGTTCCCGTCTTGGTCCTACACCCGCGGAAAAGGCGAGAACGCCGAGCTGGTCCAAAAAGTCATGGAACCGCTCAACACCCCTTATGTCGAGGTCCACGCCGGCATCACCAATATTCTGCGGCTGTTCCGCGTCGATGCCAACTGGCGGCTCACCCACCGGGAGTCTGCCCGGCAGAACTTCTCCGTGACCTTCGGCCTCGAGGCCTCCTTCTAAATCAGTTAGTTATTTTCCCGTAACAACATAGCCAGGCATCAGCCGGCCGTACCCGGGACTTGCCCCTGGTTCCGCGTCAACGAGGCAAGTCGTGGAGGGAGCAAAGGCCGCAGGGGGTTCGGGGGAATCCTATTCCCCCGTATAAGTGTCCAGCAGCGAGGTATAATGCCGGTTCAGCGAATCCAACACCGGCAGATATTCACTCCGGACCGGCTCGGCCGACGGCGACTCCATCGTGAGCGGATTGATGGGCGTACCGTTTTTCCAGACCCGGAAATCCAGATGCGGCCCGGTCGCCGTTCCCGTCATTCCCACATAACCGATGACATCACCCTGACGGACACGGCTTCCCACCTTCAGCCCGGAAGCATACTTCGACAGATGCAGGTAGGCCGTCGTATAGACCGAATTATGGCGGATTTTGACCGTGTTGCCGCCTCCGCCGCCCCAGCCCTTGCTGATAACGGTACCATCGCCGATAGACATCACCGGCGTCCCGGTCGGAGCGGCATAATCGACACCCGTATGAGGGCGGACCGTGCCATGGACCGGATGCTTGCGATGATAGGAGAAACCGGAAGAAATCCGGGTAAACTTGAGCGGCGCCTTCAGAAAAGCCTTCTTCATGCTTTCGCCTTTTTCGTTCCAGTAACGGTTCCCCCCGTCGCCCTGGTCCAGCAGAATGGCGGGCAACACTTTGTCGTCCCGCGTGAATACGGCATATTCAACCGCATCGATATCAATTACTTCGCCCTCACAGACCCGCTGGTCGTAAATCGCACGGAAACGGTCGCCCGGCTGCAGACCGAAAAAGTCCACCGTCCAGGCGTAAATCTCCGACAATTCCACAATCATCAGCGGCGACACGTTCGCGGCAATCATATCGTTCCACAGGGACGAGCGGATGGTCACATCTACGTATTTGCGCTGGCTTTCCACCGGCTTGGACACCTTCCAGGCTCCCAGCGGCGCCACGCAACGGAACACGGTCATATCCACCTTGTTCTGTTCATACACCAGGTATTGCAGCTGGCGCACGGACGTCGTATCGGCGTCGTAATAAGCCTGCCAGGCATTGCCGGCCCGCATTTTACGGGCATCGAAGACCGAATCGCTGGCCATGGCCAAGGCATAGGCATCCGTAGCGGACATGCCCAGACGGGTCATCAGTCCGGTAAAAATCTCCCCGCCTCGGAGCGTCCCTTCAATCAGGTCCAGGGAATCCGTACAGAAGCCCAGGGGGTAGACCGTATCTTTTTTCTCAGGGACATGCGTCTGCGCCGCATCGTGCTTGCGACGGAACAACTGGCAGGACGGAAGCATGAGCAGAACCGTTATGAGGACGAGGATAGACTTTCTATGCATACTGAAGATGATTAAATCTTTCAAATTTACGATTTTTTTGCGAAATAACGTATCTTTGCACTTCCCACTGACGGGATTCGAGTAGAATATGAACAAAACACGATATATAGCGGTCCTTCTGCTGTTCCTGCTCGGCGGAGCGCTGCATGCCCAGCGAAAGGTGACGGTCAGCGGGCTCGTCACGGATGCCGAATCGGGCGAAACGCTGCTGGGCGCCGGCGTATTGTATGGCAGCAACGGCACCGTCACCAACGAATACGGGTTCTATACCCTTACCCTGCCCGCCGGGAAAAAGGACCTCACCTGGTCATACATCGGCTATGAAGCGTTGACGAAAACACTTGACCTGCAGCGCGATACAACCTTGAACATCCAGCTCAGGCCCTCCGAGACCCTGGAAGCGGCCCTGGTGTCGGCCCAGAAGGAATCCGGCATCCAGTCCACCCGGATGGGCGTACTTGAAGTGCCCATGACCGCCATCAAGAACACCCCGGCCTTGTTCGGCGAAGCGGACGTGTTGAAAATCATCCAGATGATGCCCGGCGTCCAGTCCGGCGCGGAAGGTTTCTCCGGCATGTATGTCCGGGGCGGCGGACCGGATGAAAACCTGTTGCTGCTGGACGGCATCGCCTTGTACAACGCAGAACACATGCTGGGCATATTCTCGATTTTCCAGCCTGAAGCCGTCAAAAAAGTCACCCTGTACAAGGGCTCCTTCCCGGCACGCTACGGCGGACGTATCTCCAGCATCATCGACGTCCGCACCAACGACGGAAACATGAAAGAGTACCACGGCTGCGTAGGCATCTCCGCCCTGAGCGACAAACTGCACATCGAGGGCCCCATCGTCAAGTACAAGACCTCCTTCACCTTCAGCGCCCGCGGGATGCACACTTTCCTTTTCGACCGGCTGATTCATTCCTTCGGCAGCCCGGCCAATTACTTCTTCTACGACATCCACGGCAAGGTGGTGCACCGCTTCTCCAACGGGAAAGACCGCCTGTACCTGAACGCCTACCACGGACAGGACGTCATGTATTACAAGGACGAAGAAGTGGAAGATGATGTCACGGCCAACACGAACCTGTCGGTCCGCTGGGGCAACACGGTCGGCGCCCTGCGCTGGAACCACATCTTCAACAGCCGTCTGTTCGCCAATGCGACCCTGGCCTACAACCACTACCGGATGGCGATGGGAACGGAGATTACGGCGGAGAACAAGACCCCGGGAGCCGGAATCAACGACCAGCGGGTCAGTTTCGACTACCACTCCGGCATGCACGATGTCAGCGCCAAGATGGATTTTGACTTCACCCCGGACCCGCGGCACATGATTCGCTTCGGCGGCGAATATATCTACCACATTTTCGTCCCGGAGACGGTCGCCCTGCTGACCCTCTCCAGCGACAAAGAGAATGGTCTGAACAAGGATTTCAGCGGCGAAGGCGTCCGCCACTACGGGCATGACGCGTCCCTCTTTTTCGAGGATGACATGGCCCTGGGCGACCATTTCACCCTCAATCCCGGTCTGCATGCCACCCTGTTCGGGACGGACGGCAAAGCCTACTTTTCCCTGGAGCCCCGCCTGTCCGTCAAATACAGCATGGGCAATGGCTTCGCGGCCAAAGGGGCCTACTCCCGGATGTCGCAATATGTCCACCTGCTGTCATCTTCCCAGATTTCCCTCCCGATGGACCTGTGGGTCCCCATTACCAAGGACATCCGCCCCGAAACCAGCGACCAGTTTTCCCTCGGGGCCTACTTCGACGGCCTGAAAGGATGGGAATTCTCCCTGGAAGGCTACTACAAGTGGGTCAACAACGTGCTGGAGTACAAAGACGGCGTCAACTTCCTGGTCGGCACCTCCGACTGGGAGAACAAGGTGGAAATGGGCGTGGGACGCGCCTACGGGATGGAGGTGTTCGTCGAAAAGAAAAACGGCAAGACCACCGGCTGGCTGGGTTATACGCTGGCCTGGAGCGAACGCCGTTTCCCGAACGGAACCATTTCCAGCGGCGAGTGGTTCCCCTACCGCTATGACCGCCGTCACAACCTCAACATCGTGGTCAACCACCGTTTCAACGAACGCATCGAACTCAGCGGGACCTGGTCTTTCACCTCGGGGGGCACCACCACGCTTCCGGAGCGCCAGGCCCTGGTCATGGACCCTTACGGGAACGTCGGCCAGACCGACCTGATTACCCATCGCAACAACTACCGTCTCCCGGTCAGCCACCACCTCAATCTCAGCGCCAATTTCCACCGGCAGCACCGGAGGGGGAAAAGCACCTGGAACGTAAGTATTTACAATGTATACAACCGGATGAACCCGAATTTTGTATTCAAATCCACCCGCAGCAACACTGACGCCGAGACCGGAGAGGTCTACCAGGAAATCACGCTCACGAAGCTGACCATCCTGCCGATTATCCCTTCTGTCGGATATACTTATAGTTTCTGAGCCATGAGAAGATTGCATATCCTGCCTTTCCTGCTGCTGGCCTGCTGCGCCTGCACCAACGACCTGGATTTTGAATACCGCCTGATGCCCCGGGAACTGCTGCTGTCCTCCCAGCTTCGCAGCAACGCGGGCACCCACACCGTCTTCGCCGCCATGGGAGACGCCCGCCGGATTCAGTCCGCCGACGGCCTGCAGATTACCTGTTACGTCAACGGTGCCCGGATAGCCGATGCGGTACCCGGAGAATATGAATCGGTATCGACACCGGTCTATCTGAACGCTTCCGTCCCGCAGCAGAGCGTCTACCGCTTTGACGCCACCTTCGCCCCCGGCGACCGCATCACCCTGCAGGTCAGCGGAGCAGACGGGGCCCTGCTGGCGACCGGAGAAACCGTCTTTACGGGACAGCCCGAACTGAGCGCGGTCGACACGGTGAGCATCATCACCCCGGGACGCTGGCAACCGGACAATGTCACCCGGGAATTCCGGGTGGATGTCAGCCTGCGGGATTCCGCCGGCGAAGACAACTGGTACATGGTGGAAGCCGCCATGCTGTTCGATGCGGTTCTGCATGGTCCCGGCAAAGCCGACCTGCCCGTCCGGGAAGAGGAATACCTGCGGATTATCGCCGGTGACGACCCCATTCTCAGTGACGGTGTCATCCTTTCCAACGAGGAGCTTTTCGGCACCATTTCTTCCAACCAGTACAACTGCTTCAGCGACCGCCTGTTCAAGGATGCTACCGGCACCTTTTCCTTCAAGCTGGACCCGAACTCGGTCAACGGAAAGAACTATGTGCCACGCCGGATGCGCGAAGGTTACAACAGCGCCACGGTCCGGCCCCGGCTCGAAATCCGGGTTGAAGGCATCAGCCAACTGGAATACAATTACTTGCGCGCCCTGGGCATCCAGACGATGGGCTCGTTCTTCAACGACGTCGTGGAGCCCTCTTCCCTGCCGGACAATATCGACGGCGCCAGCGGTTTCATCGGCACCCTCACGACGGCCTGCCGGGCTTTCGAACTGCCGGTCATCGAACTGGACTACAGCTGGTATTATGAATGATGGAACTGGTCCCGATTGCATATTTCCGTTCTCCCCTGCCTGAGAAATTCGGCTGCCCCCGTCAAAGCGGTCTGGCACCCGGGTTGGAAGGACGCATCGTTCTGGAGAAGCCCTACGATGTACAGGACGCCCTGCGCGGGCTGGAAGGATTCGATTATCTCTGGCTCATCTGGGGGTTCAGCGCCAATCACCCGGCCGAAAACTGGAGTCCCACCGTGCGGCCGCCCCGGCTGGGAGGAAACGAACGCCTGGGCGTTTTCGCCACCCGTTCCCCCTACCGGCCCAATCCCCTGGGTCTGTCCTCCGTCCGCGTGGGCGGGATAGCGGACGGCGAAATCACGGTTTACGGCGCCGACCTGATGGACGGAACGCCGATATATGACATCAAACCTTATATTCCCTACACGGACAGTCATCCGGACGCAGCCGCCGGATTCGTGGATACGCATCCTTGGAAGCCCCTGAACGTCATCGTTCCCGACGGAATCACACTTCCGCCGGGGGCGATGGATGTACTTCGGCAGGATCCCCGTCCGCCGTATCATGACGACCCGCTCCGCCGTTACGGTCTCAGCTTTTCCGGCTGCGAAATCCGGTTCCGGGTTAAAGACGGGACGCTGTTCGTAGAATCCGTATGCGCTAGTCGTTGATTTCGATACGGCCTACATAGAGGCCCCAGCATCCGTCCTGGACTATCGGGACCTGTTCCCCGTCCAGATTCTCGGCATACTTCATCTCTTCAAGGAAGGTATGGGAATGCCCGCCGACCACCAGGTCGATGTTGCGGGTGCCGGCCACCAGCTGGGGATCCGTCAGGTCGGAATCCTCATAACCCAGATGGGTCAGCGCAATCACCAGGTCGCATTTCTCTTCGTTCTTCAGATAATCCGCCCATTTGTTGGCCACCTCGAAATCATCGAATTTCGGGATACGGTCGGAGATGCTACGGTCCACCATTTTCAAGATATTGGTCAGCATGCCGAACACCCCGATTTTATAGCCGCCCCGTTCCAGAATCGTATACGGTTTGACATATTTTCCCAACTCAAAAGAGGAGAAATCGTAGTTGGCGCACACGACCGGCATCTTCAGACCGGCGGCACGGCGGCCCAGGTCTTCGATACCGTTGTCGAACTCATGGTTTCCCAGCGTTACGACGTCATACTGCATCGCATTGAGCGTTTCCACTTCCAGGTCGCCGCCGATGACGGAGAAATAGGAGGTACCCTGGTTGAAATCGCCGGCATGAAGCAGGAGCACATTTTCCTTGCCTTCCGCCTTGCGGACGGAATCGATATAGGCTGCCCGTTCGATTGAGCCGCCCAAGCCTGCCTGTTCTCCGGAGCGGACCGGCTCGAAATGGCTGTGGGTGTCATTGACATGGAGAATCACCAGGTGCTTCTCTTTCGGAGCGCAGGCCAGCGTCAGGGCCGCCAGCGCGGACAGTAAAAGAAACTTCTTCATACTCATTCTATTACGATTCTACCGTCTTTTTGGTATTCAACGTTTTTGCCTTCCGCCGTCAGACGTTTGACATAGGGCAGCATCACGTCGATGATATAGGTGTCATGGTACTCCTCCAGGGAGACGGCGTTCCGGGCGACGAAAATGCCGTCACCACCATTCAGCAGGAAGGAGATGGTCGCGACGCCGTAGGTCTTTTTGTCGTCGATGGGTTTCCCGTCGATTTCAGCGGAGACCAGTTTGCCGTCTTTCACCTTGCAGCGGGCGCCGCCGACAATCTGCCAGCGGGTCGCGGCAAATTGCTCCAGCAGGGCCCGGACTTCCTTTCCTTTGAGTTCCACATAACAGAGATAATTCTTGAACGGGAACATGGACAGGATATCGTCCAGCAGCACATCGCCCTGCGGCATATCCACCCGGACACCGCCGAAATTGGTGATGCCCACGTCCACTTTCTTGCCGCTGCGCTCAGCGGCGGCACGCATCAATTCGTCGATGAACCAGTTGCTGAGTTCGCTTTCGGGCTCGCCCAGAAGCATCGGCCGGGGGGCATAGGCAATGACTTGTTTGACTTCGGCCATCCGGGGCTGCGCCGCAATCAGGGCGCCGGCCACCGCCGGGGTAACGCCTCCACGGAAGGTTTTCCCGTTGGGTGCCTTGTAGCAGCCGCGGGATACGCTGCCCAGCGCCTGGGCCGTATTCTCGGCATTGGGAGCGGTCACGCCGGTACGGCTGCCGTCCATGCGGACCCGGCTCCACTTAAAGTCCCGTGCCTGAAGTGTCAGGCAGGAAAGCGCAATCAAAAGAGCAATAACCTTCTTCATCTATTTCATTTTTAACCATTTCCACAAATCTTTGAACGTGGCTTTCTTTCCGAAAACCAGAATTCCCGCCTTATAAATCTTGGCCGAAACCCAGGCGGAACCCAGGAAGGTCACGAAGAGCAGGGCGATGGAGAGCACGAGCTGCCACATCGGCACGCCGAAAGGAATGCGGGCCAGCATGACGATGGGCGACGTAAAGGGAATCATGGACCCCCATACCACCACGGAGCTGTCCGGATTGCGGAAGGCCATGAACAGAATCATATAGCCCAGCATCAGCGGGATGGTAAGCGGAATCTGAAGCTGGCTGCTGTCCGCTTCATTTTCCACCGCCGATCCGATTGCGGCAAAGAACGAAGCATAGAGCAGGTAACCGAGGATAAAGTAGATAAAGAAGGACACAATCAGGGTGCCCCAGGGAACATGCGCCAAGGTGCTGGTCAGCACGTCCATCGTGCCCGGCTCTCCGGGTGCCGTCGCCGTCGTATCGGCGGCTGCCGTACCCAGGCCGAGGGCATCCATCTGGCTGCTGCTGACACCGGCCATTTCCATCACCTGCTGCGGGTCCTGGTCTTTCAGGAAATCCATGCCCGCCGCACCACCGACCACGCCGACGATGATGCCGGTCAGCAGAATCCAGAGCAGGAACTGGGTCAGGGCCACGAGGGCGACACCGATGATTTTGCCGAACATCAGCTCGGTGGCCTTGGCCGAAGAAATCAATACTTCCACGACACGGCTGGCCTTTTCCTCGATGACGCTGGACATCACCATGGCCGAGAACATGGTCACGAACATGAAGATGAACAGGCCGAGAATCATCGAAATCGCCATATAGATGCCGGACTCGGTCACGGTTTCCTTGCCTTCCTCGTCCAGGGTGTATTCCGTTACTTTCACGTTGGCCTTCACATCCTGCATAATCTGGGACAGATTGGCGATGTTATAGGTCCCAATCCGGTAATCCTCCACGGCATCGCCGACCATCCGTCCGACAGCCGAAGAGAATTCGACACCGGAAGGTTTGGGGGAGAAAATCTGGACGGACACCGTCTTGGCAACGCTGTCCAAGGGCGACACCAGAACCAGGGAACTGTAGCCTTCCGCTTCGATACGCGGTTTGAAGGCGTCGGGGTCTTCCCCGCTGCGGTCGGTAAACTGGTAGGTTTTGTCACTGACCAGATACGGCATGGCGATGCCGGACTGGTCGATGACGGCGACATTCTGGGCCCGGTCCTCCGTCTTGGCCATGATCAGGCCCATGACAACGACGACGGCACCAATCAGAATCGGCACCAGGAAGGTGGTCAGCAGGAAGGATTTCTTTTTGACGCGGGTCGTATACTCACGCCCGATAACCGTTTTGATAATCTTGAAATTCATAACTATGCCTCCGTTACCAGTTTGATGAAAATATCATTCATGCGGGGGATCAGTTCCCGGAAGGAATTGATGTTCACATCCTGTTCCAGGACAGCCTGGAGCGCCTGGTTGGGCTTGACACCCGCCTCCAGGGACAGAACGGCCGTATGCCGACCGGCATTGTTCACGTCGGAGAGCACGGCGAAGCAGCCTAGTGCCGCTTCCAGCGCCGTTTCACCGGTATACACCAATTCGATATTGTTATTGCCATAGCGGTGCCTGATTTCATCCACACCGCCGGAAATCACCAGTTTGGATTTGTTAATCAAGGCGATGCTGTCGCACAGTTCCTCGACCGACTCCATGTTGTGGGTGGACAGGATAATCGTCGCGCCTTCGTCCTTGAGACGAAGAATTTCCTTGCGGATCAGTTCCGCGTTTACGGGGTCGAAACCGGAAAAAGGCTCGTCCAGAATCATCAGGGAAGGCTTGTGAACCACCGTCGTGATGAACTGTACCTTCTGGGCCATACCCTTGGAGAGTTCCTCCACTTTCTTCTTCCACCAGTCCTGAATGCCGAAACGGACGAACCACTGCTTCAGTTCCGCCTGGGCGTCCCGCTGGGACATCCCTTTCAGCTGGGCCAGGTACATGGCCTGGTCGCCGACCTCCATCTTGCGGTACAGACCGCGTTCCTCCGGCAGATAGCCGATACGCTGGACATCTTCCTGCGTGATGGGACGGCCGTCGAACAGGACTTCGCCGGCATTGGGGATGGTAATCCGGTTGATGATACGGATAAGCGTCGTCTTGCCGGCGCCGTTGGGGCCCAGCAGGCCGAAAATCTGCCCCTTGGGGATATCCACCGTTACATGGTCCAGGGCGACCTTCGGTCCGAAGGCTTTGCAGATTTCATTGCATTGAATCATTCCCATAGAACTACTATTTTTTGCAAATATAGCGAAATTTATTGTTTTACAATAATTAATTCAAAATTTTCGATACCAACTCAATCAACAGTTCCGCCGGGGTCACGGCCCCGACATCCCCGCCTTTCCCCTTGTAGTCGTATTCTTCCAGCAAGGCGATTACCTGCATGCACTTGCGCAGCGGATACCGGGTCACCGCCAGGTCATATTCGCGGAAGAAATACGGGTTCACGGCCAGCACGGCCGCCTTGTCCGCCTGCGAGGGATGGGGGTTCTGCATCAGCAAGGCCTCATACTTGAGAATCCGGTAAAAATGGGTGTACAGGGCGCTGACGGCCATGGGCATGGCAAACTTCGGGGCCGCGCCGATATACGCCGCAATCTTCAGGGCCTTGGGCGCATTGCGCGCGGACAGTTCCCGGGTCAGTTCGAACACGCTGTACTGCCGGCTGATGCCGACGTTCTTTTCTATCTGTTCCGCCGTAATGGCGACGGTCCCTTCCGGCAGGTTTTTGAGCAGCTTGTCCGTTTCGACGGCAATCCGGCCCAAATCCGTCCCGGCGTACTCGCCCAGCAGTTGGGCGGCCTCGGGGGCAATCGTCAGTCCGCGTTCCTGATAATATGCTGTAATCCAGCGGTCTATCTCATAATCCCGAAGCAGCGGAGACTCCAGCACGACCCCGTGTTTGGACACATTCTTGTACAGGGCCCGGCGCTTGTCGGCGCTGGCACCGTGCATCAGAATCACCAGAATCGTGCTGTCCATCGGCTCTTCGCAATACACCGCCAGGTCCTCCAGCGAACGCATGCTCTGGGCTTCTTTCAGTACGACCAGCCGGCGTTCGGCCATCATGGGGTAGCTCCGCGCCTCGGAGGCCACCGTAGCGGCGTCGGTATCCAGCCCGTAAAAAACGGTCTGGTTGAAATCCCGTTCCGTTTCCGTCAGGGCGTTGTCCATGATG
Organism: uncultured Bacteroidia bacterium; assembly: GCA_902796555.1. GTDB lineage: Bacteria > Bacteroidota > Bacteroidia > Bacteroidales > UBA932 > Cryptobacteroides. The sequence goes on from CADBPR010000030.1 coordinate 75,139, forward strand.
GCCTGGCAGACCCGGTCCGGATAATAGGGCTCCTCCCCCATCAGCAGATAAACCGGGGAGAAGACACCACTGCGGGCGTCCTCTATCAGTTTGCGCGCCAGGGCGCCGGTATCGACTGCCGCTTTCGCCATCAGAGCTCCACGGTTTTGTTCAGGGTCAGGGTCGTCCGGGTCCGGATATCGTCAGAGGCCGTACCGATCAGCACCTGGTAGTCGCCCTTTTCCGCCACCCAACGATGCTTCTGCGCATCGAAATAGGCCAGGTCTTCATCCGCGATGCGGAAGGTCACCCTCCGGCTTTCGCCCGGTTTCAGGCTCACTTTTTCGAATCCCTTCAATTCCTTGGCGGGACGCGCTACGGCACAAGGGGCCGGGGCGATATACAGCTGCACGACTTCGGCGCCTTCGCGGTCTCCGGTATTGGTCAGCCGGACCGAGCAGGTCCGTTCGGACAGACGGGCTTCATCCAGCGTAAAAGTAGTATAGCTGAGCCCGTGGCCGAACGCGAACTGGACGGGAATCTCCTGCGTATCATACCAGCGGTAACCGACGAACACGCCTTCGTCATAATATTCTTGGATATAAGGATTGCCTTCTTCCTGCACGCCGGGATACTGGCGGGCCGTTTTCAGCGGACCGTCCGCAAGGGACTTCGGAAGGGTGAAGGGCAGTTTTCCGGAAGGGTTGACCGCGCCGGTGAGTACGTCTACCAAGGCATGGCCGGACTCCGTACCGCCATACCAGCCCTGCACGATGGCTTCGGCCTGGTCCGCCCACGGCATGGAAACCGGCGAACCGGAAATGTTCACGACCACCAGCCGGTCCGTCACGGCAGCAAGCGCCGCGATAACGTTCTCCTGGCCGTACGGCAGGTCCAGCTGCTGACGGTCCGTTCCTTCATTGTCCTGGAAGTTGCTCTTGTTCAGACCGCCGATAAAGAGAATGCAGTCAGCGCCTTCCGCGGCACGGACGGCATCGGCGATCAGGGTCTGGGCATCCCGGCTTTCGGACAGGTCCTGTCCCGTATCCACCAGGTTGTACGAAGTGGACGTATCGCCGACATATCCCCGTTCCCAGACAATCTCCGCACGACCGGCAAAAGCCTCCTGCAGCGCTTCCAACGGGGTGATTTCATAACGGGTCTTGAGGTTGGAGCTGCCGCCGCCCACGACCATTTTCTTCACGGCGTTCTCGCCCACCACCAGGATTTTGCCCCCGGCGGGAACGGTCAGCGGCAGGGCGCCGTTCTCATTTTTCAGCAGCACCGTTCCGGCAGTGGCGATATCGCGGGCCGCCTGAATGTGCTCCGGACAGGTAAACCGGCCATAATGCGGGCCGGGGGCCATGTTCGTCCGGAAAATCAGCCGCAGCATCCGGCGGGCCTTGTCATCCAGGGTCTGCATATCCGCCCGTCCGTCGGAGAGCCGCTGCAGGTAGGGACGCGCCAGATGATACTGCTGGTAGCCGTCGCTGGCCGCACCGGTCAGGCCGTTGGTCCAGGTACCCATTTCCAGGTCCAGTCCGTTCGTAACGGCTTCGTCGTCATCGCGGGCGCCGCCCCAGTCGCTGACCACCACGCCGTCGAAGCCCCACTCCCCTTTCAGGATATCGCAGAGCAACTTTTTATTGTGGCAGTTGAACTGGCCGTTATACAGGTTGTAGGAGCCCATGATGGCCCATGCGCCGCCCTGCTGCACCGCCGCCTTGAAAGCGGGCAGGTAGATTTCATACAGGGTCCGGTCATCCACGTTGGAGTTGGTCCCGGTACGCAACGTCTCCTGGTTGTTCACCGCAAAATGCTTCACGCAGGCTGCCACGCCGTTCTCCTGTACGCCTTTGACATAGGGAACGACCATCTGGCCGGCCAGGAACGGGTCCTCGCCCATATACTCGAAATTGCGCCCGTTCAGCGGGGTCCGGCAGATATTGACACCGGGGCCCAGCAGGATATCTTTCTTGCGGTAGCGCGCTTCTTCGCCGATAGACCGCCCGTACAACAGGGACAGGTCCCGGTCCCAAGTCGCCGCCAGGCAGGAAAGGGCCGGGAAGGCGGTACAGGAATCGTTGGTCCAGCCGGCCTGGTCCCATTCGTCCCACAGCACCTCGGGACGGATGCCGTGCGGGCCGTCCGTACACCATACTTCGGGAATCCCCAGACGGGGAACACCGGACGAACTGAATTTGGACTGGGCATGCAGGAGCGCCACTTTTTCTTCCGTCGTCAACCGGGACAGGGCATCTTCCACCCGTTCCTCAACGGGCCGGGAAGGGTCCAGATAAGCCGGGACATCCGCTTTCTTCGTTCCACAAGAAAGGACCGTCAACACCAGGACGGCGGAAATCAGTATTTTCTTCATTTTAGGAATGATAAGCAATTCGTTGCTTCAGTTGATGGATGATAATGACTTAAACTCAAAAAGGCGGTCCGGAACCCGGACCGCCAGCAGGTTGTGCTATGCGTCGTATCTTTTCTCCTTGCTGCGGACAATCTTTTCTTTCATGGCATCCACAGCCTCATTCACCGCCTCTTCAAAGGATTTGGCGTTCCGCTCGATAACCAGGGTCTCACCCGGCACATGGGCCTGAATCTTGACGTTCTTGTTGTCGGGTTTCTCCAGCAGGGACAGGGAAACCTCCACGCTGGTGATGGTCTCGTCGAAGCGTTCTACCTTTGACACTTTCTTCTCTACGAAATCGAGCAGTTTCTGGTCTGCATCGAATTTCAGGGATTGTACTCTGAGTTCCATAGTAAACCTCCTCTAATATTGTTAATACACGTGGTCGGGTTGGCACCGGAGTGCGCCCCCTTCCTTTCAGCAAATTCTATTCCTTTTTGGCCCGGGGATGGGCCTCCGTATACACGGATTTCAATTTCTCCACGGAGGTATGGGTATATACCTGTGTGGCGGCCAGCGAGCTATGACCGAGCAGTTCCTTGATGGCGTTCAAGTCCGCGCCCTCCTCCAGCAGGCCGGTGGCCAGGGTATGCCGCAGGACGTGCGGGGAACGTCTGCCCGTCATCCCGGCGCCGGCCGTTTCGGCCTTGACAATCCGGTCTACGGCCACAGGATACAGACGCGCACCTTTGACCGTCACGAACAGGGGCTGCGGGGCTTCGCCCATCAGGCGCTTTGTCGCATCCAAATATAGCAAAATTTCCTCAGATAATGAAGAAGTCAGGGGAATTTCCCGCATTTTTCCACCTTTGCCTTTGACACGAAGGGTCCGGCGCGAAAAATCGACGGCGCTCCGGTCCAGGCTGATCAGTTCGCTGCGGCGCAGTCCCGTGTCATAGAGCATCCGCATCACCAGCCGGTCGCGCCGCCGTGTCCACACTGCGGCCGAGACGTTGTCGCTCCCGGTAATCAGGTCCAGGCTGTCGGGCGTCCCGTCAGCACGGGTATCGGACAGATAGTGCGCCATGTCTTCCTGACGGAAAACGGTCGGGAGCCGTTTCGGGGTTTTGGGCCGATGGACCAGCCGGACCGGATTGGTCTGCAGCAGGCCCTCCTTGAGCAGGAAACGGGAAAAACCGCTGAGCACGGACAGGTGCAGGTTGACGGTTCGGGGCGATTCTTTCAGGGTATCCAAGAGATAGACTTCGTAATTGCGTATGCCCGCCGGAGTCAGGACGGCCGCCAGGTCTTCCGCCCCGGAAAAGGCTGCGAAACGCTCCAGCACGTCCCGGTAAATCGCCGCGGTCCGGGGAGAATAGCGCCGGACCGTGGTCACATATTGCAAATATCTGTCTATCAGGTTCATTCCTGCGGAACTTCGGTCAGTCCCAGGGTGGGAGCATAGGCACGCATCAGCCGGTCCGCCGCTTCGAACGAATTGTCTATCACCCCGTCCAGGATGGCATTTTTGACATATTCTTTGATCTGGCCGATTTTGTCGCAGGGCGGAATGCCGTAAACCTTCATCACGTAGTCTCCGCTGATGGGGTTCTTCATATTCCGGATGGCGTCTTTGGCCTCCACCTCGGCCAGTTTTTCGCGGACCAGTTCGAAATTCTTCTTCAGCCGCGCGACTTTGACCGGATTTTTCGACGTGATATCGGCGTTGCACAGCAGCATCAGGTCGTCGATTTCATTGCCGGCGTCGAACAGCAGGCGGCGCACCGCAGAATCAGTCACCTCCTCGTCCACGAGCGATACCGGCCGGTGATGGAGTTCCACCAGCTTCTGCACATATTTCATCTTTTCGTTCAGCGGCATCTTCAGCGACTGGAAAATCCGGGGAACCATCCGGGCACCGATTACGTTGTGCCCGTGGAAGGTCCAACCCGTCTGGGGGTCATAACGCTTGCTCGCCGGCTTGCCGATATCGTGCAGCAGCGCGGCCCAGCGGAGCCACAGATAGGGCTCCGTCCGGCGCAGTTCCACAAAGCCGTCGCTCCCCTCCTTGGGCGCATAATTGTGCAGCGTGCCTTCTTCAATCAGGCGCAGCTCGTCCGCGGCCACATGGTCCACAACCTGCAGCGTATGGGAGAAATTGTCCTTATGGCCCCGGCCGTCCACCGTTTCCACGCCTTTGAGACGGGCCAGGTCGGGCAGCACGAAGTCCAGCAGGCCGGTTTCGTCCAACAGGCGGAAGCCCCGCGATGGCTGGCGTGTCAGCAGGATTTTGTTCAGTTCCTCCGCGATTCTTTCTTTGGACAGTATCGTCATCCGGTCTTTCATCCGGCGCATCGCTTCCAGCGATTCGGGAACAATCGTAAAGGGCAGGGCGTCGGTGGAGAGCCGGGTGGCGAAGCGAATCGCCCGCAGCATCCGCAAAGGGTCGTCGCTGTAGGTCACTTCCGGGTCCAGGGGCGTCCGGATGATGCCGGCGGCCAGGTCCCGGATGCCGCCGAAGGGGTCTACCAAGGCACCGAAGTCCTCCCGCTGCAGGCTGAATGCCATTGCGTTGATTGTAAAGTCACGGCGCATCTGGTCTTCTTCCAGGGTACCGTCCTCGACGATGGGTTTACGGGAATCGCGCTGATAGGATTCCTTGCGCGCGCCCACGAATTCCACCTCCGTACCATGATAGCGGAGCATGGCTGTGCCGAAGTTCTGGAACACGCTGACATGGCAGGTGTGTCCTTCGGTCCGGCGGATATAATCGGCCAGGGCCTGCGCCAGGGCAATCCCGCTGCCTTCAACGACAATATCGATGTCCTTGGAGGGGGTTCCGAGGAAGCAATCCCTCACATATCCTCCGATCACAAAAGCCCTTACACCTTCCTGTTCCGCCACTGCGGAGACAAGGGAAAAGAGCGGATTGTCCAGAAATCCCTGGGTTATAGTTGGCATAATTCTTCGTATTTCGGCCAGGTCGATACAAAGGTCATCGTCTGCCCTTCCTTCCGGGCCAGATAGGTTCGCGTTCCGTTGGTGATGGCGAGATAGGGGGATTCCAGTACGCGGTTATAGTTCAGCGCCTGTTCCAGCACTTCGCGGGTCAGGTCGACTTCGGGGCGCTTGCACTCCACGACCATCGCCGGTTTGAGACGACGGCTCCACACGACGATGTCAGCCCGGTATTCCTTCTGCCCGTAACGGAGCGGCACCTCGCTGGCCATCATATGAAAAGGGATGCCCGCCTCGGTGTGCAACCGGGCGATAAACCATTGCCGCACCCGCTCTTCAGGCGTGAGGGGTACCTGTTTCTTCCGCAGCGGATCCCAAATCTCTTCCATATCACAAATATAAGAAAAAGATTACAAAAAAGCCGCAAGTTTTGCTTGCGGCTTTTGGTGCACCCTTAGGGATTCGAACCCTAGACCCACTGATTAAGAGTCAGTTGCTCTACCAGCTGAGCTAAGGGTGCAGAGCATTTGTCTTTTGTGACCCGTTCGGGGCTCGAACCCGAGACCCCCACATTAAAAGTGTGATGCTCTACCAACTGAGCTAACGAGTCCTCCATTTCCCCAATCGGATTTCCAAATCGGGATTGCAAAGGTATATACTTTTTCCCAAACGGCCAAACCTTTTTCAAGAAATTTTTCAAAAAAGTTACAAGCCCGTTATTTTTGCATATCCGGTGAAAAAACTGTAACTTTAGGCCGCAAAAACTCAAAACAATGAAAAAATCACTTTGTATGCTTATGGCGCTCGCCGGGATTCTGGCGACAGCCCTCTCATGCACCGAAAAAAACAACACGCTGACGGCCAGCGAAAAAGCCGAAGGTTGGGAACTGCTGTTCGACGGTAAAACCCTGGACGGCTGGCGGGACTTCAACGGAACCGAACTGACCGGTCCCTGGGTGGTGGAAGACGGGACCATCCGTGCCGAAGGTGAAGGCAGCGACAGCAACGGCTACATCGTCACGGACCGCGAGTTCGCCAATTTCGACCTGAAATGGGAATGGAAGATTTCCCGCGGCGGTAACTCCGGTATGCTCTACCATGTCGTTGAGGGCGCGAAATTCCCCGTTCCCTATGTCACGGGTCCCGAATACCAGCTCATCGACGATGAGAACTGGGAAGCGGTCAACGGCTATCCCCTGGAGCCCTGGCAGCGCTGCGCGGTCGACTATGCGATGTACATTCCCGATTTCGACGCCCGTGACCTGCGGCCCGCCGGTGAATGGAACACCTCCGAAATCATTTTTGACAACGGCCATGTAACCTATCTCCTCAACGGAAAGGTGACGGTCGAATTCGACGCCTGGACCCCGGACTGGTTCGCCCGCAAGGACTCCGGCAAATGGGAAAACGCTCCCGAATACGGCATGTCGCCCAAGGGCCATATCTGCCTGCAGGACCACGGCTATCCGGCCTGGTTCCGCAACATCAAAATCCGGGAGCTCCCGACCAAGTCCGTCGAGAAAGACCTCTATAATGGAAAAGACCTGTCCGGCTGGATTGTATACGGCCGGGACAAATGGTATGTAGAAGACGGCGACCTGGTCTGCGAGAGCGCCGAGGACTGCTCCGAATACGGCTATTTCGCCACGGAAGAATACTATGACGATTTCGACCTGACCCTGGAATTCAAGCAGGAAGCCAACGGCAACTCGGGCGTCTTCTTCCGTTCCACCATCGACCGCCCCGCCCTGGTCAGCGGCTGGCAGGTGGAGGTGGCCCCGAAGAACCACGACACGGCCGGTATCTACGAGTCCTATGGCCGCGGCTGGCTGGTCCAGATTCCCGACGAGAAAGAAAACATCCTGAAAGAAGGTGAATGGAACACGATGCGCATCCTGGCCGAAGGTCCGCGGATTCGTACCTGGCTGAACGGAGAAGCGATGGTGGACATCACGGACGACTTGGTCGGAAAGGGTCACGGCCGCATCGCCCTGCAGATTCATGACGGCGGCGGCATCAAGGTCCGCTGGCGCAATATCCATATCAAGACCCTGTAGGACCGCAGCAGATACAGAAAAAGAGGATGAGCAATCATCCTCTTTTTTTTGGTGAGGCTTAGCAGATTTGAACTGCTGACCTCTTGCCTGTCAAGCAAGCGCTCTAAACCAACTGAGCTAAAGCCTCATTTGTTTTGGGGTTGCAAAGGTAAGAAACTTTTTCGGTCTTGCAAAAATTTTTACCGTTTTTTTTGAAAAAAGTGCGTATCTTCGTATTCTATAACAAGGAAGGAAATGACCGAGAAAAGATTGATTGTGATTGGTGCCGGCATATCGGGCCTCGTCAGTGCCATTTATGCGCAGCGCTCCGGATTCCGGACCCTCATCCTGGAAAAATGCACCACTCCTGGCGGCGTTTCCACCACCTGGAAACGGAAAGGATACACCTTCGAAGGCGGCATCCACTGGCTCATCGGGGCCAAGGAAGGACTGCCGCTGCATGATATCTGGACCGAAACCGGCGCCCTGGGAGAAAACAATCCCGTTTTCTTCAAAGACCCGATTTACACCCTGGTAGATGCCGCCGGACGGGTCCCCCTCTACCGGGACCTCAAACGGCTCAAAAAATTTTTCCCGGAAGACAGCGACGACATCGACCGCCTCTGTTTCCACGTCCGCTGCTTCCAGAACTTCCACCCTGTCCTGCTGGATGAACGGGGACTGAAAGTCCGCCATCCCCGGGGCTTCCACCTGATGGAATTCCTGAAGATGACCCCTGCCGTCCTGCTGGCCCCCTGGCTGATGCTGCAGTCGGCCGGACACTATATCGACCGGTTCCGGAGCCGCCGGCTGCGGACGCTGCTGCAGACCATCGTCGACCCGGAAATCAATGCCCTTTCCCTGATTTACACCCTGAGCACTTTCAGCGCAGGCGACAGCGGCTATCCCGAGGGCGGCTCGCTGCAGATGGCCCGCAACATGGCGGATACCTTCACCGCGCTGGGCGGAGAAATCCGCTACGGAACGCCTGCCCTGCAGATTCTGCGCAAGGGCGGCCGGGCGACGGGCGTCCGGACGGCGGAAGGCGATTTTCCGGCCGACGCCGTGATTATCTCAGCCGATGCCAGAAGCGCCATCGACCACCTGTTTGAAACGCCCCTGCAGGACCGCTGGGCCCGAAAAATGCGGGAAAAACTGGTGACCTGCCAGTGTATGTTCATCGGGCTGGGCATCAACGCCGACCTGTCCGAATGGCCCCGCACGATGGTCCTGCCCCAGGCCAAGCCGCTGAAAGTGGCCGGTCTGTCCCTGGACCTGCTGACCGTCTACAATTACGCCCGCGAAGGCCATTACGCGCCCCAGGGCTGTACGACCCTGACCCTGATTCTGCCGGGCGAATGTTACGGCTACTGGAAGCAGGCCCGCGAAGACGGCAGCTACACCGCCCGGAAAGAAGCCGTCGTCACGGAAATCATCCGGCGGCTGGAAAAAGCGATTCCGGCCATCCGGGACCATGTCGCCGTCTGGGACATGGCGACGCCGATTACCTATCAGCGATACTGCGACACCTGGGACGGCAGTTATATGACCCAGTGGCTGCCGCACCGCCTGACCCCGACCGCTCCCGTCCGCTACGCCCCCGGCATCTATTTCACCGGCCAGCGGACCAGCCTCTCCGGCGGCCTGCCCATCGCCGCCACGAGCGGACGGATAACCGCCCAGGCGGTCTGCCACGACTTTCACGCGGAATTCGTCAGCCGATGACCCCTTTTGCCGAAACAATTCTCCGCTGGTACGCCGTCAACGGCAGGGACCTCCCCTGGCGACGCTCTCCTGCACCCTACCCCGTCTGGCTTTCGGAAATCATTCTGCAGCAGACCCGTATCGCCCAGGGGACCGCGTACTGGCAGCGCTTTATGGAGCGCTTCCCCACCGTGGAGGACCTGGCGGCCGCTTCCGAAGACGAGGTCCTGCGCCTGTGGGAAGGACTGGGGTATTACAGCCGGGCCCGGAACCTCCACGCCGCCGCCAGGCAGATTGTCGCCCTGGGGCACTTTCCTGATACATGGGAAGGCATCCGCGCGCTGAAAGGCGTCGGTGACTACACGGCCGCCGCCATCGGTTCCATTTGTTTCGGCCTTCCCGCCGCCGTCCTGGACGGTAATGTCTACCGGGTCCTGTCCCGGTATTTCGGCATCAGCACGCCCGTGGGGACCCCGGCCGCCAAAAAGGAGTTTACGGACCTGGCCAACCGCTTGCTGCCGCCGGACCAGCCGGCCGCCTTCAACCAGGGCATGATGGATTTCGGGGCCCTGCAATGCACCCCGCAGTCCCCCGCCTGTCTCACATGTCCCCTGCAGGAAAGCTGTGAGGCCTACCGCTCCGGCCGCACGGAACTGCTGCCCGTCAAAAAACCCGCTGCCGCCGTCCGGGTCCGGCATCTGGTATACATCTATCTGCGCTGCCAAGGCCGGACGGCCATCCGGCGCCGCGGACCCGGCGACATCTGGCAGGGTCTCTGGGAGCCCCTCGCGCTGGAAGGCGACGCGGCCGTGCCCCCGCAGGCACAACTGCTGCGGCGCGGAGTCCGTCACCAGCTGACACACCGCACCCTGGTGGCCGATTTTTACCGGATGGACTGCACCGAACAGCCCCCGCTGCCGGAGGGGTACCGCTGGATTTCGGAAGAAGAACTGGACCACTATGGCAAACCCCGTCTGTTTCAATTGTTGCTGGAAGAAGTAGCGCGCGGGTAAAAAAGAAAACCAGCCTTATCAAATACTGGTTTCATTGCTTCGTAGCGGGGGCAGGACTGACGCCCGGACGCCTAATCTGTTATAATCTCAATGCTGCGATAGATATTCTCCTGGGTTGAACTGCCTTTTGCGGTA
>CADBPR010000031.1 GCA_902796555.1 uncultured Bacteroidia bacterium
GAGGAGAAGGCCAAGGATCTCGCCGGACGTTTCATCAAGAACTTCCACAAGTACGAGTCCAACCGTGCTGGCAAGGCCCTCGTCAAGGCCGGTCCTCAGCTGTAGTCGTTGACTCCACCGAATCATAAGAAGGGCGGCATTGAAAAGGATGTCGCCCTCTTTTTGTATTCCGGTGTCTGGATTTCGGTCCGGTCACCGGGAGCCTGGCCAGGGCCTACAGGATGATGTCTTCGAGGGTACCGGGCTTGGCGGGGTCCCAGGGGGCGGAGACCCGGATGTAGTTCCCCGTGTAACCTTCCATCAGGATACGGCCGTCCGGACCTTTGTGCCGGGAAGACTCCCACAGGACCCGCTCCGGCAAGCCTTTGTTGGCTGCGACGAAGGCGCTGTGCAGTGATTCGCAGAGTTCTCCGAGCTTGGCTACACGTTCTGTCTTGACCCGGTCCTGGACCTGGTCGGGCAGGGTGGCCGCCCGTGTGCCGGGCCGTTTGGAATACGGGAAAATGTGGATGTAGGCGGGCCGGATGCGTTCTTTCAGGAAGTCATAGGTCTGCTGGAACAGCGCATCGGTTTCTCCGGGCAGTCCCACAATGACGTCGATTCCGAAGAAGACCCGCGGACCCATCTTGGCGCGGATATCGTCGATGCGTGCGGCGAACAGGGCGGTGTCATACCGACGTCCCATGTTGTGCAGCAGGACGTCGCTTCCCACCTGGAGCGGGATGTGAAAATGGGGCTGGAACTTGGTTCCGGAGGCAATCCAGTCGATGATTTCTTCGGTCAGCAGATTGGGCTCGATGGAAGAAATCCGGTAGCGTTCAATGCCGCTGACCCGGTTCAGGGCTTTCAGCAGGTCCAGGAAAGATTCCCCGGTGCTGCGGCCGAAGTCTCCGGTATTGACCCCTGTCAGAACGATTTCTTTTACGCCTTTTGCCGCGATTTCTTCGGCTTGGCGGACCACTTCGCAGATGGGGATATTGCGCGAATGGCCGCGGGCGAAGGGAACGGTGCAGTACGCGCAGTAGTTGTTGCAGCCGTCCTGGACCTTGAGGAACGAACGGGTCCGTTCGCCGGATGAATAGGCGGGCAGGGTTTCCGAGACCGTGACGTCCGATGCCGGTTTCCCGGCCAGACGTTCCATGACGGCGGAGACGATGCGCCCCTTTTCCTTGGCGCCGAAGACCATCTGCACCCCTTCCAGTGCGGCGACTTCTTCGCGGCGCAGTTCGGCATAGCAGCCTGTCACGACGATGGCGGCCGCCGGGGCCAGGCGATGGCACCGGGCAATCATGTGGCGGCATTTGCTTTCCGAATGGCCGGTCACCGCGCAGGTGTTGACCAGGTAGATGTCGGCCGGCTGCGTGGACGGAACCACTTCAAGCCCTTCCGCCTTGAACCCGCGTTCGTAGGTGGAGGTCTCCGCATAATTGAGCTTGCAGCCCAGGGTCAGAAATGCGATTTTCATCATGCGAGAATCAGGAATACACAAGGTCGTTTCCCCAGGACGGGTACTTCTTTTTTCCACTCGGCGACGGTCCGGGTGCGGATGAAGGCGGAGGGAAGGGTGATGTCCGCCGCCAGACAGAGCCGCGTAGCGGGCTTGCAGACGGACAGGATGTCCGCCAGCATCGCGTCATTGCGGTAGGGCGTTTCAATAAACAGCTGGGTGCCGGGCTTTTTCTCCAGGGCGCGCAGGGCGGCACGGCGGGCTTCCGGCTTGGCAGGGAGATAGCCGTTGAAGGCGAACTGCTGCCCGTCCAGCCCGGAGGCCATCAAAGCCATCATCAGGGAGGACGGCCCGGTAAAAGGAACCACCTCGATTCCTTTCCGATGGCAGAGGGCAACCAGCAGAGCCCCTGGATCCGCTACGGCGGGCAGGCCGGCTTCAGACAGCAGCCCCACGGAATTGCCGTCGTCGAACAGGCCGGCAAGTTCTTCTACACCCTTCGGATCGGTGTGCTCGTTCAGCTCGTGGAACTGCAGTTCCTGGATATGTCCCTTCAGTCCGGCGGCAGAGAGAAAGCGCCGGGCCGTGCGGATTTCTTCCACCACAAAGGTGCGCAGGGTCGGCAGCAGCGCCAGTACGGGCGCGGGCAGCACCTGCGCCGGGTCGTAGTCGCCCAGCGGAGTCGGTATCAGGTAGAGTTTTCCCTTAGTCATCTTTTTCAATATGGATTTGCACCTTTTCTTCATTCCGCAGCGCCCGGTTCCGGAGGAACTCCGCCTCGGTGCGCCGTCTGCGGCTGCCGAACATCCGGCGCCACAGGTCCTTGAAATTGCTGAACTCCTGCTGGTAGGTCAGACCGACTCCGTTTCGCTGGGAATTGTCCAGGTAGCTGGAATACTGGTCGGCCGAATGGGAGAAGAGGTTCAGCCGGAGGGCGCCGCTCTTGTCCAGTTTGATTTCAATGTCCAGGTCGCCCACCACTTCGCTGGTGTTGGTGGACGTGCTGCCATACTGGCGGTTGCCGATGGTTCCGTTCACGATGACGCGGTTGTTGAACAGCTGGGTGGATACGGCCACGTCATACACGCTCCGTCCCGAGGCGCTGGTCTGGTAGTCCAGTCCAAAGTCAATCGGGAGGTCCAGCTTCTGCATGATGTTGTTCAGCTGGCCGGCCATGATTTCGGATACGGTCGTGTTCAGCATGGAAGAATTGTTGACGATGCCGCTGGACTCGTCAGGCAGGAAGCTGCCGGCAATCAACAGGCTCAGGAACTGTTTCTGAACCTTGTCTTCCGAGCTCAGGGCCTCGGACACGCGGACTTGCGTCGCCGGGTCCAGGTCCGGGACGTCGATGGAGAACTGGATTCGCGGACCGGACAGGCGGTCGGTGATGTGCAGGCCGCATTCCACATTGCGCCGGGCGGTGGAGGTGGAGTCGGCGATCAGGGTGCCGATGGAGGCCTTTAATTTGTATAAGGCATTGATATCCAGCTCGCTGTCCATGACGTTTCCGTTGAATTTAATCGAGCTGCCGTCCTCGATCAGGAAGTCCTTCTGCGCAATGCTCATCACGTCCAGGTGGTATTTTCCGCTGACGATATTGTAGTTGCCGTTGAGGGTGAAGATATCCTTGCTGGGCTGGATGTCGATGTCCAGGTCGCCTTCTCCGCGGCCGGACAGGACGTTGCCGGTCTCTTTGTTGACCTCAATCAGGGCTTCCGTATCCCGGTTGACATGCAGGCGCAGTTTAATCAGCAGGGATACGCCGGAACTTTCCTCTTTGGCGAACATGCGCTGGATTTCCTCATAGGGGTCCACCCATTCGCGGGTATCCGCCTGCGTAAAGGTCAGCAGGTTGGACGACCCGGCGGCATCGGCGCGGGACAGGGGCAGGTGGAAGGAACCTTCCTTGGCGGTGGCGGCGTCCACGGAGAGGGTTATCAGGCTCATCGGACCGGTGATGTCGACCCGTCCCGTCCCGTAGGCCGTCCCGTAGAACATATCGTTGCCGCCCTCCGGCAGGTTCAGCACCTGCATCTGGCGGAACGGGATATGGATGTCGAATTGCATGTCCCGGAAATGGTCCCAGCGGATGCTGCCTTCCACCCGGCCCTGGCTGCCGTCCTTGTCGCTGATTTCGACTCCGTCGAACCAGCATCCGTCATTGTCCAGGTGGAGCGGTCCCCGGGCCTGATAAAGAACATTCGTATAGTCTACGCGCAGCGCTCCGTCATCGATTTGCAGGCCGTTGGAATAGATATCCAGGTTGTTCAGCGGACCGTTCAGGCGGATGGCGCCGGACAGATGGCCGCTCAGCTCGCTGAAAACACTCGCGAGCATGGGCTGCGCGACGCCTGCATTGAAGCCGTCCAGGTTGGCCAGCAGCTGGAGGTGGTTCTCGCCGGGAACATACAGTCCTTCCGCCCGGATGTTGCTGCGTCCTTCCCAGTCGTTGCTCAGGTTGAGGCCGAAGCCCTGCTGCTCTTCGTCCCACAGACTTCTGACCCGTACCTGGCCGAGGTCCTGGCCGGCTACGCGCGTGGAATCCACCCGGATGCCCAGTTGCAGGCCGAGCCGTTCTCCGGTGGGGGAGGTGAGCTGGGCATGGCCGGTCGCCAGTCCCTGGATGTCCAGGTTTTGGGAGAGAATGTTGTTCAGCATGGCCAGGTTGAAATCCTGCAGGCGTACTTGCAGGGAATCCGCCTTCGTGCGGGACCAGCCGCCGTCCGCCAGGAGCGACTGGGACGCGTTCCGGAGCTGCAGGCTGTCGACATGCAGGCGTTCTCCGGTCCAGGAAATGGGGCCGGACCCGATGCTCCAGGCATCGGAGTTGAGATACAGGTTGGAGGGCAGGACCTGGCCGTATACTTCCAGCGAATCCCGTTCGGGCCGCCGGAGCTCACCGGAGAGGTACAGCTCGCCTTTGTTGATGCGTTCACCTTCGTTTTCGTAGCTGTATCCCAGGCCCAGGTGGTTGTCGTTGGCGTAGGCGGTCAGGTTGTTGTCCGAGAGGATGATGCCGCCGATGCTGATTTCCCCGACGGAAAGGTCGCCGCTCAGGCCGCTGTCCCGGTTGTTGATATCCAGACGGACATCTTTCAGGTATTTGTCCAGATAGGCCAGCCGCTGCGAAACGAGGCTGCCCCGGAGGGAGGCGTCGGCTCCGATATCCATTTGCAAGGAGGAACGGCCGGCGACATACAGCCCCGGCAGCACGAAGGACAGGAGGTCCTTGGTGTCGTGGGTTGTCAGGGCGAGCTGATACTGGTGCCCCGAATACGGGCCGGTCTCCAGGCCGGTGAGGGCCGGCAGTTCCTGCTGGAGGGTCAGGTGCTTGAGGTCGGAAACGAATTCGTCGATAAAGGCCGACCCGCTGAAACTGCCTTCGGCAAAACGCGAGGTCAGGGCGATACGGTTGTCGGTTCCGTTTTTATGCAGGTCAATCGCGGCGTCGCCGACTTCATGCAGCCCCTGGGCGTCTTCGAGGACGATGTCCAGCAGCCCGACACTGCCTTGCAGGCCGTTTTCGCCGGATTGGGTAAAGCCGCCGTCCACCGCCAGGCTCAGACGGGAAATGCCCCTTTTGTCCAGGCCGATTTCGTTCAGGTCGGCATATCCGATATCTCCGGTCACCTTGAAGACATTGTCCGACTTCCGCCCGTCCAGGGTAAAGAGCAGGTTGGGGTCGTCGCAGTACACCGACCCGCTGATGCCGTCAGCACCGTATTTTGCGTTGGCCGAGATGCCGGTAAAACGGTATCCCAGGGCATCCAGGGCGGATATCCGCAGGGAATCGAGCTGCAGTTCGGGCCCCCTGTCCGCCAGGCGGAGCGCAACGCCCGAATGCATCGACAGTTCGTCCAGGGCGTCAATGCCCAGAATGCGGCCGATGCCCAGCCGGTGGGTGGACAGCTGTCCGGAGAGGGCGATGTCCCGGTCCGTATGGATGTTGCTGAGCAGCAGGTGGGCATCGGCCCGTCCTTCCGGTGCCTGGGCCGTTCCCTGGACCGTCAGTTTCTCAAGCGGTCCTTTTACGGTGCCGTCGAACCGGAACGTCTGGCCCGGAGCCAGCCGGCTGAAATCCAGGGTGGCGGGGGAGATGCTGGTCAGGAAGTCGCCCAGCTGGCGGGCCGTGAAGCGGGCGTTGCTCAGCTGCGCATCCAGGGCCATCGCATCCGGAATTCCGGTCATCCGGCCGTCGACCGTAGCAGACAGCCCGCTGTCCAGGGTCTTGACCCGGACCCGGTCCAGCCGGAAATCGTTCACATAGCCGTGAAATCCGCCGGTGACATTGGCGACGGCCGTCATGAAACTGATTTGCGGGGCGAAATAGCGGATGGTCCGCATGCTCACCCGGGAAGGCAGGATGTCAGCGTCCATCTGTACCTTGCTGATATAATCTTTGAATGCATCCGTCCCGGTGTAGGTCATCCGGAATTCGGCCAGGTTGATGTCCGACCAGGTGTCCCGCAGCCGCATATCCTGGACGATGGTACGGCCTTCGCCCACACGGGTCTTGCCGGAAAGGTGGTGCACGACATAGCCGCTTTTTTCCTTGAAGGAAACCTCGTCGGCAATGCCGTACATCACGATTCCCTTCATGCCGAGCTTGCGTCCTTTCACATGGATGTCATAGACGTCCAGGTCGCCCCAGTCTATCGCATCGTCAGGGTATCCCAGGTCCAGGTCTTCAATGACCATCCGGTAGCGGAATCCCTCCACGTCCACATGGTCGATTTCGAAGTACTGCGTCTCATTCGGGATGGACGGTCCACCGGTGAATTCGGTCCGGAGAATCCGCTCGATATTGGTGATACTGCTGCTGTCGTCCTTCGATTCAACGGTCAGGGTCATCATGCCGTTGCGGACATACGCCCGGCCCATGCGGACCCCTTTCCCTTCCAGCAGGCTGCCCAGCGAGAAGGTCGCCGTCACGTAGTCGGCCCTGAAGAAGGTGTCGAGACCCGGCTGCAGCGGATGCTGGTCGATTATTTCTATATTTTTGATTACCAGTGCGTTGAAAGGGCGAAGGTGCAATTTTTCAATCCGAATCTCCGCGTCCATCTTCTCTTGGAGCACAGCCATGACCCGCTGGGTAATCCGGGTCTGGATGCGGGGGGACTGCAGGAGTACGGCCGCCCCGATCAGGAGTACCCCGATCACGGCCAGCAGCCCAAGCAGTATTTTCCCCAGCTTTTTGATGGCAAACGCAATTTATACAATTTACAAAATTAGTAAAAAAACCGGACTTTTCCGTTGCAGAACCCTTTCAGCAACCATACTTTCCATCTTTTTTGCAAGAATGCCGGTAGTTTTTCGTATCTTTGCAGCCTTAAAGCGAAAACATGTCCCATATCATCTTAGGCATCGAATCTTCCTGCGACGATACGTCGGCAGCGGTCATCCGCGACGGATGGCTGCTTTCCAACGTGATTGCCAGTCAGCAGGTACACAAGGATTTCGGCGGCGTCGTGCCGGAACTGGCTTCCCGCGCCCATGAGCTGAATATCGTTCCGGTCGTCAGCCAGGCCCTGGAAAAGGCCGGTGTCCGGGCGGACGAACTGGAGGCCATCGCTTTCACGAGGGGGCCGGGACTGCTGGGCTCCCTGCTGGTCGGGACCTCTTTCGCCAAGGCCCTCGGCCTTTCGCTCGGCAAACCCATCGTGATGGTGAACCACCTGCAAGGGCATATTCTGGCCAATTTCATCCGCCAGGAAGGCGTCCCGGTCCGGGAACCGTCGTTCCCGTATCTGTGCCTGCTGGTTTCCGGCGGCAACTCCCAGATTGTCAAGGTCAACAGTCCGCTTGAATACGAGATTCTCGGCCAGACCATCGACGATGCAGTGGGGGAGGCCTTCGACAAGTGTTCCAAGATGATGGGACTGGGCTATCCGGGCGGACCGGTCATCGACCGGCTGGCCAAGCTGGGCAATCCGGACCGTTTTCATTTCGCCAAGCCCCATATCCCGGGGCTGAATTACAGTTTCAGCGGCGTCAAAACGTCCTTGCTGTACTTTGTCCGGGATGAGATGGCACAGAATCCGGACTTCCTGGAGCAGAACAAGGAGGACATCTGCGCCAGTTTTCAGAAGACCCTGATTGATATCCTGCTTGACAAGCTGATCAAGGCCGCCCGGCAGACCGGTATCCGGGAAATCACCATCGGCGGCGGCGTTTCGGCCAACAGCGGTCTGCGCAACCGCATCGAGGAGGAAGGCCGCAAGCGCCACTGGAACACCTACTTGCCCGAGTTTAAGTTTACGACCGACAATGCCGCCATGATTGCGATTGCCGGCTATTTCCATTACCAGGCCGGAGAACGGACGCCGCTGGATGTGGCTCCGGTTTCCCGCATGGCGGATTTTTAGAAAAGTATATGCGTCAGTTTGAAATTACCTGTCCTGTCGGCCGGGAACCGCGCCTGGACGATATCCGCACCCGTGCGGCGGAAGAGCTGCGGCTGCGCCGCAATGCCGTTGTCAATGTGATAGACCCGACCAAGTCTTTCCAACCCACCATGGTAGGGGCGGATGCCACCTGTTATATCCGCCGGCGTTCCATCGATGCCCGGGGAGACGTGAAAATGGTCTACGGTATCGAGGCCTACGGCAAATGGGAACAGCATCAGGAATATGAGCTGCCCGCCCTGCAGGATGTCCATGCGGCGGAGCCCGTCATTGTCGTCGGGGCCGGGCCGGCCGGTATGTTCGCAGCCGTCAAACTGATTTCCCTCGGTCTGCGTCCCGTGGTTCTGGAGCGCGGCAAGGACGTCCACCGCCGCAAAGGCGACATGGCCACCCTGTCCCGCACCGGAAAAGTGAACCCCGATTCCAATTATTGCTATGGCGAAGGGGGCGCCGGTGCTTTCTCCGACGGAAAACTCTACACCCGTTCTACCAAGCGGGGCGACAACCGCGAGGTCTTGCTGCGCCTGGTTGAATTCGGCGCCGATCCGTCCATCCTGGTCGATACGCATGCCCATATCGGCAGCGACAAACTGCCCAAGGTCTGTGAGAATCTGCGGAAAGCCGTAGAGGCGCAGGGCGGGCAGTATCATTTTGAATCGAAAGTGGTAGACATCACGCGGGACGAAGACGGCGTTTTTACTGTCCGTACGCAGGATGCCTCCTATACGGCCCGCGCCGTAATCCTGGCGACCGGCCATTCCGCCCGGGACATCTATGAAATGTTTGCGGACAAAGGCTGGGCGCTGGAAGCGAAAGGTTTTGCGATGGGCGTGCGGGTCGAGCATCCGCAGTCCCTGATCAACCGGATTCGCTATCATGGCGAATGGATGCCCGGTATGCCGGCGGCCGAGTACTCTTTTGTCAAACAGGTCGCCCTGGAGGTTCCTGCCGATGAAGAACTGGTCGAACGCGGGGTCTTCTCTTTCTGCATGTGTCCGGGCGGCATCCTGGTTCCTTCCGCGACGGAAGACGGCACAATCGTGCTGAACGGCATGTCCAACTCCGCCCGCAGCTCCAAGTGGGCGAATGCCGGTGTGGTGGTGTCCATCGAACCGGAGGATGTGCCTGCGTCTTACCAGGCGGACGGTCCCTTCGCCCTGCTGAATTTCCAGCGCGATGTCGAGCGGAGCATGTTTGCTTACACGGCTTCCCAGGGTGCATCCAACCCGCTGGCCGCCCCGGCACAGCGCATGGACGACTTCTGCCACGGACGGGTTTCCCGCGACTTGCCGGAGACTTCCTACTTCCCCGGCGTCGTTCCGGCTCCGCTGCACGAGCTGCTGCCGCATATCGTATCGGAACGTCTGCAGGATGCTTTCCAGGAAGTGGACCGGACCGTGATGCGGGGCTATTATACGCATGATGCCTTGTTGCTGGGCGTGGAGTCCCGGACTTCTTCTCCGATTCGTATTCCGCGGGATCCGGAGTCCTTCCAGGCCCTTTCCGTGCCCGGACTCTTCCCCTGCGGCGAGGGTGCCGGTTATGCGGGCGGCATCGTGTCTTCCGCCATCGACGGGATTAACTGCGCCCAGGCGGCTGCCCGGCTCCTGCGTCCGGCTGACCCGGAAGAAGAAGTGGCAGCAGAATAACCTCCGTCCCCTGAGGGCCCGCCTGATTCAGGTGGAGATACAGATACGAAGAGGCCGTTCCCATCAGGAACGGCCTCTTCGCTAGTATGCAGATTGACTTATTCAGTCTTTCTTGCCTGGTACATAATCTTCAATGCAGAGCAGCGCCGAAGCTCCTGCTTCACATCGGTGATAATACCCATACGGACATCCTGGTCACCCTTGATAACCACCTGCATGAACTGACGGTCACCTTCGCTCATTGCGTCACGCTCGGCGGCGATGAAGTCACGGATATCAGTGGTGGTCTTGAAAGAATCGTTCAGCTGGATACGGGCATCGGTACCGTACTGGGCCTGGTAGGTCCGGGTAGGCGGGCCGATGTTGATGTAAGAAGCGAGGTCCTTCCGCTCAAGTTTGACAACTTCTGTAGCCTCGGGAAGCTTGACCATAACCTTGTTCTCGGTCTCACGCATCTGCGTGGTCACCATAAAGAAGAACAGCAGCATGAACACGATATCGGAGAGGGAACCGGAAGAAATGCCCGGTACCTCGCGGTCGTTGTCTTTTCTGAATTTTGACATAGTCTATCCTCCTTTATTATTTTTTGCCGACATCCTTCGGCTCGGCCTCGGAAATATTCTGCGGCACAGCCTTCTTTACGATGTCCTGCTTGTCCTCGGGGAGCTGCAGGAATTTCTTTCCGTAATTCTTGATGGCGA
>CADBPR010000032.1 GCA_902796555.1 uncultured Bacteroidia bacterium
AAATACCCCCTAATAGGGGGTTCAGACGATAGTCTGAGGGGGTTAGGAGACCCGAAGGGGCCGGCCAAAATTTCTTTTTGGTCGGCCGCTCAGACGATCGTCTGAGGGGGTTAGGAGGCCCGAAGGGGCCGGCCAAAATTTCTTTTTGGTCGGCCGCTCAGACAATCGTCTGATGGGGTCAGGAGACCCGAAGGAGCCGACCCAAGATTTCTATTGGGTCGGCTCCTTTTATCATGGATAGCGGACCTGTTTAGAAGTGCAGACCGAAGCTGATGTAGAAGCCGAAGCCGTTCGTAAGATTGGACCAGTGGATGTCGGCTTTGACAGGTCCGGCCAGGAAGTCGTAGGCATATTCCAGGGCAAAGCCGCTGAAGGTTTTAGAATGTTCGGGATCGGACAGGTGCTTGAAATCGGTCGCCATGTGGCCGACCTGCGCCTGGGCACTCAGGTAGTGCTTCTCGGCCAGGTTGAAGCGGACATCCAGCCGGGCGGTGCCGAGCAGGTCAAGACACGCGACCGACATGTTCAGACCCACGAAGGGAGCCTGCTGGTCCAGCATGCGGCCCGCCATGCCGACAGACAGGAAATTCCTGTGTTCCAGCGTATTGCCATAGTAATAGCGGGTGTACAGGGAGGGAAGGAAGGTGAAGCGCCCCATCGTCAGGGCCGTTTCCAGCTGACCGCTCAGCGCCGCACTGTATCCGTGGTTGTCGACAAAGCCGGGCAGGTATCCCTCCCCGATTACGCACCAGCGGAATCCGCGTTTGGGGAAGAAACCCGCGTCAAAGGTGTCGCCACGTACCTGCAGGACAGCCCCGGCATAGAGGTTCTGCGGGGTGTATTCGATAGAGGGAACGGCTGATGCGGGCATCCGGTAGTCGATCAGCATGTTCATAAAGCGGAAATAGTCCAGGCGGAGGGAGGCACGGAAAGAAACCGCGTTCCACTGGGCCAGCGACGCATTCAGCCCGAAACGGCCCTGCAGGAAATGGAGCCGGTACTCATAGGGGTCGTGGAACAGGTCGCCGTTCCGCACATAGCGGAACAATCCTTCCGCACCGATATTGAAGCCGCTGACATTCCGGTAGTTATACTCCGCCTTGAAGGCCGATTTCAGGCCCAGACGGGCCGTCAGGTCCAGCCGGTGACCGGTCAGGCGCCGGGCATTGAAGCCGGCGTTGAACAGCAGGGCGGCAAACTCTTCCGTATCGAAACGGGCGCTGATACCCACCTGGTTGACCGGTGCCATCCGGCAGTTGAAACGGACGGTATAGGGCTCTCCGTTGCCGAGCAGGTCATAGGTGACGCTCGAGAAGGAAGCTGTCCCCAACATGCGGGCTACAGCATTGTCCAGGTCGGCTTTGGACATGATGTCGTCCAGGTTCAGCATCCGGCGCAGCAGCACTTTGTCGCGGCCGGAAACGCCCTCGAATTCGACCTTTCCGATGCGCAGCGGGGTGTCTGCAAAGTTGACGGCCTTTCCCCCGCGGGACGCAGCCGAAACGCCGCGCAGGCGCTTTTTGACGGCACGGATGGCGTCCCGGTTCTTGTCGGCCGCCTCCTGGCCCCGCCGGATAATCGTATCGATGCTCTCGGTGTCAAAACTCAGCATGCCGAAGTCCGACAGTTCGGGACGGATGTAGACCGTGGCCGCTTCCACACCGGCGTTATACGTCTCGCGGCCCATGACATCCATGGTCTGGTAGACGATATCCACCAGGTTGTTGATTTCGTCCGCCTGATAGGACGCGCCCGAGATATCGACGCCGATGATGATGTCGGCCCCCATTTTTTTTGCGATTTCAGCTGGGAAATTGGTCTGCAGGCCGCCGTCCATCAGCACCATGCCGGCAATCCGCAGGGGCGTGAACAGCCCGGGGATGGACATCGTGGAGCGCATGGCGTCGCACAGGCTGCCGCAGTGCCAGATTTTGGGCCGGGCTGTCACCACGTCGGTCGCCAGGCAGACAAAAGGGGTGGGCAAGGTCAGGAAGTCCCGCTCGTCTTCATAGCCTACTGTCAAGCTGCTCAGCAGATTACGTACGTTCTGCCCCTGCACGATGCCGTCCGGAATCAGGCTCCTGCGCCGTTCGTCCGATTTGATTTCGCGGCCTTCCAGCCCCAGTCCGTCCGCCCCGAAAGGCAGGGAGAACTGAAAACGATGGTCAAATTCTTTTTTGGCGAGGCCGTCATATTGGCGCGGGTGGCTGTCGGTCATGAGGGTCGGCCAGTCCATGCTGCGGATGATGGCTTCCAGTTCGTCCGCCGTATAGCCGCAGGCATACAGGCCGCCGACCAGGCCGCCGATGCTGGTTCCCACCACCAGGTCGACCGGAATGCCCTCTTCTTCAAGGGTTTTGATAATCCGCAGGTGGGCCGCACCCTTGGCGCCGCCGCCGGACAGGACCAGGGCGACGGTCGGACGCTTTCTGCGGATGCCGGCCATCCGTTTCCGGAATTTGGCAAACGCCTCTTCATCCCGTTTGGGGTCAATGCCGTAAGTATAAGACTGGGCCGCCGCACCCCAGGCCAGGGCACTCAGCAGCAAGGTAATGAGAATCCGACGCATAGCAAAGAATTACAGGATAAGATTGGTCAGGAAAATCGTGATGATGACCAGCGGGGCGATGTAGCGGATCAGGAAATACAGCAGCCCGAAGAGACGGACGGCCGTGCGGTCGGTACCGCCCAGGGTGAGTTCGTCGCGCACATCGGACTTGGACATCTTCCAACCCACGAACAGGGTGAACAGGAAGCCGCCCAGGGTCATCAGGAAATTGGCCGTCAGCTTGTCGCAGAACTCGAAAATCGTACAGCCCATCAGATGGAAATCCTTCAAGGGACCGAAGGACAGGGAACACAGGCAACCCACTATCCATGTCAGGACAAAGAGGACGAACACGGCCGGCCAGCGGGACATGTTCTTCTGCTCCGTCAGATAGGAAACGCCGGTCTCAAGGATGGAGATGGAGGAGGTCAGGGCGGCCACCAGAATGGCGACGAAGAAGAGAATGGCCGCAATGGCGCTCACGACGGGCGAGCCCATGCTGGCGAAAATATACGGCAGGGTCTCGAAAATCAGGCTGGGTCCCGCACCCGGTTCAATCCCGGCGGCAAAGACGGCCGGCATGATGGCAAAACCGGCCAGCAGGGCGAACAGGACGTCCGACAGGGCGGTTGCAACCCCCGCGCCGAGGAGCTTTTCCCGGCGGCCGATGTGTGAGGAATAGGTCAGGATTGTGCCGACGCCCAACGACAGGGAGAAAAAGCTCTGTCCCATCGCCGCCACCACTACCGACGGGGTAATCTTGCTGAAATCGGGTTTCACCAGATAGGCTACGCCCTTGGAGGCGCCGGGCAGGGACATGGAATAGATAATGATGACCAGAATCAGAAAGAACAGCAGCGGCAAGGTGATGCTGGAAAAACGCTCAATGCCTTTTTTGACCCCGAAGCCGACAATCATCGCCGTCAGCAGCAGGAAGACCGTATGGCAGAAAAGGGGAATCCAGGGATGGGCAATCAGGGTGCCAAACATATCCGGGACCTGATGGGCATTTACATTGGAAAAGCTGAAAGTCAGCGACTTAAGGCAATAATAAATGGACCAGCCGCCGACTACGCTGTAAAAACAGAGCACCGTCAGGGCGGAGAAAACCGTCAGCAGGCCGACGTACTTCCACTTCGTCCCGGGGGCCAGGACCTGCAGCGCGCCGAAAGTGCCGCGCTGGCTCCGCCGGCCGATGATGGACTCAGACAGGAAGATGGGAACGGACAGGAAAAGGGTGGCGAGCAGGTAGATGATGATGTACGCTGCGCCGCCGTTCTCGCCCACCATATAGGGGAAACGCCAGATATTGCCCAGGCCGATGGCCGAGCCCGCCATCACCATGATGGCAGAAAAACGGCTGCTGAAAGTTTCTCGTTGTTCCATGTGTCAAGTTTCGTTACCGGTATCCGTGCAGCAATCGGGGAACCTGCACAAATACATGAATATTACCACTTTTCGTAAATGGCAAACTCAAATCGGAATCCGGTTTCCGGGTCCGTATGGGTCTCCGACCGGGCGACTTGCTCCCAGACTTCGGGGTCGATTTCCGGGAAGAACGCGTCGGCATCCTTCACCTCGGTATGGACATGGGTGATATAAAGCCTGTCCATTTCCGGCAGGGCGGCCCGGTAGACGGACGCACCGCCGATGATGAAGCATTTGCGGGCACCGGTCGCAGCGGCCGCCGCATAGGCTTCTTCGAAGGAATAGACGCATTTTACACCGGGAATCGGGTCAAATCCCAGGTTGAGGACGATGTTTTCACGACCGGGCAGGGGACGGCCGATGGAGAAATAGGTCGTCCGGCCCATGATGACGGGATAGCCCCGCGTAGTGGCCTTGAAATACTGTAAATCTTCGGAAATATGCCAGGGCAGGGCGCCTTTGACACCGATGCCGTTGTTATCCGCAATGGCGACAATCAGACATTTTTTCATACGGCGACGGGAGCTTTGATGGCGGGCCAGGGGTCATAGCCCTCCAGGGTGAAATCTTCGTATCGGAAAGCGAACAGGTCCTTCACGTCCGGATTGAGCCGCATCACCGGAAGGGGACGCGGGGTACGGGACAACTGCAGGTCCACTTGTTCCAAATGGTTGAGATACAGGTGAGTATCGCCTGTCGTGTGAATAAACTCGCCCGGCTGCAGGCCGCACACCTGGGCGACCATCAGCGTCAGCAGGGCATAGGAGGCGATGTTGAAGGGCACGCCCAGGAACGTATCGGCGCTGCGCTGGTACAACTGGCAGGAAAGTTTCCCTTCCGCCACATAAAACTGGAACAGGCAGTGGCAGGGCGGCAGGGCCATCGCGTTCACTTCGCCCGGGTTCCAGGCGGTGACGAGCATCCGCCGGGAGTCGGGATTGCGGCGGATGGTCTCCACCACGCCCGCCAGCTGGTCGATGCTGCTTCCGTCCGGCGCGGGCCAGTGGCGCCACTGGTGGCCGTAGACCGGTCCCAGGTCGCCGTTTTCGTCGGCCCATTCGTCCCAGATGGTCACCCCGTGGTCCTGCAGATACCGGACATTGGTGTCGCCGGCGATAAACCAGAGCAGCTCGTAAATGATGGATTTCAGGTGGACCTTCTTCGTGGTCAGCAGGGGAAAGCCCTTGGACAGGTCGAAACGCATCTGCCAGCCGAACACGCTTTTGGTGCCTACGCCGGTGCGGTCATGCTTGACCACACCACATTCTTTGATATGCCGGAGCAGGTCGAGATACTGTTGCATACGCTATCGCACGGAAAAAGCAAAGATAATCGCTTCCTGGAAGGTCTCGCCGGGACGGAGCACGGTGGACGGGTAGTCGGGCCGGTTGGGGCTGTCCGGAAAATGCTGACACTCAATGGCTACGGCATCATAATCGTTCCATGTACGGTCCTTGCCGGCGGGGCAGCCGCTCAGCCAGTTGCCGGTATAGACCTGCACGCCTGGCTGGGTGGTATAGACCGTCAGCTCGCGGCCGCTTTCCGGCGCATAGAGCTGGGCCGCTTCCTGAATCTGACCGGGCAGATAACCGTCAATCAGGAAACAGTTGTCATAGCCTTTTCCGTAGTTCAGGGCCGGGAAATCGGCCTTGAGGTCACGTCCGATGGGCTTGGGGTTGACAAAATCCATCGGGGTGCCGGCCACCGGTTCGCTTTCGCCCAGGGGAATCAGCGTATCGTCGGTGGGCAGGTATTCGGACGCGTTCAGGGTCAGTTCATGACCGAGGATGTCGCCGCTGCCGTTCAGGTTGAAATAGGTGTGATTGGTCAGGTTGAGGACGGTGGGGGCGTCAGCGACGGCCGTGAAGGTGAGCTTCAGGGCGCAGTCTTCGTCCCATTCGTAACGGGCGACCGCCTTGAGATTGCCCGGATAACCGGCTTCGCCGTCCTGGGAGAAATAGAGGAACTCGACGGCCTCGCCCTCAATGCGGCTGTCCCATACTTGATTCTGGAAGCCGTCCGGACCGCCGTGGAGGTGGTTGGGGCCGTTGTTGACCGGCAGGGTGTAGGTATTCCCGTCCAGGGTGAAGCGGCCTTTGGCGATGCGGTTGGCATAGCGGCCGGGGCATTTTCCGGCGCAGGGACCGTCGGCGAAATAATCCTCCGCCTTGTCATAGCCCAGGACGACATCCGTCAGTTTGCCGTTCTTGTCCGGAACAACGATGGACACGATGCCGGCGCCCACGGAGGAAAGCTCCACGTAGGCTCCCTTATCATTTGTAATCCGGTATTTGAAAATCTCTTTTCCGCCTTCAGCGGTGCCCCAGAGGGTTTTTATCACGTTCATATCGCTCATTTTCGCAGGCATTGATGCCTGGCATGGTTCAAATTTATAACTTATTCTTTAAAAACGCAAATCTGCCGATAACAGCTCCTACTCTTCCCAGGGACGGACGTCCCAGCCGGAAATCAGTTCGCCATAGATGGGGAACAGCAGTTTGAAGGAGCGCCCGCTGGCCCGGTCGGTCACCTTGTAGACGGCGATACGGTCGTTGCGGCTGACCTGCTCCCAGGGACCCAGGTCCAGGGCAGGATAGGTAACGGAAGGGTCGTCGGGATGCATGCCGTTCACGCTCTTTTCATGGACGGGAACCCCTGCGATGGTGCGCTGGATATTGCGTTCCACCAAGGCCACGAGCCGGGGATGGTCCAGGGGATTCAGCGAAATCGTGTGGGCTGCCGGGGCCGGCCTGCGGCCGCCGTTGGCCCGCCGGACCGCCCGCAGGCTGTCGGCATACGCCCGGAAAGCCGCCCGCTTGCTGTGGGTATCCAGGCCGGCGATGGTATACAGGCTGATGCCCTGCGCACCGCCGGCAAAAGCGGCGTCCATATTCTCCATCAGGTTCTCGAAACTGCCGCCCAGTTCCGCGCCCAGACCGCAGTACAGCTCGGTCGCGGGGTTCTTGTCACGGTTGTTCTGCACGGTGGCGTCCAGCACGAAGCTCGGTTCCATCGAGTAGAAGTCGGAATATTCCATCGGGAAGACCAGGTCCAGGTTCCAATCGCCGAAATGCTGGGCCACCATGAAGGACGCCAGACGGTCGGTCGAGAAGGGCGAGGCGGCCACCTTTTTGCCATAGCTGTGCGCCGTCTCGGCTGCGAGGTTGGCCACTTCGGTGACCAGCTGCTGCCGGAAACGGCACCAGGTCGTGTCACGGGTGGGGTCCGGGACGGTGCGGGGGTCATAGCCGTACTCGCTCCGGAAGCGTTCCAGCGCGGCCGGATGGTAGCCATAGTCCCACTGGGGGAACACTTCCCCATCCTGGGTGATGCCGTAGTTGTAACTCAGGCTTATGGGCAGCACTCCGTCCACGATGCGGCAGTAGTCCAGGCAGATGCCGCTGATACCGCTGATGCTGCACACCCGTTTGACATTGTCCATGACATAGTCACGGACTTCGGGCAGGGCCGGATTCAGGAATTTATACGAATTGACATAGGCCTTCGTATCCGCCAGGCTCTCGCCGTTGCGGTTCACGTCGAACCATTCGGGGTGCTCCTTCAGCAGATGCTGACGGTCGCCGCGCGGATTCAGGGTCCACACCCATGCATACAGGGTGATGCCATGCTGCTTGGCGAGTCCGGCCGCCTTCTGATAGCCTTCCACATCCGGAAGGTACAGCATCAGGCCGTCGATACCGGCCTCGTCCATCTGGATAAAAAGGCTGTCCAGGTCGAGCCCTTCACGGTCTTCCATCCAGGTCCAGAACATCGGGTATTCCTGTTTTGCGGAACAGGCAGCCAGCAGCAGGGCCAGCCAGGTGAGAACGAAGATTTTTTTCATATTGTTTCGGAATGAATACGTTTATGCAAAGGTAACAAATACGGGACGGAATTACAACTGGGAAATCGCTTCCAGCGAGCGGACGAGCCTGTCCAGCGGGGCGTCTTTCAGCAGCACGCGCTTGTCGGCGTCCAGCAGGTACAGGGACGGGATGGCGCGGACGTTATACAGGACATCGCTGCGAATCAGATAAGCGGGGTCGTATCCGGTATGCCAGTTGCGGGGATAGTGGGAGACGTAGGCGCGCCAGGCATCCAAATCCTCGTCGATATAGACATTGACCACGGCCAGGGTGCCGTCTTCCACCAGGGCGGTGAAGTCCGGCTGCGTAAGCACCGTGAGAATTTCCTGGCAGGAAGGACAGCCGGGATTGCTGAAAAACAGCAGGGTATAGGGGGCCCGGATTCCGTAGAGACGGTGGTCGCGCCCCCGGATGTCACGGAAGACGAAATCGGCCGCCGGGGTGCCCGTCGCATTGAGCCGGCACATCTGCGCTTCGTGGCGATAGGAACGCCGGCGCTCCGGGGCCGTCCAGGGGGAATCGGCCAGCCGCTCGGCCAGGGCCCCGTAGGCATCTTCCAGCCGGACAGGGGAATTCGGGTCATATAAATACCTGGAAACCAAGGGGATCATCGCGCTGAAGGCATTGGACGCCGTGTCCGCGGCCTGGTAGACGGCCAGACGGTCATACAAAGCTTCCGCCGCCTGCCGGGCTACCGGCACCGGGACCATGCCCAGAATCGTGGCAAAGGTGCCCACCTGTTTTTCCACCTCTTCCGCCGCCACACCGGCCACCCAGGCCGAATCGCAGCGCCAGGGACCGGCCGCCGTATCCAGGAAGGCATCCCAGTAGTGGCAGGTCGCATATTCCAGGGCTTCCTGGCCCTGCATCAATGCGGGCACTTTCGTCTGGGGAAAACGGCGCGTAACGGGCGCGGCTTCCTTGTGCGTCCCGCAGGCAAACAAAAGGGCCAGCAGGGCCCCCAGGTATACAAGTCGTTTCATGGTTCCTGCAGATATCGGCCGCAATAGGCGTTATAGGCCTTGCGGTAAGCCATACATTTGTCTACATAGGTTTCGGTGGCCGTCCGGCGGTCCAGCGAGGCTTTCAGGTACTCGGCCAGGGCAATCCGGCCGGCCCGGTAGTCCGCCCGGCTCCGGCGTTCGCCGTCCGCAGCGATGACCATCGCTTCGCGCGCCACCCGGACCTGCTCGTAGGCTATTTCCATCTCCAGGTGGAATTTGCGCTGCTGCAGCAGAAGCTGCGCGCCCAGGAAGGCCTGGTCCATCTGCGCTTTCGCCACTTCCGCTTCGTACCGCCGGGCCCGGTAGACCGCCTGTCCGATACCGGTCAGCGGAATCTTGACCGTAGCAAAAGCCAGCAGTTTGGTGGAAGGCTGCGTGGGGCCCTGCAGATGGCCGTAACCATAGCCGAGGCCCACCCCGACCTGGGGCAGATATTCGCCGACCTGGACCTGTTTTTCGAGTTTTTTGGCCTGGACCTGAAGCTCCAGCAGCCGGGATTCGGGTTCCGCCACTGCGTCATCCATCGCCGGCGGAGGCGGCAGGGTCGCGATGCTGTCCGTACAGACATAGCTGTCCAGTTCCCGATAGGTAAACGGCATCCCGATGGTCTGGAACAGGTCGATTTTGGCCAGGCGGATGCCACCCTTCAGGGCCACCTCGGCGGCATCCAGTTCTTTCTGCCGCAGCCTGACCGCCGTCAGGTCGTGCTCGGGGATAAGCCCCCCGCGCCGGGCCGCCGATACCGCTTTCAGCAGGGAATCCAGGACAGAACGGCCCTGGGTCAAGGTTTTCTGCTTCTCCTGCAGCGCGACCACCTGCCAGTATTTTTCTTCCACCGTGCTGCGGTTGTCCCGTTGCAGAATCTGGTACTGCAGTTCGGCCGCCCGGGTGCCGACCTCCGCGAGACGGTTGCCGCTGATGATGCGCCCGCCGGCAAAAAGGGGCTGCATGGCCATCGCCGACACGCCCCAGCCGTACTGCAAGGCCCGCACGGAGGTGTTGAGTTCCAGTTCGCCGGCGATTTCTTGCACGCCTTTGTCAATCACCAGGGCGGCGCGGCTGTCGCCCAGGATGTCGGACAGCCCTACATTCAGCAGCGGGTCACGGGCCCAGAAGCCGAAGGAGGACACGCTGACCTGGGGGAAGAACATCCACAGGACTTCTCCCTGGCGGGCTTTGGCCGCTTCGATATCCAGCCGTCCGCCCTGCAGGGAAACATTGCCCTCCTGACTGTGCCGCAGGCAGTCCTCCAGGGTGACGGACGTCTGGCCACTGAGTCCGAGCGGAATCAGCAAACAAATATATATCAGTAATTTACGCATGGTGTTCAGAAGGCTTGGGAAGGGTGGGGGCCTTGCGGTAGAGCTGCCAGTAGGAGACCGGCATAATCAGCACCACCAGGGCAATCGACAGCACGGTACCGAAGGAGATGCACACACCCATGGGCATCCACAGCAGGTCGCCGCTCAGAATCATCGGCAGCACACCCAGGGCTGTCGTCAGGTAGGTCAGGAAGATGGGGCGCATCCGGCGCTGGCCGGCCATGAAGGCGGCGTCCCGGACACTGTAACCGTGTTTGAACCGCAGTTCTTCGGCATATTCGAACATGATGATGCCGTTGCGGACGATGATGCCCACCAGGCTGATGAGGCCCAGGACGGCCGTGATGGAGAAATCCAGGCCGAAAACCCACAGGCCGAAGGATGCGCCGAACAGGCACAGCAGGCTGAGCACCATGGTCAGCAGCGCGATGCTGAACTTCCGGAAATGCAGCAGGAGGAAGAGGAAGAGGACGGCCACCGCCGCCAGGAAGCTCCAGCCAATCTGGGGCATGACCATGGCGTTGATGGTAGACAAGCCCTGGAAATCCAGGCTGATTCCGTCGGGGAGATGCAGTTTGTCCCCGGTGTACGTACGAATCTGCTTGACGGCGGCCGGCTGGCTCTTGCCGGTGCGCATATCGGCCATAACATCAATCGAAGGCCGCCCGCCCAGGCTCTGGTACTGGGGAAGACGCCACTCGGGCGTAATCCGGGCCACCTGGCTCAGGGGAACCGCCACGCCGTCCAGCGCGGGCACGGTCCGGCTGCCGATGCTTTCGTAACCGGCGTCGGTCACGGCAGCGCCGCTGTACAGATTGACCTCCGTTTTACGGGAACCGTCATACAGGGTGGCGATGTTGCGGCCGTCCAGCGCCCCGGACAGGGACAGTCCCGCCAGGGCCTTGTTCACCCCGTAGCGGGCCGCGGCTTCCGGGTCGATATCCACCTGGACCCCGGGCACATAGTCGTCGACGGTGCTGTGGACGAATTTCAGGTCCGGCAGGGTATACAGATAGGCCCGGATGCTGTCCGCCCAAGGCTTCATCTCCTCAACCGTAGCCCCTTGCAGGACGATGTCAATGGCATCGGAGGCCTGGTAGTCCATCTGCTTGAAATGCACGAGGGCGCCCGGGAAGGCATGTTCATATTGCTTGTCCAGCTCCGGCAACAGCTCGACCGTAGCCTTGTTGGACACGGTGTTCACGATGAGCTGGGCCACGTTCTTCCCCGGCAGCGGCGGGGCATAGGTAGCATGGAAACGCGGCGCCGGTTCGCCGATGAAAGAGGTGACGCTGACCACGCGGGAATCCCGTAACAAAATCTGTGTCAGCGAGTCGCACACCTTCGTCGTCTGCGGGAATGCGGAATTGTCGTCCAGAAAAATCTCCACGGCGAAACAGTCGCGGTTGGCCTTGGGAATCATCTGGATATTCAGCTGAAGGAACATCAGGATACCCAGCCCGATGGCCAGGACGCCGCCGCCGATGGTCAGCAGGGGATGGCGGAAGCAGAAGCGTTCCCCGACGTCGTAAATGCCCTGCATCCAGGCGAAAAAGCGGTTCTGGATGCGTGTAATCGCGTTTTCGGAAACCGTATGGCCCTGGATAAAGCGGATTTCCAGGGACGGCACCACCAGCATCGCATAGGCCAGCGAGCAGGCCAGGGCGATGGCGATAATCCAGGGGAAGGACTTGATGAAGAAGCCCAGGTAGCCGGTAATCAGGTGTTTCGCCGGGAAGAACATGACGCTGATGGCGGCCGTAGCCATCAACATCGGCATAAACAGTTCCCGGGCGCTGGCGACGGCCGCGTCCGTACGGGACAGGCCGCGCGAGAGTTTGTCCATGTAGCCGTCCATCGTGATGATGGAATCGTCCACAATCATGCCCAGCACCACAATCAGGGCAGCCAGCGTGACGGTATTCAGCTGCATCCCCGTGAAATACATGACGGCCAGGGTGACGCCGGTGCAGACCGGTACGCCGGAGCCGGCAATCAGGGCCGAACGCATCGGGAAGAGCATGAGCATCACGAAGATAACGACCAGAATCGATATCAGCAGGTCGCGCAGGAAGCCCAGGATATAGGAACGGACCGCCTTCGGCTGGTCTGAAATCCGGCTCATCCGGACCGAATCCGGCAACTCCGCGGCATAGTCAGCGATGACCGCTTCGACGGCCCGTCCGAACTTGACGATGTTGTTGTCGGGGCGCATGCAGACATTGATGACCAGGGCCGCATGGCCGTTGTAGGAGACCAGCTTGCCGCTGTCCTTGTAGCGGCGGTCGATGGTGGCCACGTCCTGCAGCCGCAGGTGGTTCCCGGCCGGGTCGGAGTAAATGATGCGCTGCGCCACTTCCTCTTCCGAGGTGACCTGCGAGGACAGCGTGACCGGCGCGGTGACATCCTCCGTCCGGAAGGTGCCACCGGAAACATGGGCCGAGGCCGTCTGGTATTCCAGCAGCAGGGCGGCGGGGTCGATGCCGTAGGTGGCCAGACGTTCCAGGTCCAGCGTGACGGCGATTTCTTCGGTCTGCTCTCCCAAGATTTTGGCGCTGGCCAGGGCCGGAACGGCCTGCAGGCGGGTACAGAGCTCACGGGCGTATTCCTGCAGTTCGGTATATCCCTTGTCGTCGGATTCAATCGCAATCAGCAGCGCGCTGGTGGCGCTGAAATCATCCAGCACGACCAATGCCAGCACCCCGGCGGGCAGGGTCAGTTTGGCGGCATTCAGTTTGAGTTTCAGTTTGGACCAGACTTCGTCTTTGCGGTCGACGTCGGTGACCAGGTCCACATAGAAATAGCAGATGC
Organism: uncultured Bacteroidia bacterium; assembly: GCA_902796555.1. GTDB lineage: Bacteria > Bacteroidota > Bacteroidia > Bacteroidales > UBA932 > Cryptobacteroides. The sequence continues at coordinate 12,980 of CADBPR010000032.1, forward strand.
CGTCGCGCGAGACGGAGCGCAGGGTGTTCCGGTTCACTTCTCCGTAGGACATCAGGGCGTCCTGCAGGGGAACGGCCACCTGGTCGCGGACCTGGTCGGCGGTGTAGCCCGGACAGACGGCCGCCACGAGGCCCTGGTTGATTTCGAAGGTCGGGAATTCGTCCCGGTTCATCCGGTCCAGGCCGATCAGCCCGAACGCGATGAGCAGGGCGGTCAGGGCATAGACCACCTTGCGGTGCTTGATGGCACTCAACACCAGTCCGCTTCCCTTCGGCCGTTTCATTCGATGACTTTCATTCCGGTGGATACTTTCTGGTAGCCGCGGGTGATGACCCGGTCGCCGGGTTCGAGGCCTTCGGTCACGATGACGCCTTTTCCGGCAAAGCCTCTGACGGTAATCCGCGCTTTCCTGACGGTTCCTTTATCATTGAGCCACACGTATTTACCGTCATTGTCCAACTGGACGGCGGCCGCGGGAATCAGCAGGTCGCTGCGCAGGGAGCGGGCGATATGGACCCGCACCGACATGCCGGGCATCAGGCCTGCGGGGGGCTGGTCCAGCAGCAGGCGGCAGGCATAACTGTGGGACAGGGCGGAGGTCAGCATGTCTTTCTCGCTGACGACGGCCCGCAGCCCTTCCAGTCCGAGGGCGGGGATATCCACGGTAGCCCTCGTTCCCACCCGGATGCTGCCGATTTCGTTCTCATGCACCGAGAAACGCACCGACTGGCCCGAGAGGTCATGGATGGCCAGCAGGGGCTGCAGGAGGGTCATTTCCTCCCCGCGCTGGGGATAGATGTCGGTGACCACGCCGGCGAAGGGGGCCCGGACCGTACCGTCGGAACGGGTGCTTTCCGCCGCGGCGAGCGCTGCTTCGGCTTTTTCCAGCTGGGTACGGACGTCCACCATCTGCAGTTCGGAGATGCCGCCTTCACTATACACCGCAGAAACGCGGTCGTAGGCATCACGGGCCTGGGCCCGGGTGGCACGGGCAATCCGCAAGGCGCTTTCCACCTGTCCGGAGCGAATGACGGCCACGACCTGGCCTTTGGCGACTTTGGCGCCTTTCTGGACGGAGAGCTGCTGCAGGGTACCGGGATAGGGCGCCGTGAGCGTCGTGGATTTCAACGATGCTATTTCGCCGATATACAGCTGTTCTCCGGGGTCATTGTCCAGGCCGGCCACCACCGTTTCCACTTTGATGCGGGGGCGGTAGGTCGTTTGTTTCCGGCCGACCTGCCCGCAGGAGACCGTCAGCAGCAGCAAGAGCAGCAGGTATGCGTATTGTCGTTTCATGTTCGCTCGTTTTCGCTCGCGCGCGTTAAACTTTCAAAAATACGAAAACTATCCGGCTTTTGCAAAAAAGCATGCCGATTTGACATCATTTAGGCTAATTTCGCAACATACGGGGCGGCCGGAAAAATGTTTTAAAAAATATTCTTATATTTGCGGTTGCTAATTTGGCGCTTGCTGATATACGCCTGCTAAAACCTGAATAATGAGCTTATTGTCTGAGAAACTGGGTCGATATGACCTGCCACAGCAGTACATGGCACGCGGGATATACCCCTATTTCCGCGAAATTACCAGCCACCAGGACACAGAGGTGACGATTGACGGCCGCAAAGTACTGATGTTCGGCTCCAATGCCTATACGGGACTGACCTACGACCGCCGCATCATCGACGCGTCTGCCCGTGCACTTGAAAAATACGGTACCGGATGCGCCGGATCGCGTTTCCTCAACGGTACGCTGGATATCCATGTCCAATTGGAAAAAGAACTGGCCGCCTTCATGGGAAAGGAGGACTGCCTGTGCTTCTCCACCGGTTTCACGGTGAACGAGGGGGTGATTCCCCAGCTGGTCGGCCGCGGAGACTATATCATCTGTGACGACCGTGACCATGCTTCCATCGTGGACGGACGCCGCCTGTCTTTCGCTACGGCGCTGAAATACAAGCACAACGACATGGAAGACCTGGAGAAGCAGTTGGCCAAATGCGAGCCGGATGCCGTGAAGTTGATTGTCGTGGACGGGGTCTTCTCGATGGAAGGCGACCTGGCTCCCCTGCCGGAGCTCGTGCGGCTGAAGAAGAAATACAACGCCAGCCTGTATGTGGACGAAGCGCACGGACTGGGCGTTTTCGGCCGGGAAGGACGCGGTGTATGCGACCATTTCGGGGTGTCCGACGACGTCGATATCGTCATGGGTACCTTCTCCAAGTCCCTGGCCTCCCTGGGCGGCTTTGTAGCAGCTGACTTCAAGATAATCAATTATTTACGTCACTCGGCCCGGTCTTATATCTTCCAGGCCAGCATGACGCCCGCGGCAACGGCCGCCACGCTGGAAGCCCTGCACATCGTGCGGAGCGAACCCCAGCGCCAGCGGAACCTGTGGGATGTCACGAATTATGCCTTGAAGCGTTTCCGGGAAGCCGGATTCGAAATCGGCCAGACCGAGAGTCCGATTATCCCGCTGTATGTCCATGACGTGGACAAGACCTTCGAAGTAACGGCGCGGGCCTTCCGCGAGGGAGTCTTTATCAATCCGGTGATTCCGCCGGCATGCGCCCCGCAGGATACCCTGGTGCGTTTCGCCCTCATGGCGACCCACACGCGCGAACAGGTGGACCGCGGTATCGATATTTTGCTGCGGGTATTCCGCGAATTGGACATTATTCCATGAACCGGGTTGTGCTGGTAACGGGCGGAAGCCGGGGCATCGGCGCCGCCGTAGTACACAGGCTGGCCGAAGCCGGGGATGTTGTCTATGCCGCCTCCCGTTCGGGCCGGGCGGAGGAACATCCACGGATACACGGCCTTGTGATGGATGTCAATGACCCGGACGGTCCGGCTTCTGGCGTAGCGGCCATCATCGCGGCGCAGGGACGGCTGGACGCCGTCGTTGTCAACGCGGGCAACGGTATCTTCGGCCCGCTGGAGGAGATGACCGAAGAGGATATCCGCTACCAGTTCGAAACCTGTTTTTTCGGCGCCGTCAAGACCATCAACGCCTGCGTACCTGTGTTCCGGGCACAGGGACACGGCCGGATTCTGGCTGTGACGTCTTTCGCCGCCCTCGTTCCCCTGCCGTATCAAAGCCTGTACAGCAGTGCCAAAGCCGCCCTGGAAATGGCGGTCATGGGCTATGCCGTAGAACTGAAACCCTTTGGAATCCAATGCGGTTGCGTGCTGCCGGGCGACACGGCGACCGGTTTTACGGCCGCGCGGAAAAAGGTGGCAGTCCGGCCGGATTCGCCATACCGGGAACGGATGGAGCGCTGCCTGGCCAAGATTGAAAAGGACGAGCTGGGCGGTATGCCGGCAGACCGGATTGCCCGGTCCGTGGAACAGCAGCTGAACCGACGGCGGATGCGCCTGGAGGTGGTCCCGCGCCTGGATTATGGCGCAGAGGCCGTGCTTGTCAAGCTGCTCCCCCGCCGCCTGGCCCTGCTGGCCATGTCGCTGATGTACAACCGGTAAATACCGGCTCAAGAATCAGAAAAACCTGCAAAGTTCCGTGGGAGATGCATTGTCCATGGGATGGCAGGATGTGTTAAAACAGAGGAGGGCGGCCCTTGCTGGGCCGCCCTCCCTGTGGTATCTACTGCCGCCGAAAGCGGCTAAATTCGATTAACGGGTGAATGGATAAATAGGTTAGAAGCCGAGCACCGGCCTGACACTATCGCTAACCGTCTTCTCGTTGTAGCCCCAAGCAACACTGCGGGAGATCCATGCGTAGTTGCCATCGCGCTCCGTAGCAGACCAACAGCTGCCAGATATTGCCGCACCACCGACACCTGTAGTGATATAGGCATTCACATTGCCGTCGTAAGTGTAGCCGTCCTCATCACTTTTCGTCGAGCCGAGGTTGATAAATATCGCCTCGTAGTCGCTCTTCTGCGCCACGGCCCAGTAGATTACGTTCGTGCTGGGCGAACCAAAAAAAGCACAGGGCCCAGCCCTGTGCTTGATCATTTGTGACGAATAATCGGCTCACCTGCAATCTTCCGTGTCCCACTACCCAAAGATCCTGCACAACCTGAACATGAAGAACGGCAGATCGGA
>CADBPR010000033.1 GCA_902796555.1 uncultured Bacteroidia bacterium
CGAGGCTGCTGAAGCTATGAAGGAACTCGCCCGCTCCGGACGCAAGATTCTCTTTGTGGCGACCAAGAAACAGGCCAAGGATATCGTAGCCGAGAAGGCTACCGCCATCAACATGCCGTTCGTGACAGAGCGCTGGCCCGGTGGAATGCTGACCAACTTCCCGACCATCCGCAAGGCTGTCAAGAAAATGAACACCATCGACAAGATGAAAGAGGACGGTACCTACGAGAAGCTCGCCAAGCGTGAGCGTCTGCAGGTGGACCGTCAGCGCGCCAAGCTTGAGAAGAACCTCGGTTCCATCAAGGACATGAGCCGTCTCCCTTCCGCACTTTTCGTAGTGGACGTACAGAAAGAGGCTAACGCCGTCAAGGAGGCCAACCGTCTCAACATACCGGTTATCGCTATGGTTGACACATGTTGCGATCCCACTCCCATTGATTATGTGATTCCGGCTAACGACGACGCCGCAAAGAGCATCGAGTACATCCTCTCCGCTCTGTGCGCAGCCATCGAGGAGGGACTCAGCGAAAGGAAGCTCGAGAAGGAGAAGGAAGCTACCGAGGAAGCCGTCGTAGAGAAGGCTCCCGCCAAGAAGCTCCGCGCCCGCAAGAACGCAAAACCCGTCGATGTTGAGGCTGAGGCAGCCGCTGCCGAGCCGGCAGCACCCGAGGCTGAATAATAACCATTTAGAAAAGATAAAGACTATGGCAATCACTGCTGCAGACGTAATGAAATTACGCAAGATGACCAGCGCCGGTATGATGGACTGCAAGAAGGCCCTTACCGAGGCGGATGGTGATTTCGACCGCGCCGTGGAGATTATCCGCGAAAAGGGTAAGCTCATCGCAGCCAAGCGGGCTGACCGTGAGACCTCCGAAGGTGCTGTCCTTTCCCGCATCGAAGGCGGAAAGGCTGTGCTCGTATGCCTCGGCTGCGAGACCGACTTTGTCAGCGCGACCCCTGACTTCAAGGGCCTCGCCGGCAAGATTGCTGATGCCGCCATCGCTGCTTTCCCGGCTGACATCGAGGCCCTCAAGGCTCTCAAGCTCGCCGACGGTTACAGCGTTGAGGAGGAAGTCTCCGCCCAGGCTGGCAAGACCGGTGAAAAGCACCTCCTGGCTTACTACGGTACCCTCGAGGCTCCGTTTACGGCCGGTTATGTGCACTTCAACGGCAAGCTGGGTGCAATCGTTGCTTTCAACAAGGAAGTGTCCGCCGAACTCGCCAAGGGTATCGCCATGCAGGTCGCTTCCATGAACCCTGTCTCTGTCTCCGCAGCTGACTGCCCGCAGGAGGTCCTCGACAATGAGCGCACCGTCGCCATCCAGAAGACCAAGGAAGAACTCGTGCAGAAGGCCGTTGACGCCGCGCTCAAGAAGGCCGGCATCAACCCTGCCCACGTGGACAGCGAGGCGCACATCGAGTCCAACACCGCCAAGGGTTGGATTACCGCCGAGCAGGCTGAGCAGGCCCGTCAGATTATCAAGACCGTCGGTGAAGAGAAGGCTGCCAGCCTCCCTGCCCAGATGGTGGAGAACATCGCGAACGGCCGCGTCTCCAAGTTCCTGAAGGAGAACACCCTCGAGGAGCAGGAGTACCAGCTCAGCGACAGCAAGGAGACCGTGAAGGCCGCCATCGCCGCTGTCGACAAAGAGGCGAAGGTCCTTGCGTTCAAGCGTTTCTCCCTGAGCGACTAGTTTTTACTCTTATACTAAGAGCCGGGCTCCTTTCGGGGTCCGGCTTTTTTCGTTCATTCCCGGGGACCGCCCGGGCGCTGCGTGTCAGATTTTCAGGAAAATTTTCTGGCGGTAGAGGAAATACAGGACCAGCCAGGCGGCCGCAATGGCGCCTGCTGTCAGCAGTACGGGCCCCCAGGCCCCCAGGAAGCCTGCCAGACCGCCCAGGAAATAGGAGGAGATGCCGTAGAAATCGACGATGTGCTGCAGGATATAAATCGTGATGGAGTTCATACCGATAACGGCGAAAAAGGTCGTCCATTTCTTCCATCCTTTCACGTCGATTATCCAATAGAACAGGGCGAACATCGCCAGCGAATAGGCCCCGCAGACCAGTACGAAAGAACTGCTCCAGAGGTTCTTGTTCACCGGGAACACGAGTCCCCATAGCAGGCCGAGCCCCAGCATGACGACTGCGGCGGCCAGCATCATGACTGTCTTGCTCTCTCCTGTCCACTTTTCGGAGCGGATAAATTCACCGGTAAACATGCCCAGCATAGCCGTTACGACCGCCGGGATGTGGCTCAGCAGGCCTTCCGGGTCGAAATTGCCCCGGTAGAGTACGCCCAGCCCCAGCGCCCTGTCGACATAACCGACGATGTTGCCGTCCTGCGTCAGCGGACCGGCCGCCGAATCCGGTGCAGGAACGAAGGCGACCAGCAGCCAGTATCCCACCAGCAGCCCGGCTGCAATGACGGCACGGGCGGTGCGTCCGCAATGGATGTACAGGAGGGCTGCCACCATCCAGGCAATGCCAATCCGTCCCAGAACGCTGTAGATGCGCAAATGGGCGAAATCCAGCCGGAAGAATCCGTTTACCATGACCCCCAGTAGCACCAGAATGATTCCGCGGGAAAGAATCTTGCGATGAATCTGTCCGCTTGTCCGTCCTGTGGCCTTTTGTTTGGCGTACGAGAAGGGGAAGGAGATACCTGCGATGAAGAGAAACAGCGGGAATATCGTGTCCATAAAGGTAAACCCGTCCCACCAGGCATGTTCCATCTGGGCATAGAGGGCTGATTCCGTGCCGCCCGGCACCGCCTGGCAGATGTGTTGAATCAGCGTGGCAAATCCCATAATCATCAGCATGTCAAAGCCCCTGAGGGCGTCCAATGACAGCAGTCGTTTGCTTTTTTCCATTTCTTTCTTCGTTGCTTCTGCAGCTTCTTGGAGGATTGTTATCTGTATAATGCTTTGCGTAGGCGAAGTTAGTAAATTTGCGCCGTATATAAAAGGATTCTGCCGGTCCCTTCTTCTATTTGCAATTATGTTTTGTATGACTTATATTTGCAATTATGTTTAACTAATAACTATAGCAATCATGAAAAGGATATTTTTGTCGGTATTGTCAATGATATGCATCCCTTTGTTCATGGCTGTGTCTTGTAACAAAGGCGTGGATAACGCTGGTAACCAAGTTCCTTCCGACCAAAACAACAATACCTATCTTGCCGGATATACAGGGCAGTACCTTGCGGAAGTTCCGGAAACATGGAAAGAGGAATATGTACCGAATATGACTGCGGTGGTGGTTTTCTATGCTGATAAAACATGTTCTGTGTCAATAGGTTTTTGGTCTCCTTCGCATCGTGAGCATGATGTACTGTCCCTTGTCTATACGGTAGAAAAAGGAGTCATTACGATGCGGGATGAGAACAGCATCAGGTTTACGATTCGCAGCCGTGATTATAACCCGGAAATAGACCCATATACGGAATTATCCCGGTATTTGCTGTCTTCAGAGATTACATTGACGGTTGAACAATCAAGCGGTCCGGTATGGGACACCTACGCTGAAGCGTTTGATTGGCCCTCGCAACTGGCCCTCAGATGGGTACCTACGGATTATGGTGATATTGTAGCGTAGCAGAAATGTCGTCCTAAAAATATTTTCTTTCCTCGTGGTCGAGGACGATGAAAATGAATAACAGGACGGTGAACGCCCAAAGGGAAGAGCCTCCGTAACTCATCAGGGGCAGGGGAATGCCGATGACCGGCATCAGGCCGATGGTCATGCCGATGTTGATGAACAGGTGCATGAACAGGCAGCAGGCTACGCAGTAGCCGTAAATCCGGGTGAAATGCTCCCGGCTGTGCTCGGCGTCATGGATAATCCGCCAAATCATCAGCACATACAGTGCGATGACAAAGAAGCAGCCCATGAAGCCCCATTCCTCTCCCACCGTGCAGAAGATAAAGTCGGTACTCTGTTCCGGAACGAAACCGAACGAAGTCTGCGTACCCTGGAGATAACCTTTCCCGGTCAGTCCGCCGGACCCGATGGCAATCATGCTCTGGGCTACGTTATACCCCACGCCCGCCGGATCTTCTTTCATGCCCAGCAGCACTTCGATACGCTTGCGCTGGTGGTCTTGGAGCACATGATTGAAGATGAAGGACGTCGAGAAAACCAGGGCGACACCGGCCAGGAAGGCCAGGATGGACAGAGACATGAAAGAATCTTTTTCCCGATAGGCCCGCCAGGCATACCAGGGCAGGAAGAGCGCGGCACAAACCAGCAGGATATACAAAGGGTCGATGCCGAGCACTTTGTCCAGGAATCCGCCTTCTGATACCGTTTCCGCCGGTTCTTCGGCGGGCAGTCCTTCCGTGATGGCAGGGGCTTCAGCGGGGCTTTCCGGGGCTTCTTCGATTGCTTCGACCACCGCCTCCGCTTCCGGATGAACGGCCTTGTCCAGCGACCGCATTCCCAGCGGCAGCAGGGCCATCAGCAGGATGAATACGCCACAGGTGAGCAGCCAGCGCAGGAATCTGCCGCTTTGGAGAACATTGCTGAAGGTAATCAGGCCAATCAGCACCAGGACCGATACATAGGGAGAGGCCGTCAGCGTAAGGATAAACAGCAGGATAGCCAGGCCGATCAGCGCCAGTACCCACCCGGAAAGGCCTTCCCGGTAGAGCACGAAAATAAAGCCGACATAGACCAGCGCGGAGCCGGTTTCACTTTCGCCCAGAATCACCAGCATGGGGATGCCGATAATTGCCGCCGTCAGCAGCAAATGCTTGAATTCTTGTAGTTTATATCCTGCCCGGCTCATCAGGAAAGCCAGCATCAGGGAGGTGGAAATCTTGGAGATTTCGGCCGGTTGGAAGCGGACCGGCCCGAAGGCGAACCAGGACCGGGACCCTTTGACTTCGATGCCCAGGAAAATGACGGCCACCAGCAGTACCAGTACAGCCAGGTAGACGGGAATAGCGCCGGCTTCCCAGAATCGGGGCGGTATGATGAACAGGATAATCCCCGCCAGACCGAATGCCGTCAGAATCCAGACGAACTGTTTTCCGCTGCGGGTCCCCCAGTCCAGGATACCGGCCGGTTCGGAGGCATGGATGGCCGCGTAGATATTGACCCAGCCGAACAGGACCAGCAGCAGGTAGATGATAACCAGCCACCAGTCATACGATTGCCGCATACTTCTTCTGCTGAATGTCGTGTCCATCTTATCCTGCTTTATCAATTCCGTTTACAAAGATAGCGATTATTTCAGAATAAAAACCGCTATCTTTGCATCAGAACAACAGGTGGTGTCCGGCGCTTTCCTTTCCGTATGACAGGACCGGCTGAGCCGCATCTCCGGGAACCAGAATCATGTAGGGAAGATAAAATATTTTTGAGTTCAGCGATTATTTGTCTATTTTTGTTTTTTACGAACGAAGAACATATTTGTTATTTGCAGTATCTGAGATTGATGATTAACAGAAGATTTATCTTGCCTTTGCTGGCGGCTCTGTCTCTGACGGTGACCGCTTGCCAGCAAAACAAATCTACTGCCCGGGAAATCCGCTCCGAGGCCGACCTGCACGGACTTACCGTGAGCACTTCGGCCGGAAGTTATTTTGACAACAAGTATTCCAAATGGGAGGATGTCACCCTGTTCCGCGTCAATACCGAATCCGACGGAATTCAGGCTGTGCGCCAGGGCATCGCGGACGTCCATGTCACGGATGAGGTGGCCTTCACCCCGGAAACCCGCAAGCGGCTGGGAATCAAGATGGCGTTCCAGGGCGAGGAGAATTTTGAAGTGGCTTTCGCCGTAAGAAAAGGAAATGATGAACTGCGTGAGCAAATGGACCGCTTCATTGCCCAATCCAAGGCGGACGGCAGCCTGGAAGCCATCCTGGCTCACTATCTGGAAGGTACTCCCGCCCCGGAATTTCCGCAGGCCGGTGAGAAAACAGCCGACAGGACGCCGCTCCGTTGTATCACGGCCATGAACATGGCTCCTGTCTGCTATGTAGGGGAAGGCGGAAAATGGATGGGCATGGATGCTGAGATTCTCCAGCGATTTGCCGCCTGGAGCGGCCGCGACTTCGAGATGAAGTTCCAGGACCTGGGCTCGGGCATCCTTGCGTTGAACACCGGACAGTGCGATGTGGTCAGCGCCTGCCTGTATATTACGGACGAGCGCAAGAAATCCGTCGATTTCACCCAGCCCTACTATCTCTGCCGTCCGGGCTATTTCGTCGTGGACAATAGCGCTTCCGGCCATATGAGCCTTGGGGAAAGACTGAAATTGAACCTTGTCACCGAGAGCCGGTGGAAACTGGTCGTGGACGGACTCTGGGAAACGGTCAAGATTACCTTCTTTTCGATTCTCCTGGGTACCCTGCTGGGCGTGGGGGTATGCGCCATGCTCAGAAGCCGCCGCAAATGGGTGCGCCGGACCGTAACGCTCTATGGCGCGTTCATCCAGGGCATCCCCACGCTGGTGCTCCTCCTCATCATGTTCTACGTCGTATTGGCGGGCGCGGGCCTGTCCGGCAGCGTCGTGGCCATTGTCACGTTCGCGCTGTGCTTTGCCTGGAGCGCAGGCAGCATCTTTGACACTTCCATCGCATCCGTGCCCAAAGGCCAGACGGAGGCCGGGCTGAGCCTGGGCTTCACGCCGCTGAAGACGTTTATCGGCATCGTATTCCCGCAGGCCGTGAAAAAAGGACTTCCGCTGTTTACGGGCGAATGTGTTTCGCTTTTGAAGAGCACTTCCATCGTCGGCTATATCGCCATCATGGACCTGACCCGCGCCAGCGACCTGATTCGCAGCCGGACCTTTGATGCCTTCATTCCTCTGCTGCTTATTACCGTGGCCTATTTCGTCCTGGCCTGGCTGATGCGTCTGTTGTTAAACTTCCTCCTGAAAAAATAAGTATGATCAGCATTAAACATCTCAGCAAGACTTTCCGCAATCCGGACGGGAGCACCCTCACCGTCCTCAAGGACGTCAATTGTGATATCGAAAAGGGGGAGGTCATCAGCATCATCGGCCCCTCCGGAACAGGAAAAAGCACGCTCCTGCGCGCCATCAATATGCTCGAGCCCCCGACCGGCGGCGAGATATGGGTCGACGGGGAGAATATCATGGCCAAAGGCTACAGGCTGGACAAGATGCGCCGCAAAATGGGCATGGTGTTCCAAAGTTTCAATCTCTTTGACCACATGACGGTGCTCGAGAACCTGACCTATGCGCCTGTACGTTTGTTGAAAATGACGGAGGAGCAGGCACAGGCCGAAGGGATGGAACTGCTCAAGAAGGTGGGCCTTGCGCAAAAAGCCGATGTCTTCCCGGCGTCGCTTTCCGGCGGACAGAAACAGCGCGTGGCCATCGCCCGCGCCCTGGCCATGCACCCGGAGGTCATTCTTTTCGACGAACCCACGTCGGCCCTGGATCCGACGATGGTGGGCGAAGTGCTGAGCGTCATCCGGCAGCTGGCCGGAAGCGGCATGACCATGCTCATCGTCACGCACGAAATGCGGTTCGCTCGCGACGTCAGCACCCGTATTTTCTTCATGAACGAAGGCGTTATCTACGAGGACGGCTCTCCGGAGCAAATTTTTGAGCACCCGGTCCGAAGCGCCACCAAGGCATTTGTGAACCGTATCCAGAAACTGGTGTATGAAATTGACAGTGAGTCGTTTGATTATCTTCAAATCCGTACCGGGCTCAGCCAGTTCTGCCTCAAATACAACATCTCGGACAAAGCCGACAAAGCCTATCAGCTTGCCAAGGAGATGCTCTTTGAGCACTTCCGAGGTATCCGTCCGCTGACCTTCCGGATGACCCATGCGGAGCTTTCCGGACAGACCGCGCTGGATTTCATGGTGGAAGGGATGACGGAGTCTCCGCTGCCGCACAACGAAGCTGTGGAAAAACTGCGGACCCGTGTGCAGGACATCGTGGAAGAACCCACTGCCAGGGGCTTCCGCGTAAAGCTGCTTATCTGATAAGCAAAGGAATCTAATCTTTTTTCACCCGCGACATCAGGTTGCCTTGGAGGACGCGCTCTTCCATCGCCGGCCGGGTAATGTCGCCGGTGAGGTATTGTTCCACCATCAGGGAGGCAATCGGAGCGGCCCAGGTGGCCCCGAAACCGGCATTTTCGATATAGGCTGCGACGGCGATTTTCGGATGGTCGGCGGGGGCGAAGCAGATGAATACGGAGTTGTCCGCCCCGCGCGGGTTCTGCGCCGTGCCCGTTTTGCCGCAGATATCCAGCCCGGGTACTGCCACGCTGGTAGCCGTGCCGCCTGAACCCGGTCCGCCGTTCACGGCGAGCCACATGCCGTGTATCACCTTCCGGAACTGGGTCGTATCCACCATCGTATATTGCCGCTCTTTGAATTTGTCGTCAATGTGTACGCCTTCTGACTCTTTCACGATGTGCGGAATGATATACCAGCCCCGGTTGGCGACCGTCGCCGCCAGGTTGGCAATCTGCATGGGCGTCACCGTCACCTCGCCCTGTCCGATGGAGATGGACTTGATGGTGGCGAATTTCCACCAGCCCTTGCCGTACAGGCGGTTATAGGTCTTGGAGGAGGGGATGCTGCCGCCCGTTTCGGAGGGGAAGTCGCTCCCCAGTTTGTGCCCGAAACCGAAGCTCTGTACATATTCGTTCCACTTGTCCATCGCCTCTCCGATGTCTTTGTATTTCCTGTTTTCCAGAATGTCCCGCAGGGCGAAGGTAAAGTAGGAATTGCAGGACATCATGATACCTTCTTCCAGGTTGATGGGGGATTTGTGGCCGTGGCAGCCGGGACGGTGGTCGCCCAGGGTGTAGCCGTGGGCGCAGGGGAAGAGCGAACCCGGCTGCAGGGTCCCTTCCTGCAGGCCGATGAGCCCGTTGACCAGCTTGAAAACGGAGCCCGGCGGGTAGAACCCCTGCACCGCCCGGTTGTTCATGGGCCGGTAGGGGTCGCGCACCAGGTCATTGTAATACTTGCCGATTTCGGCCAGTTTGTCCACGTCGATACCCGGACTGGAAACCAGTGCGAGAATCTCGCCGGTGGCGGGTTCGATGGCTACGACGCTGCCTACCTTGTTTTGCATCAACATCTGCCCGTAATGCTGCAGGTGGGCGTCAATCGTCGTCACGATATCCTTGCCGGGAACCGCTTCTTTGTCCATCTCCCCGTCCTTGTAGGAGGCCTCTATCTGGCCGTGGGAGTTCCGCAGGTAAATGTGATAGCCTTTCTCTCCGCGGAGTTCCTTCTCCCGGGCGGCTTCGATGCCTGTTTTTCCGGCGTAATCTCCGGGGCGGTATTCTCCGGGATGGGCTTTCAGATAGTTCTGGTCCACTTCGGAGACATAGCCGAGCAGGTTGCCGCCGGCGTTGAAGGGATAGTCCCGGATGCTGCGCACCTGGCCTTTGAATCCGGGGAATTTGTACTGGACTTCGGCCAGTTTCATGTAGGTTTCGGCCGGAATCTGCTTGAGCATCACCATGGACTGGTAACCGATGCGCCGCCGGTTGCGGGCGTATTCGGCCATCTTGTCGCGGATGAACTGGGGTTCCACGCCGAGGACGTCGGCCAGCATCAGGGTGTCGAAGGGCTGTACTTCCTTCGGCGTGACCAGGATGTCGTAGGCGACTTTGTTGCCCACCAGGATGTTGCCTTGCCGGTCATAGATGACGCCGCGGGTGGGATAGATGATGTCATACACCATCGAGTTATTGGAGGCATTCTCCTTGTATTTGTCGTCAACCAGCTGAATGACAAACAGTTTGCCCAGCAGCACCAGGGCTACGACCCCCAGTCCTGCCAGCAGTTTGTGTGAGCGCTGAATCTCCATCGCTACCTCCTGTCATCGGGGGACAGAATGTCCGCCACCGCAACGGAAAGCAGGGTGCCGGCGAGGACCGACGCCAGGTAGCGCCACAGATTGAAGGAGAACGGACGGACAGCTCCGCCGTCAGCCCAGATGTACAGCAGCAGAAATACGGTCTGGACCAGGAAAATCACGAAAAGCACCTTCAGCGGGCCGAATTTTTTCATCGAAAAATTCTCGCCGCGCAGGAGCAGTTCTTCGCCGAAGACCAGCCGGATCAGCCCCCTGCGCAGCAGCGCGACAGGGACCAGGGCGAAGGTGTTGATGCCGACGACGCCTTCCGCAAGGAAGTCCACGGACAAGCCGGTGAAGAAGGCGATGAACAGACCGGCCACCGTACCGACCCGCGTGGGAATGCAAAGCACCAGCACGGGCAGGATGCTCAGCATCACATAGGGCGTGAAGCGGAAGTAATTGCACAGCAGGAGCTGAACAAGCACCAGCAGGATGTATTGGACCGTAAAACGCTGTTTCATCGGCGGCCCTCCTGTTTTTCAAGTTCTGCGATTTCCTCCTTGCCGGTGTTGGAAACCAGGGTCACATAGCGGATGGAGCTGAAGTCCTGCAGCAGCCGGACTTTGATCTGGTAGGTGGCGCCGTTCTCAATGCGGCTGTCTTCTACCGTCCCCACCGGAATGTCGGCCGGGAAGATGGAGGAGAAGCCGCTGGTATAGACCGTGTCGCCTTTCTCGAACTTGTGCTGCAGGGGAATCTGGCGCAGAATCGCGCCGGACGTCCCTTTCCCGTCCCATACCAGGGGCCCGACGGCCCCCTCCTTTCCGATGCGGGCGGATACGCTGAACTCGGTGTTCATGAAGGAGATGGCGTAGGCGTAGCGGTTGCTGACGGCATCGACGATGCCAATCACCCCGCGCGAGGAGATGACGCCGCTGTGGGGCTGCACGCCGTCTCGGGCACCCTTGTCCAGGATGATGTAATTGTGCTGCTTGTTGCGGCTGATTTTCACGATGGTCGCCCCCATGTAACGGAAGCCGCCCGCCTCGGGGAAGCTCGCCGCCAGGGAGTCTTCCAGGACCGTCCGGGCGTCTTCTCCGCAGGCGGCCAGCTTCTGCGACAGGACGAAATTGTCCCGGGCCAGCTCTTCGTTGACCCCCTTCAGGGAGAAATAGTAACGGATGCGCTCACCGGCGCCCCACACCTTGGCGTGGAAAGCCTGTAAGGATTTTGAAATCAGATAGTTCTGTACTTCTCCGTTGTGGTATAACAAACTGACGGCAGCAACCTCCATTCCGATGAAGATGGCTGCTGTCAGGACGGCGTTGACTATCTTCTTCCCGGCCGCCATTTTACCGCATCAGGAAGGAATAGTTGGCAGCGTTCTTAAGAGCGATACAAGTACCCCGGGCCACGGCGCGGAGCGGGTCTTCGGCTACATGGAACTGGATGTTCACTTTCTCGGTAAAGCGCTGGGCCAGGCCGCGCAGCAGGGCGCCGCCGCCGGAAAGGAAGATACCGTTTTCTACGATGTCGGAATACAGCTCCGGAGGGGTCTGTTCCAGGACGTGCAGGATGCTGGATTCAATCTTGGAGATGGATTTGTCCAGGCAATGGGCAATCTCCTGGTAGGAAATCCGGGCCTCCACCGGGTGGGCGGTCATCAGGTTCGGGCCGCGTACCACGAAGGGCTCCGGTTCCTCGTCCAGCTTGGGGATGACGGCGCCGACTTCGATTTTGATTTTTTCGGCCGTGATTTCACCCACCTTGATGTTGTGCTGCTGGCGCAGGTAGTACTGGATGTCGCTCGTGAGTTCGTCACCGGCCGTCTTGATGCTTTCCTGCTGGACGATGCCGCCCAGGGAAATGACGGCGATTTCAGCCGTTCCGCCGCCGATATCGACCACCATGTTGCCCTTTGGCGCCTCTACGTCGAGGCCGATACCGAGGGCTGCCGCCATCGGTTCGTAAATCAGGTAGACATCCCGGCCGCCGGCGTGCTCGGAGGAGTCGCGCACGGCCCTGATTTCCACTTCCGTACTGCCGGAAGGAATGCCCACCACGATTTTCAGGTTCGGGGTAAACAGGGTTTTGTGCTTGTTGTTCACCTGTTTGATGAAACCGCGGATCATCATCTCGGCCGCGTTGAAGTCGGCGATGACACCGTCTTTCAGCGGACGCACGGTCTTGATGCCGGGGTTGGTTTTTTCATGCATCAGCTTGGCCTTCTGGCCAATCGCGATGCATTTGCCTGTATGGTTGTCGATGGCCACGATGCTCGGTTCGTCCAGGACAATCTTGTCATTCTGGAAAATGACGGTATTGGCCGTTCCGAGGTCGATGGCGAGTTCCTGTGTCAAGAAAGAAAAAGCCATATGGGTATATTGCGTATTCGGTTTTACATATTTTCCGTAAATTTACGAAAAAAGTTTCTAAATTTGCGCGGAATAGCGCACAATATGGAAAGAAATTTTTATTTGATTGTAACGGCGGCCGGTTCCGGTACCCGAATGGGGGCGGATAAGCCCAAACAGTTTTTGGAATTGGGCGGCAAGGCCATCCTGCAACTGACCATCGAGCGCTTTATCGAAGCACTCCCGGACGTCAAAGTCGTCACGGTGCTGCCGAAGGACTATATCCCCCTGTGGAAGCGGTACTGCCTGGAGCGTTCGTTCACGTATCCGCAGGTGCTGGTCGCCGGCGGAATCACCCGTTTCCATTCGGTGAAAAATGCCCTGGCGCGGGTGCCGGACGGGGCCTATGTGGCTGTCCATGACGGGGTTCGTCCCCTTCTTTCCGTCGGCATGATCCGCCGGATGGCCGAGCGGATGACCGCCTGCCGCGCCCTGGTTCCCGTCATGCCCTCCACAGACACCCTGAAGCCGCTCCGGCCCGACTGGGACGGACGTCTGCAATGGATAGAAGGCCGGTCCCTGAACCGCGTGGAGGTCTACAATGCGCAAACCCCGCAAATCTTCTTTTCCGAAGATCTGCGGGGCGCATATCAGCAGGCGTTCAACACCTCGTTTACAGACGATGCTTCCGTCGCCCGGCAGGCGGGCATTCCCATTACCTGGTGCGAGGGTGAGCGGCTCAATATCAAAATCACCACGCCGGAAGACCTTAAACTGGCGCAGGCGATTCTGTCGTTGGGGTGAGAATCCGTTCCTTCGTTATTCCGTTTTGGAGAAACTGGTGTTCTTGTAATCCTTGACCCACACCTGACGGTCGATGGCTTCGTCGAGCGAAATCATCGTATCGGTGGCCTGAATGTACGGAATCTTCTGAATCGTGCGCAGCAGGACCTCCATCAGATGGTCATTGTTGAGGCAGTAAATCTTGACCAGCAAGGCATACTTCCCGGTAACGAAATGACACTCGACGATTTCCGGAATCTTGCGCAGGGAGGCGACCACTTCCAGATACTTGTCGGCTTCTGAAAGGGAAATGCTGATAAAGGCGCAGACATTCAGTCCGAGGGCCTGAGGTTTGACCAGCAGACGTGAACCGGTAATGACGCCGTTGGCTTCCAAACGTTTCACTCTCTGATGAATAGCCGCTCCGGATACCCCGCATTCCCGGGCGATTTCCAGGAAGGGCATTCTTGCATTTTTGACCAGGAATGAGAGAATTTTCTGGTCGGTCTGATCGATGTGATACGTAGCCATAATTTCAAACCGTAATTAATTCTAATGCAAATCTAATTAAAAAATCTGAAACATGGTGATTCTCTGAAAGAAAATTAACTTCTTTTTTGGAATCTTTTTCGGTATCCTCCTTTCTGGGTCGGCTCTCCTTCCACCAGCTGGCGGCAGCGTTCTTCCGTCAGGGACGCCACATCTGTCCCGCGGGGAATCTTGTAATTGTTTCCGGCGTGCTTGATGTAGGGGCCGAAGCGCCCGTCGATGACCTGGATATCCGCATCCGGGAATTCTTTCAGGATGCTGCCGGCTCCGCCCTTGGCCGTTTCTTTTTCCAGCAGGTCCTTACATTCCGTAAGCGTAATGGTCATCGGGTCTTTTCCGCGCGGCAGGGACACGTTCCGGTCGCCATATTTGAGATAGGGACCGAAGCGGCCCTTGGTTGCAATCACGTCCACGCCGTCAAGCTGGCCGACGGTGCGGGGCAGTTCGAACAGCTTCAGGGCCTCTTCCAGGGTCAGGGTCTCGATGAGCTGGCCGGCGGACAGGTTGGCGTACTGCCGTTTCTCGCCCTCGCCTTTCTGGACATAGGGGCCCCACTGGCCGTAGCGGGCCACGATGGGCTGTCCGTCCTTGGGGTCGACGCCGAGTTCCTTGCTGACGTGGCTGAAGCGGCCGTCGCTCAGCACCTCTTCCACCTTCTTGTGGAAAGGGGTGTAGAAGGAGGAAATCACCTTGGTCCAGGCTTCTTCGCCGTCGGCAATCCGGTCGAAATCCTTCTCGACATTGGCCGTGAAATCATAGTCCATAACGGTGTCGAAATTCTCTGTCAGATAGTCGGTTACAATCATGCCGACTTCCTGCGGAAGCAGCCGGCCCTTCTCGGCGCCCACCGTTTCCACCGCTTCTTTCGCAGAAATGGCGCCGCCTTTGAGGCAGAGGTTGGTGACCGGGAATTTTTCGCCTTCTTTGTCGCCCTTGACGATGTAGCCGCGGCCGGTGGTCAGGGTCGAGATGGTCGGGGCATAAGTGGAAGGACGTCCGATGCCCAGTTCTTCTAGTTTCTTGACCAGCGTAGCCTCGGAGTAACGGGGCGGCAGCGGGCTGTATTTGCACAGGGCGTCCAGCTGACGGTCCTCCATGACGGTGCCCTGGGCGAGCTCCGGAAGCAGGACTTCTTCGTCGGGGGCTGCATCGTCGGTACCTTCCAGATAGACCTTCAGGAAACCGTCGAACAGCACCTGGGTTCCCTGAATCTGGAACCGTTCGTTCCGGCGGTCGGAGGCCACGCGGATATCGGTACGGAGCACCCGGGCGTCCGCCATCTGGCTGGCCACGGTGCGCTTCCAAATCAGCGCATAGAGCTTCTTCTCCTGCTGCGTACCCTCGATATCGGTATGGTCTATATAGGTGGGCCGGATGGCCTCATGTGCCTCCTGGGCGCCTTTGCTGTGGGTATGGTACTGGCGGGTCTTGGCGTATTCCGCCCCGAACTGCTCCGTGATGAAGGACTTGGCCGTGCCGAGTGCGAGCGCGGAGAGGTTGGTCGAGTCGGTACGCATATAGGTGATAAGACCCCTTTCGTACAGCGACTGGGCTATGCGCATGGTCGTGCTGACGGGGAAATGCAGTTTGCGGGCGGCTTCCTGCTGCAGGGTGGAAGTGGTAAAAGGCGCGGCCGGGCAGCGGAGGCCTTCCTTCTTCTCAACGGAGTCCACCCGGTACCGGGCGCCGATGCTGTCTTCCAGGAAGGCGCGGGCCTCTTCCAAGGTATGGAAACGGGTGTCCAGCAGGGCTTTGACCTTGACGGACGCCGGGGCGCCGGCCGGGTGGAAGATGGCTTCAATACGGTAAAAAGCCTCGCGTTTGGCCGCCATGATTTCTTTCTCGCGGTCGACCACCAGCCGCAGGGCCACGCTCTGTACGCGGCCGGCCGAGAGCTTCGGCTGAATCTTGCGCCACAGCACGGGGGAGAGTTCGAATCCGACCAGACGGTCCAGCACGCGGCGGGCCTGCTGGGCGTTCACCAGGTTTAGGTCGATGCTCCGGGGATTCTCGATGGCATGCAGGATAGCGGTCTTCGTAATCTCGTGGAATACAATTCGTTTCGTCTTCTCCGGCTGCAGGCAGAGGGTCTCGTACAGATGCCAGGAAATCGCTTCTCCTTCGCGGTCCTCATCAGAGGCCAGCCAGACGGTTTCCGCTCCGGCGGCCAGTTTTTTCAGGTCCGCGACGACCTTTTTCTTGTCGCCGGGGATGACATATTCCGGAGCGAATCCGTGCTCCACATCCACGCTGAGCTTCTTCTCCTGTAAATCCCTGATATGCCCGAAACTGGGTTTGACGATATAATCTTTCCCTAGAAACTTCTGAATGGTTCCGGCTTTGGCCGGCGATTCTACGATGACTAAATTACCCATATCTTTACCAATTCATTGAGAAACCGTCCATTTTTCGGTTTCGAAGTGCAAAGTAAATCACATTTGGGGGATTTTTCAAAATTTTATCGTTAATTTTGTAGTCTGTAAAAGAGGATGAAAATTTATTTTCATAAAATTTTGAAGGCGGGTTTCCGCCCTGTTGTAAAAGAAAATGACTGAGAAAACAAAGAAAAATATCATCAAATGGTTTTGGATAGTCGTCCTCGCCCCGATTGCGGCGGTCGTCCTGATGCTGCTGGCCGTTTGGGCCTTCGCCGACATCCCTTCATTTGAAGAATTGGAGAATCCGGACAGCAAGCTGGCCACCCAGGTGATTGCCGAGGGCGGCGAGATTCTGACCACCTTCCACATCGAGAACCGTTCCTTTGTCAGTTATGACGAACTGTCCCCGTATGTGGTCCAGGCGGCCATCGCCACGGAAGACAAACGTTTCTACAGCCACTCCGGCATCGACTTCTGGTCGCTCGGCCGCGTGCTGTTCCGCACCCTGTTCGCGGGAGACCGTTCCCAGGGCGGCGGCAGTACCCTGACCCAGCAGCTGGCCAAAACCCTGTATCCGCGGGCGGACGTCAGCAGCCGCATCCCCGGCGTATCCAAGGTCAAGATGGTATGGATCAAGATGAAGGAATGGATTACGGCCGTGAAGCTGGAACGGGACTATACCAAGGAGGAAATCGTGGACATGTACCTCAATGCTGTCTTCTTCGGCAGCAGCGCCTACGGCATCAAGGCCGCGTCCCAGACCTTTTTCGCCAAGGACCCCATCGATCTGAATGTCGAAGAAAGCGCCGTGCTGGTGGGGATGGTGAACAAGCCGACCCGCTATAACCCGGCCCTCCATCCGGATCTGGCCCTGCAGCGCCGGAACCTGGTCATCGGCCGCATGGCAGAGGAAAAGTTCATTACGAAAGAAGAGGCCGATTCCATCAAGCAGATTCCCATCGCCCTGTCCTACCAGGTGCAGGACCACAATTCCGGCCGGGCTCCGTATTTCCGGGATATGCTCCGCAAGTACATGCACGCCACCAAGCCGAAGCGGTCGTCCTACGCCATTCCGGAAGATTTCTCCGCGGACTCCCTGCTGTGGGTCGACGACCAGCTCTATGGCTGGATTAACAAGAATCCCAAACCCGACGGCAGCAAGTACGACCTGGACCGTGACGGCCTGCGCATCTATACCACGCTGAATTACAAGATGCAGAAATACGCCGAAGAGGCGGTGGCCGAACATCTGGGCAACAACCTCCAGAAGAGTTTCTGGGGCGATTTGAAATACAAGCGGAACCGGCCGTTCTCCAATGACATCGACCAGGCGACCATTGACCGGGTCATGTCCCAGGGCCGCCGCTGGAGCGACCGTTACCGGGTCATGAAAAAGGCGGGGGCGAGCGAGAGCGAGATTCTGGCAAGCTTCTCCAAGCCGGCCAAGATGCGGATTTTCTCCTGGGAAAAGCCCGGCTATATCGACACGACGATGACCCCGGACGATTCCATCCGCTATTACAAGTCCATCCTCCGCGCTTCCTTCGTGGCCATGGAACCGGCTACCGGCCATGTCAAGGCCTATGTGGGCGGCCCCAATTACCGCTATTTCAAGTATGACAACGTCCGTCAGGGCAAACGGCAGGTCGGCTCCACCATCAAGCCTTTCCTCTATACCTTGGCCATGCAGGAGGGGATGAGCCCCTGCGACGAGACCGTCTGTGTGCCGCAGACCTTTATCGTCGGAGATGACACCTGGACCCCGCGCAGTACCGACAAGGACGAATGGATTGGCAAGACCGTCACCCTGAAATGGGGCCTGACGCACAGCTCCAACAATATCTCCGCCTATCTGATGAAGCAGTTCGGACCCCAGGCCATGGCCCGGATGATGCGCAAGATGGGTATCCGCAGCCATATCGACGAAGTGCCGTCGCTCTGTGTCGGACCGGCCGACCTTTCTCTCTACGAGATGGTCGCGGCCTACAACACCTACCCTTCCAAGGGGGTCTATGTCGCGCCGATTTTCGTCACCCGTATCGAAGACAGCCAGGGAAACCTCCTGGGCGAGTTTACGAACCGCAAACGTGAGGCAATCAGCGACCAGACGGCCTACCTGATGGCCAACCTCATGCAGGGCGTGGTCAACCAGGGTACCGGTTCGCGCCTGCGCTCGGTGTACAAGCTCAAAGGCCAGATTGCCGGCAAGACCGGTACTACCAATGACAACTCCGACGGCTGGTTCATCGGTTATACGCCTTCCGTCACGGCGGGTGTCTGGGTCGGCGGCGAAGACCGTCAGGTCCATTTCCAGTCCCTGGCACTGGGCGGCGGTTCGAACATGGCCCTTCCCATCTGGGGTATTTTCATGAAGAAAGTGCTGGCCGACGGGACTTGCGGCATTTCAGAAGAAGACCGGTTTATCGAGCCGGCCGGCATGAGCGTCCGGCTGGACTGCAGCGGCGGGGAGGAAGATGCCAGGTCAAAAGAGCAGGAAACAGCAGAATTTTATTTTGAATAAGTACAATATGTCGAAGTATTCCAATATAGCCGTTTTTTACGGCAGTGACTCTTCCGAGTGGGAGGTATCGTGCCGGAGCGGGGAATATACCGCTTCCCGCCTCGACGACACCCGGTACAATATCTACGAAGTCTTTGCCCGTTTCGGAAAATGGGAACTGGTGGCTTTCCGCAAGAAGGATGCGATGCGCGTGACCTTCCCGGAGGGCGCCCGGCCCCGGATTGACCGGAACGACTTCTCTGTCAGCGTGTACGGTGAAAAAGTCCGCTTCGACTTCGTCTATGTGATGCAGCACGGGCGGCCGGGTGAAAACGGTCTGCTCCAGGGGTATCTCGAAATGCTCGGTATCCCGTTCAGCAGCTGTTCCGCCTTCGTTTCGGCCGTCGTATTCGATAAATACGCCTGCAAGAGCTATTTGCGGGATGTGGACTTCGTCCGGCTGGCCCCCGACGCATTCATCCGCAAAGGGATGGACGTGGAGGCTTTCTGCGAACAGGTGACCCGGACACTTGCTTTCCCCGTGTTTGTCAAACCGACGGACGGGGGCTCCAGTTTCGGCATTACCAAGGTGCATGCGGCCGACGAGCTGGCAGATGCGGTCCGGTATGCCTTCACGGAGGGTGATACCGTCCTGGTGGAGCAGGGCATCACGGGTCGGGAACTGACCTGCGCGGCCTATCTGGACGGCGGCGAGGTGAAGACGCTGCCGCTGATTGAGATTGTGACGGAAAACGAATATTTCGACTACGACGCCAAGTACAACGGCCGCAGCCAGGAAATCTGCCCGGCGCCGGTGTCGGATGAGCTGGCATCCCGCGTGCAGGAGACCACCGCACGGGTGTACCGTCACCTCGGTTGCAAGGGCGTGGTGCGGATGGACTACATCGCAGCGCAGGACGGCCTGTACTTCCTCGAAGTCAATACGATTCCCGGCATGACCAGCGCCTCCCTGGTGCCTCGTATGGTCCGTACTGCCGGCCTGGATATGACCGACTTCCTCACCACCGTCATCGAGAATGCCTGATGCTGCTGTCTGACCTGCAGAAGCGCGGCATCGCTGCGCTGTCATCCCTGTATTCCCCTCAAGAGGCCCGCAGTATCGTGCTGATGCTTTGCGCGTTCCTCTACGGTACCAACAGCTATACCGCCATCGTCGAGCCCGGTTACACCGTCAAGGAGACGGAGCCGTTCGACCAGGCGATGCAGCGGCTTACGGCCGGGGAGCCCATCCAGTATGTGCTGGGCGAATGTTCCTTCTGTGACTATACTTTCCGGGTAACCCGGGATGTGCTCATTCCGCGTCCCGAGACGGAAATGCTCTGCCGCGAAGCCGTCGCTCTGGCTGCCCGGCTGACCCGGATGCGCGCTGCGTACGGGAAGGATGCCGAGCCGGTCCGGGTGCTGGACCTCTGTACGGGGTCCGGCTGTATCGCCTGGACCCTGGCCCTGTCCGTTCCCGGTATCCGGGTGACGGGCGTGGATGTTTCTCCCGCGGCCCTGGAAGTGGCGGAAAGCCAGCCGTTCAAGACCGAGCTGAAGGAAAAAGGGGCCCTTCGTCCCGTCTTTCTGCAGGCCGATGTGCTGGATCCGAATGCCGATATTCCCGGCGGTCCCTTCGATGTGATTTTGTCCAACCCGCCCTATATCTGCGATTCCGAAAAGGCGCAGATGCGTCCCAATGTCCTGGACTACGAACCGTCCCTGGCCCTCTTCGTGCCCGATGAAGACCCCCTGTGCTTCTATCGCGCCATCGCGTCGCAGGCTTCCCGCCTGCTGGCCCCGGGAGGCGGCGGCATGGTGGAAATCAACGAGACCCTGGGCGGCGACACGGCGGCGGTGTTCCGGGCGGCAGGCTTTGCCGAAGTGGAAGTCCGGAAAGACTTCGCCGAGAAGCCCCGTTTTGTCACTTTCCGCGGATTGGCTTGACTTTTTTTCGGAAACAGATGTAAAAAATAGGCCTTGCAGGATGCTGTGGGGCCTTTTTTATTTATATCCGTGTACAATTTCGGTACACGGAAAACTTTTCGTCCCTTTGCGGAAAACGGAAAGACGTATGAAAACAAGGATGACCATTGCCGTGCTCTTGGCAGGCCTCGCAGCCGGCGCAGCTTGTGAACGGGTGGACCATTCGGGCGATTTTCCTGCCCCGGTCCCCGAAGTGGAATTGGACGAAGTCGCCCGGATTCTGTCGGCGATCCCGCTGGGGGCCGCCCAGCTGGAGGAGGTGTATGATGCGGTCAGCGCCTCGTCGGAGAACGGGTACGACGAAGAGTACACGATGCGGGACCTGTTCGCGGACCCCGGAGCGGGCGTAGGGGATGCCGAGACCAAGGCGGCCGGCCTGTACACGAAGGCGGCCAAAACCTACGAACAGCCGCTGAAAGAATTGATTGCGGACTACGTACACAAGACCCGGACCAAGGCGGGGGACCTTTCTCCGGAGGAATACCTGGCTGCCCTGAGCCGTTCCGACGTGCAGATTTACTGGCCGTATTCCGAACGCTGGTCGGGCCGGGGCTGGCCGGTGATTACCTACGACCCGGCCGACGGCTCCTCGCGCAACATGGGGTACCGGCTGGTGGAGAAGGAAGACGGCACCCGCAGCGTGGAAGAAGTGCTGGTGGACGAGGCGATGGCCCTGGAGGAGCCGGTCTGGGTGGTCAATCGGAACGACGACAGCGCCTACCGTTCCCTGGAACTGCAGCGCCGGCTGGACCCGAACTGGGGCAACGGGGGCGGCAACATCATCCCCGGACCGGTCAAAGCGGGCGAAGAGCTGCCGTTTATGACCCTGCTGCTCAAGGACTTCAAGGCGAACCGCAATTTCGACCCCTGGTTCAACGGGGCTTCTGAATTTTTCGTCAAGGCGGCTGCGGTCGAGGACTTTTTCGCCACCACCGAGGCGGAGCTTCAACTGTACAGCCCTTCCATCACCGATTTCATGGTGGTGGTCAAGCGCGACCAGGTCGGGCAGGTGCGCCCCTTCAATGCCGTCCTGGTGTCACAGTGGACGGAGCAGCTGGGCACCTGTGCCTTCATGATTACGGAAGACGACGGTGGCAGCATTACCACCTGGAAGTGTTCCGCTGAAGTGAAAATCAAGTCCAAAGCCTACGGATTCGATATCGTGATTCCTTTCAATTCCCGGGACGACATCGTTTGGCGCGGACAGCTTTCATCCCGCTATTTCTCGAAATACAGCGGGGAAACGGGGCATTTTGGGGACGTGGAGCTGACGTTTGAGACGGTGATGCATTGAGAAATTGAGAAGCTGTTTCAACGCTATCGCAGCCAGAGTTCGGGGTTCTGCGGGTCGGTGTTCTTCCAGATTTGGAAGTGCAGCTGGGTCTCTCCGCCGATGGTGTCCACCGTTCCGATGACCTGTCCGGTCTTTACCTTGTCGCCGGCTTTGACCTGCACGCTGCCCAGCTTGCAGTAGAAGGAGAAATAGCCGCCGTGCTGGACCAGGACGCACTTGTTGTAGCCCGGCATGACCACAATCTGGCGCACCTCGCCGTCAAAGACGGCCTGTGCCTTGGTACCCGGTGCGACAGCGATGGTAATACCGTTGTTGAAAGGCAGTTTCACCTGCTTGAACACCGGGTGGTTGTGCTGCCCGAAGCGGTCCACGACAGGGCCTTCCGCCGGCCAGGGCAGTTTCCCCTTGTTCTTGGCGAACTCCTTGTCCAGGGTCAGGTCAACCGGCTTCTTCTTGCCGCCCTTGCCGCCTTTGGCAGACTGGCGGATAATCCGTTCGATTTCCCGGTTGAGGGCTTCCACCTGCTGTTTTTTGGCGTTCAGCTCCTTCTGGTATTTCTTCTGCTGTTTCTTCAGGCTGTTGACCAGATCCTGGGCCTGGGCCTCCTCTTTCTTGAGGGCGTTCATCTCTTTGACCCGTTCGCTGCGCAGCTGCTGGGCTTCGGCCTTGACGGCGTTCAAGCGGGCCGTCTCCTCCTCCAGTTCCGCCTTGGTCTGGTTGATTTTCCGGGCCTGGACGTTCATCTGGGAGGAGAGCCCCCGCAGGTAACCGATGCGCCGGAAGGCCTGACCCAGGTCGTCGCTGGCCAGGATGAACATATACCAGACCTTGGGGTCGCGGTTCCTGTAGGCGTTCTGGACCAGTCGGGAATAGTACAGGGACAAGGTGTCCAGCCGGCGCTGGATGACGTCAATCTCCTGTTGCTTGGCCTTGATGCGGGCCGTGACGGCCTGGATTTCCCGGTCGCTCTCGGCGATGAGGGCTTTTCGGCTGTCCACCTTTTTCTGGACCAGGCTCAGGGAAGAAAGGGCGCTGCTGCTCTTGGAGCGGGTCTCGGCCAGGCGTTTGTCAATCTGGGCGATTTCCTTCTCCAGCTTCGCTTTGCGGCTTTCCTGTTCCCGGGTGTTCTGGGCACGGAGACCGACGGTGCCGGAAAGGACCAGCACCAGCAGCAATCCTATGAAGGGCCGGTTTCTCATTCTTCCTCTTCATTCCCGGCCTTGGCTTTGGCCTGGTTGCGGTAAATTTTGGCCAAGTCGTTTTCGCCGAGGGCTTCCAGCACGATGGCGTAATGCATCAGGATGACGGCGCTCTCCTTCCCGCCGTACAGCATGGCGTGTTTGAACAGCGGCTTGGCCTCCACGTCTTTGCCCTGCAGGTGGAGAATCCATCCGAAGGTGTCCAGGTAGGTGGCGTTGTCCGGCTCCTGCCGGACGGCCTGGCTGGCCATCTTGGCGGCCAGCGGCAACTGCCGGCCCTTCATGGACAGGTAGTAGGCGTAGTTGTTCAGGACCGGTGCGTAATCGGGATTGATTTTGAGTGCCTTCTTGTAGGCCTTGAAACTCTTTTCCTCCTGTTTCAGCAGGTGCTGCATGTCCCCGATGGTCGAGTAGGCCGACAGGCAGACGGCGCTGTCTTTCGGCGCTGCGGCAATCATGCGCTCCGCCGTTGCGACAACCCCGGCGTAATTCTTCTGGTTGTACTGGGCCATCGTGATGAATTCCAGCAGGTTGACCTTTTCGGGGAAACGGCGGTAGGCCTCTTCCGCGGCCGCTATCACCTCGTCATAGGCTTCCGCGCTGCCGAGCAGCTGCAGGTAGGTGACTGTGCTGCCGTAGGCTTCGGGATGGGCCTGGGCATAACCTTTGAACAAGGCCAGGGCCGGTTCGAGGCGGTTGGTCTGGAAGTACCAGATACCGGCGCCCGTCACCACGGAGGAATCGTTCGGATGCCGCGCCAGCATGGTCTGCCATACGGTGTCCAGCTGGGGGCGGAAGTTCTGGATGAAGCGCGGGTCGCTCCGGCGCAGCACTTCCACCAGGTAGTCGGTCTTGGCGCCGGGCTGAGCCTCCGGGTTGTCCATGAGCCGGTTCAGGGTCTGGAAAAAGTCGGGGTATCTGCGGGTCATCCGATAGGCTTCCGATTTCCCCAGCAGGGCCGGGGCAAAATCTTTGTCCAGCGCCAGGGCTTCGTTGTAATAGGCCAGCGCCAGGGAGTCGTTGAACATCCCCATCTGGTGGTCTCCGAGCATCGTCAGCACTTGCGGAGATGCGTATTCGTCACAATAGTCCCGGAGTACTTCCAGGGCTTCTTCCTGCTTCTGTTGTTGCAGCAGAATCCGGTAGCGGGTCATGACGGTCGGGTCGTTTTTCCCGGCCGTAGACTCGATTTCGTCTATCATCTGCAGGGCTTTGTCGTTGTCGCCGCCCTGCAGGTAGAGGTTCACCAGCTGGTAGGAGGCGTCGGTGCGTTTCGGGAAGTCCCGCAGCAGGGTTTCGTATGCCTGGATGGCCAGTTCTTTCTCTCCGCGCATCAGGTAGATGGCCGCCAGGCGGTCCCGGTACCAGTAGTTGGCGGAGTCCAGCGCGACCGCCTTCCGCAGATAGTCCGCGGCGTCGCCGACTGCGGTAATCTGGTTGTGTTCCAGGGCGAATCGGGCTATGCCGGCGTAGTACCACGCGGCGTCATTGTCCGGGTCGGAACGGGTGACGGAAAGGGCTCCGGACAGTGCTGCGAGGTATTTCCCGTCGGCATAGTCCTGGGCGATATCCGTCATCCTGCCGGCCTGTCCCCGGGCGAGCGGAGCGGCCAGCAGCATCCATAGCAGCAGGTATATCCATTTCTTCATGACAAATGTCGTATCATACAAAAATAGTACAATTTGCGGATATTTGGTCCTTTTTTCTTAATTTTGGAGAAATATTTCCAAAAAGGGAGCGGGTATGCAACGTTTTCGTAACAAAATGCATCTTATCTCCCGGGAAACAGAACGAAAAGAACCCGAACCGGCCGTGGATCGCAGTCCTGAAAAGCGGTTGATAGAAGCCTGCAAAAAGGGCGACAGGTCCGCCCAGCGACGTCTGTATGACGGTCTTGCGCCCAAAATGTTTGCCGTCTGCCTGCGTTACATGGGTAACCGGGATGAGGCCGAAGACATTTTGCAGGATGGTTTCGTCACCCTCTTCGGCAAACTGGACAGTTATACGGGGGAAGGTTCTTTTGAGGGCTGGGCCCGCAAGATCTTTATCAATACTGCACTGATGTCCCTCCGGAAAAAGGACGTCCTCAAAGCGAGCGGCGACCTGGAAGACGCACGGAGCCTGAGCAGTGACACGGTCACCCAGCTGCAGGCCATCGGGTACAAGGAGCTGATGAAGCTCATTGCGGAGCTGCCGTCCGGCTACCGGACGGTGTTCAACCTGTTCGTGATTGAAGGGTATACCCATAAAGAAATTGCGGAGGAGCTGGGCATCAGCGAAGTCACGTCCCGGTCGCAACTGAACCGGGCACGTGCCATGTTGCAAGATAAGATCAGGAGTTTACAATGATGCAGAACAAGGATCAGGAGTTTGACCTGCTCGTCAGGTCAATGATGGAAAACGCGGAAGAGGAAGTCCCTTCCCGCGTGTGGGAGCAGTGCGCTGCGCAGCTCGACAGGCAGTCCAAGCGGCCTGTCGTCCTTTGGCGTCGATGGGCTGTATCCTTAGCTGCCGCTGCAGCGGTGGCGGCCGTCGCCGTGACCGCCCTGCTTCGGGTTCCCGAGCAGCCGGACGCCGTGGCTGTCGTAGCCGATACTGAACCGGCGCCGGTGGAAGAAGGCCCCGACGCGACCGTCGTTCCCCCGTCTATCCGCGACTATGTGGCGCAGGCCCCGCTCGTGCAGCAGGCCCGTCCGGCGGAAACGGTGCCGACGGAGGTGTCCTCCCGGAATATCCCGGTCGGGCAGCCGGCTGAAAACGCCGCCGGAGCGGCCGCTGAAGAATCGGCTGCAATAGCGTCTGAAAATACGCCAGAAATAACTGTCACTGAACCGGTTGACGCTTCAGCCACAGAACAGGTAGAGGCTGCCGAACCGGTTGCTGTACCCGCTGAAGAGAAGGCTGAACCGGCTGACGCTTCCCGTCAGGAAGTGGCTCCCGCCGGTCCGGACCCTTTTGCCATCATGGAGTGGGAAGACAGCCGGAAGCGGCAGACATCCCGTCTGGCCCTGGCCCTGGGCGGAGAAATGCTGTCCAATGGCAATCCGGCCGCCAAAACCGGTCTCAATGCCCGTCGGGCGATGTTCATCGGTACGCCGACCGAGACCCGCATCGACCAGACCAGCAACCAGTCCGTCTTCTCCGTCCCGCTGACCCTGGGCCTGCATGTGCGCTATCATTTTAATGACCGCTGGTCCCTGGGCTCCGGTCTGAACTGGTCCATGCTGGCCCGCACCTTTACCGGTACGTATACGGAGGTGCAGAACGGCGCCGTGACCCGTGTGATTTCTTCCGATATCCACAATACGCTGCACTATATCGGCATTCCGCTGCATGCGTATTTCAACATCATTAACAACGACAGAATCGCCCTCTATGCCTTTGCGGGCGGTACGGCTGAGAAAGGTATTACGAATCACTACCAGCTGACGGCATCCGGGGAGACCGTGCATTACAGCCGCTCCATTGACGGCGTTCAGCTGTCGATTGGCGCCGGCTTCGGTGTACAGTTCAACCTCAGCCGCCACCTGGGCCTGTATCTCGATCCGTCCATCCGCTACTGGTTCGACTGCCAGCAGCCGACCAGCATCCGGACGCAGCAGCCGTTGATGATGGGCTTTGAGGCGGGTTTGCGGTTTAATTTGTAACACAAAGAAAATCAATATATTATCAACTAAGCTAACGTTTGTCTTTACGATAAAAATCGTACGAAACGATTAAAATCGTATCTTTGTGGCGAAAGTCTCGAATCTGAGGTAAAAGATTTCGGGGCTTTTTCTTTTTTCGCTTCCTTTGGAAAAAAAGGAGCATGAAACGAAGCATTGTCGCTGCGGCCGTCCTGCTGCTACTGGCTTGCCGACCCGACGCTTACCACAACCGCTTTGCCCCCTGGGGCGTCACCCCTTCGCTTCCGGTCCCAGCCGGTTATGTGCAGGCGGAAGGGGATACCGTTGCGTATGTCCTGGCCCTGACCTATCCTGGAGAAGCGTCCTGGCGGTACCGCTCGGACGATGCCGGGGCCGCCTGGGTCGTTTTTGCCAACCAGAAACAGATTCTGACCGTTCCCTGCGAAGGCCTTATCAGTTCTGATGCCGACCGGAACCGCCTGTTGGGCGGGCACTTATACAGCGATGCCTTCGACGGGGACGAGACTGTTCTGCTGCGGGACGGACGGGAACTGTTCCGTTACCCCGGGCGGGAATGGATGCGGGGAATCCGGCTGCAGGGTGATTCCGTACTGACGCTGGGGCAGTCTCCCGCCGGCGGATTCTCACTGCGCTGCAACGGGCTTGAACTGTTCTCGCGCGCTTCAGGGCAGGTCATCGGTCCGGCGGAAGCGGAGGCGGGCAGCCCGGGCTTTCTCTATCCCGAAGGCTTCTCCTATTGTGCCCTGGACGGAACTCCGTACCGCGTCCGGGACGCCGTGGCGGAAGCGTTTCCCCTCTGTGAGCCGGTCGCCCGTATCCTGGATGCCCGCAGCCTGGGTGACCGCTTTTATGTGGCGGCCGTGCGGGAAAACGGCAGCGTCGGCATTTATGTGGACGGCCAGCGGCAGACCGGCTTCGACCTGTCCCAGGCGCGGCGCATCTACAGCGGCGCCCTGCTTCCGGGGGAGGACGGCCTTTTGTTCAAAGCGGCCTTTGACCTGGGAACGGCCGGGGAACGCCTCTATGTCTGGTCTCTGTCCCGCGAGGTCCTGTTCTGTGCGGAATTTATCCCGCCCCTCTATCATGCGGCCGGCCGCTGGTACTATTTCGGCACCTTGGGCGACGGGAAAGACAGCCCCTATGGGGAAAAGGTCTTGCTGCAGGGGACCGGAGACCGCCTGATGGGCCCGCGCTGTGCCTGCTGGAAGGCCGGTCATTCCTATGCGGTCGTCACGGCTGCCGACCCGTTGCTGTACCCCTATCTCCTGCGGGACGGACGGCGGCTGGCCATCCCCGTGAACGGCTGCCTGACCGATTTGGAAGTTATCCCGTAGGAGCAGCGAATGTGACCGCAGAATTTTTCATAAAACATCCTCTTAATCATTTCAGAAAAATGCTCATCAATATCTATGGGGCAAAGTGCATCGGGATTGATGCCGTGCCCGTGACCGTTGAGGTCGACATCAATCATGGCATCGGAATCCACCTGGTCGGACTGGCCGATGCGGCCGTGCGGGAAAGCCTGCTGCGCATCATGACGGCGCTGCAGAGCCTGGGTCTGCGGGTGCCTGGCAAAAAAATAGTCATCAATCTGGCACCCGCCGATATGCACAAAAGCGGGAGCGGCTACGACCTGCCGATTGCCCTGGGCATTATCGCGGCCTCCGGCCAGTGCGCTCTGCCCGATTTGGGGCGCTATGTCATCATGGGCGAGTTGGGCCTGGATGCCTCCCTGCGGGACGTTCCGGGGGCGCTTCCGGTGGCGGAACTGGCTGAAAGGCAAGGTTTTGTGGGCTGTATTCTGCCCTATGGCTCGGCCCTGGAGGCGCTGGATTATGCCAAAACGCGGGTCTATGCGGCCCGGACCCTGTCCGACGTGCTGCGTATCCTGGGTGGCGAAGCGGATGTCAGCGACTTGGAAATCCATCATCTGCAGGATGCTACGCCCCCGGAAGAGGCGGAGGTCGCCGTGGATTTTTCGGAAATCATCGGGCAGGACGGTGCGAAGCGGGGACTGGAAATCGCAGCGGCCGGCGGGCACAATGTCCTGATGATTGGTTCACCCGGGTCGGGGAAAAGTTCGCTGGCCAAGGCGTTGCCCGGTATCCTCCCGCCGATGACCCGCGAGGAGGCGCTTCTGACGAGCAAGATTTATTCCGTGGCCGGGAAAGGGGGTGCGCGTTGCGGCCTGTCACGCCGCCGGCCCTTCCGGTCCCCGCATTACAGTGCCTCCCTGCCGGCCATCATCGGCGGCGGTTGCGGGGACAATATCCTGCCCGGAGAGATTTCCCTGGCGCAGAACGGGGTCCTCTTTCTGGACGAGTTCGCCCAGATTCCGAAAGCCGTCGCGGAAGCGCTCCGGGCCCCGCTGGAGGACCGGAAGGTGACGATTTCCCGGCTTCGTGCGCGGGTGGAGTATCCGGCGTCGTTCATGCTGGTGGCGGCCACGAACCCCTGTCCGTGCGGGTATTATGGGGAAGGGGACCGCTGCACCTGCAGCGTCGGGCAGCGACAGGCCTACCTGAGCCGCCTTTCGGGTCCGATTCTGGACCGGATTGACGTGCAGTTGTGGATGCATGCGGTGGATGCGCGGCTGTTGGTAGACGGGCCGCGCGGGGAAAACAGCGCCGCCGTCGCCCGGCGGGTGCAGGCTGCCCGCGACATTCAGCAGGAGCGTCTCCGGGGGACCGGTATCTATACCAATGCCGAGATGACCAGCCGCCAGATGAAGGTGTTATGCCCCCTGGACGGGCCGTGCCGGGATATGATGGAAAAGATGATTGGCCGCCTGGGCCTGTCTGCACGGGCTTTTTCGCGCGTGGTTAAGTTGGCCCGTACCATCGCTGACCTGCAGGCGGTGACCGAGTCCCGGGAGGCCGGTCCCATCCGTCCGGCCCATCTGGCGGAAGCGGCCGGTTACCGTTTCCTGGACCGGGCTTCGTTCTGACCCGGCCAATACTTGGCAGAGGTCCGGCCTATAATTGGCCAAAAAGTCGCCAATGCCCGGCCGGTATTCGGCCCAGTTCCTCCCGGCTTGAGAGGGGCCGAAAGGGACGGGCTGCGGCATGCGGTGCGTCTGAATAGCCGGGAGATTTGCCCGTAGCTGCCCAGAAACAGCAATATTTAGAAAAAAATTCCGGTCTATAGGAGAATAATTTTAGTTAAAAATACCTATATTTGGAAAAATAACACAAATTACCTGACAAATGACTGTGAAAAGAATTCTTTTCTTTTTGTGTGCGCTCATCCTGCTGCAGACCCCCCTGCTGAGCGCCCAAGAGAAAAATGGTCCGCTCCTTGCCAAGGGCAAGGTGATTGATGGGACAGGTCAACCCGTACCTGCCGCATACGTAATTGTCGACGGAACCGTCCGTACCGGAACCCTGACCGATGACAACGGTTACTATGTCATCGAAGTTCCCAAAATCGGAACCGTTCTGGAAATCTCTGCCATTGGCTACAAAACCCAGAAAGTGATTGTTCCCGCATCCCTTTCCATCGATGTCTTCCTGGAAGACGATACCCTGGAGATGGACGAGGCCGTGGTGGTCGGTATGGGCTACCAGCGCAAGGCCAGCGTCATCGGAGCCATCTCTTCGGTCGCCAATGATGAACTGCGGGTTCCCCAGCGAAACCTCACCAATGCCCTGGCCGGCAAAGTGGCCGGTACGGTGGTGGTGCAGCGCAGCGGTGAGCCGGGCATGGACAACGCGGAGTTCTGGATTCGCGGTCTGTCATCGCTCAACTCCAGCGCCCCGCTCGTTCTGGTGGATGGCGTGGAACGCTCGATGAGCGACCTGGCCATCGAAGAGATTGAGTCTGTTTCGGTGTTGAAAGATGCCTCTGCTACAGCTGTTTACGGTGTACGGGCAGCCAACGGTGTCGTCCTGGTCACCACCCGGAAAGGTGTCGCCCAGAAGGCAGCCATCGAGGTGAAAATCGAGGGCGGCGCTTCCGAACTGGTCCATATGCCGAAATTGTTGGACGGCCCCAATTATATGCGCCTGTACAACGAGGCCTACGGCGGCGAGTTCTATACCGAAGACCAGATTCAGAAAACGGCCACCGGGGCAGACCCGTACATGTATCCGAATGTGAACTGGTTCGACCAGCTGTTTACGCGCTTCTCGTCCAATTCTTCCGCATCCGTGAGTGTCCGCGGCGGTGGCGAGCGCGCCCGTTACTATGTGGTAGCCAGTTACTTCCGGGATAACGGTAACCTGCTCAACAATCCGGAGACCGAGTATAGCACCAACATCCATGTGACCCGGTATAATTTCCGCTCCAATGTGGATATGTCCATCACGAAAACTACGACCCTGAGCCTGGAAATCGGCGCCAACATGACGGACGCCCACCAGCCGCGTCCCATCACGGCCAGCAATGTATTCCAGTCCCAGGCCAGCGAGATTTTCACGATGTGTTTCGAGCAGGACCCGATTACGACGCCGGTCCGCGTGCCCATCGGTTATGACGAGAGCGGCAATATCCAGTGGGGCTGGGGCTCGGCGATGTCCACGTCGGTGGGCAATCCCGCCGAACGGCTCTTCGGCTCCGGATACAACAAGACGTTCCGGACCCAGATTATGAGCCAGATTACCCTGAAGCAGGATTTGTCTTTTCTCACGCCGGGCCTGAACTTTACCGCCTCCTTCTCCTACGACGCCAACAATACCTCCATCCAGGCCCGCGGCAAATACTCATCCCTGTATGCCGTGAACGGGGTGGATGACGAAACGGGTCTGTATAAAATCGTGCAGATGCGCGTCGGCGACGAGTTCCTGGGCTATAGCTATCTGAACAGCGGCGACCGGGCCGACGAACTGAAGGC
The DNA here is from genome assembly GCA_902796555.1 of uncultured Bacteroidia bacterium. Lineage (GTDB taxonomy): Bacteria > Bacteroidota > Bacteroidia > Bacteroidales > UBA932 > Cryptobacteroides. The sequence goes on from CADBPR010000033.1 coordinate 31,339, forward strand.
CCAGCTGAATTACGACCGCGTTTTTGCAGACAAGCACCGGGTCGGCGCCATGGCCATGTATTACCAGCGCAGTTACAACGACCTGGCCGCGGCCAGTTCCGTATTGGCCCTGCCCTACCGGAAACAGGGTATTGCCGCCCGTGCGACCTATTCGTACGACGACCGCTATTTCGTAGAATTCAACATGGGCTATAACGGTTCGGAAAACTTCCAGAAAGGCCATCGCTTCGGCTTCTTCCCGGCCGGGGCCATCGGTTACCTGATCAGCAATGAACCGTTCTGGAACATCCCTTGGATCAACCACCTCAAGCTGCGCGGTTCCATCGGCCTGGTGGGTTCGGACGCCCTGGCTTCCGGCCGTTTCGCCTACCTGAGCACCTGGGGCGGCGGTCTGGGCGGCCACTGGTTTGGCCCCTCCGGTACCTATTACTTCGGTATCGGTGAGGCGCAGGAAGGTGTCACGGACCTGACCTGGGAAAAAGGCCTCAAACGGGATGTCGGTTTGGAAATCAAGCTCTTCAAATCCGCGATATCCCTGGATTTCGACTATTTCGCCGAACGGCGCTGGGATATCCTGATTCAGCGGACCAGCGTCCCGGCCATCGCCGGTATGAACCAGCAGCCCCTGGCCAACATGGGTGTGATGACCAACCACGGATTCGAGGGCACCGGCGAAGTGACCCAGGCCTTCGGAGATTTCTTCTATAAGGTATACGGCAACTTCTCCTTCGCCCGCAACAAGATTATCGAGATGGACGAGGCGCAGACGGACCCCTGGCGGATGCGCACGGGCCACCCGCTCAACCAGCGTTTCGGCCTGATTGCCCTGGGCTATTTCGAGGACCAGGATGAAATCGACGTGTCGCCGGAACAGAAATTCGGTTCCGTGCGGCCGGGCGACATCAAGTATCTGGATTACAACAAGGACGGCTATGTGGATTCGCACGACGAGGTAGCCATCGGATACTCCAATGTCCCGGAAATCAACTACGGTTTCGGCCTGCAGCTGGGCTGGAAAGGCTTCGACCTGGGCGTCTTCTTCCGCGGCCAGGCCCATGTGAGCTACTACCTGGGCGGCATGTACTTCCCCTTCTCCCGCGGTGTGGGCATGGGCAACCTGTACGAGCAGTCAATGGACCGCTGGACCGTGGACAACCCCAGCCAGAGCGCCCAGTTCCCGCGCCTGTCCCCGACCACTTCCACCAACAACCAGATGACCTCCACGAAGACCATCTACGACGGCAGCCTTCTCCGGCTGTCCGACCTGGAGGCCGGCTATACGTTCCGCGGAAAATGGCTGGGCAGCTGGGGCTGCAAGTCGATTCGGATTTACCTGCTGGGGAACAACCTCCTGCTCTTCTCTCCCTGGAAGATGTGGGACCCCGAAACAGGTTCACGGGACGGCGGCGCGTATCCGCTGGCCCGCAAGATGAATATGGGTGTTAGATTATCCTTCTAAGAATATGGCCATGAAAAGATATATTACGATACTGATGATGGCCCTCCTGGCGGCGGGATGTTCCTTCCTGGACAAGGAACCGGATGATATGAAGACGGATAAGATGGTGTGGAGCAACCGCAACGAGGTCCTGAAATATTTGACAAACTGCTATGCGGCGCTGCCCATGGACAATCTCCACCAGGACGACCCCTGGCTCGGCTGCTCCGATGAATGTGATATCCCCTGGGCGGTGTACCGGACCTACGGTATCAATCTGGGCCAGTGGGAGCCTTCCACCGATTTTTATGTCCGTTGGGGCACCTGGTACAAGGCCATCCGGGCGACCTTCGTCCTGGAAGAAAACGTAGACCGGTGCCAGGAACTTTCGGAAGATATCCGGACCCGGTACAAAGGGGAAGCGCTTTTCCTGCGAGCCTTCTATTACTATCTGCTGCTCCGCCAATACGGCCCCGTCGTGTTTTTCAACGAGCGCCAGGGCAACAGCACCGATTTCGGAAGCCTGCCCAGAACCCCCTTCGACGAATGTGTCAACGGCATCTGCAATCTGCTTGAACGGGCCGAAACGATGCTGCCCATTTCCTATGCTTCTGAGCCGGAGAACAAGGGCCGGGCGACGGTGGTCGCCTGCCGGGCCGTGAAATCGACGGTCCTCCTGCTGGCCGCTTCTCCCCAGTGGAACGGAAATGTAGAGTATGCGGATTTCAAGAACCAGGACGGCACGCCGCTGGTGAACACCGTTTACGACGAAGGGAAATGGAAACGTGCAGCCGACGCGGCCAAGGCCGTTATCGAACTGGCGGAAGAAAAGCAGGCGGAGTCCGGTCTGGGCCTGTATGTGAACGCGCCGATGGACAGCCCCGAATTCAACCCCTACAAGTCCTACTACGACCTGTTCAACAACGGCTGGAACTCCGAAATCATCTGGGGTTCCATCGACCAGGGTACTGTCTCCTGGGACAACCGCGGCGTCCGCTACGCCTGGATGATTCATACCATTCCGACCGGTATCAACTGCATGGGCGCCGTGGGCCCGACCCTGCGCCTGGTGGATGCCTTCTATATGGAAAACGGCCGCACCATTGACGACCCGGCCTCCGGTTATATCGAAACGGGTTTTGCCGTGACGGACGGCCCGCACTACAATCCCCACAAGGTCGACCAGAAGTCGGACGAAGGCCGCAAGACGCTGATTGCCGACCTGAAGAACCTGGACGCCTGGGGCCACAGCGCCGGCGACCGGAACATGTTCTGCAACCGCGAAGCGCGTTTCTATGCCTCGGTCAACTATTGCCACCGTGTTCAGCTGACCTATTCCGACGATGCGACCATCCGCAACAAATACAACAAGAAGGCGGATCAGCAGGACGGTTACGGCCGGGTGGAATTCTATTACGGCGGTACCAGTAATTCGGGCGAAAACCTGAATTATCCGATGACCGGGTTCCTGACCCAGAAACGGGTGGTCCCCTGCGATTTCTATAACAACACCATGCCCGGCAAGTATGTGTCCCTGTATATTCGCTATGCCCAGGTCCTGCTCGACTATATCGAGGCCCTGAACGAATACGACCCCGGCAACGCGGATATCCGCAAATACTGGGACCAGATCCGCCGGCGGGCCGGTCTGCCCAGCATTTACGAGACGTACCCGGAAATCCTCGGCGACAAAGACCAGCAGCGGGAATACATCCTCCGGGAACGGCAGGTGGAACTCAATTTCGAGGGGGACCGGTATTTTACGGTCCGGCGCCGCTGGCTGGCCATGACCCCGGATGAGGGCGGTGCGGTCGACAACCGCCGTTACGGCGAAGGCGGCCGCGTATGGGGCCTGGCGGTCCGGGGCGGCAATCCGTCCACCAACAACTTCAAGAGTGATGCCTTCTATACCCGTACGGCCTTCGAGACCCGCGTGTTCAAGAAAGAGTATTACCTGTTCCCCATTCCGCAAAGTGAAATTGACAAGAGTCCCGCTCTTGTCCAGAATCCCTGGTGGTAGACTATGAAACGAATCAAACGACTTCTGACCGGGCTGGCCGCCCTGCTGTGCGCGGTCGCCTGCGGTGATACGGATGCGCAATTCATCACCTTTATCCCGACCCATCCGCTCCACGACCTGGTGACGGCCGCCGAGGCGACCATCGGCGGGGAAACGGTCTCCGCGACCATCGACAACGATGCGCATACGGTCATATTCTATTTTGTTACGGCGTCGGACTATTCCAAAGTCCACGTCAAGATGACCTATTCCAAACGTGCCAAACAGGTCAGCGGCACTTTTGATGAAATGGACCTGGACCTCACCGAACCCTACACCATGGTGCTGAACAACCTGGAGGAGGATTTCACCTACACCCTGAGCGCCGCGCGGGCGACCAGCATCCAGGTGAACCGCATGCAGTGCAGTGTAGTAGAGGGACTTCCCGGCGACGCCATCCTGGTGGACGGCTGCAAGGACCTCCTTTTCGACGGCAAATGGATGGAAAAGAAAGAGGACTATGCCGTCCTGGACTGGAAGTATTTCGGCTGGCAGATGGATGCGGAAATGCCTGCAGGCCACGGCAATGCCTTTACCTTCGACGTCGGGGAGGTCATGCGGCTCGAAAAGGTGCGTCTGTGGCCCTACTGGCCGTATTGCAACAATACCCCGGCTATCTGGGAGGTCTATGCCTTCTCGGGCACCGGCGACCCGGTCGGCGACTGGGAATCCTGGATTAAAATCGGTGAATGTGACGATACCGGCAAATGGGAAATCACGCGCGATGCCGACCCTGGCAGCCGCGACGACATGACCCAGTACGGCAGTACGCTGGAGTTCGACCCGGCCACGACACCGCCGGCCCGCTATTACCGCCTCAAGATGGTCCAGAATTTCTATTCGGCCTTCGGCGGGTCGATGAACGAGTTCTGGTATGTGCGCGTCAACTGGTTCACGGTGTCCGAACTGGAGATTTGGAGATATAACGGATAATTCTAATAATCAAGTATTTATACCATGAAAAAGACAACCCTTCTTTTGTTTGCTGCGGGCCTGTTCCTGTTGCCCGCTTGCAACAAGCAATCGGAAGCTCCCTCGCTGAATGCCCCGGACTCCGTCAGTTTTGCATCCGAAGGAGAAACCAAGACCATCGAGGTTTCCTCCACGGTAGAGTGGACCTTGTCTACGGACACGCAGTGGCTGAAAGTCAGCCCCAAACACGGTAGCGGCACCACCACGGTGACGGTGCAGGCTGAAAAGAACATTACCGGTGCGGTGCGCAAAGGAAGCATCGATATCACCGCCGGCAGCCTGAAGAAATCCGTGTCCGTGGAGCAGGCTTCCTTCGCCGCGGCCATCATCGTTTCCGCGCCGCAAAGCATCGCGGTCGAGAAAGGCAAACAGTTGAAAGTGGATGTGACGTCCAATACGGCCGACTGGGCCTATGCCCTGACCGACGGGAACTGGCTTACGGAAGCGGCCAAAGATGAAAAGAGCATCACCTTCGACCTGAATCCGGCCGTGGCTTTCGACCCTGCCGTAGCGGCCGTGCTGACCTTTACGACCCCGTCCGACCCGTCCTTCACGCTGCCGTTTTCCATCAAGCCGGAGAACTGGTTTACCTTCACCTGCGAAGCCCCGGAATCCATTGAGGTCAAAAAAGGCGCACAGCTCGTCCTGAACATTGCCACCAACCTCTCCGACGACCAGTGGACCTGCACTGTCACCCAGGGTCCCTGGCTTTCCCAGGTCTCCAAGGGGGACGGGAAACTGGTCTTTGACCTGGACCCGGCCAAACTCCTCGACCCTGAAATCAAAGCAACCATCGCGTTCTCCTCGAAGGAATATGCCAACCTCTCCACGAGCGTGCAGATTCAGCCGCTTTCCTATGCACCGGCGACCTACATGGTCGACAAGTCCGCAATGCGCGCGTTTGTGCAGGAAAACGACGGTATCATCCCCAATGACCCGCATATCAAGTCTGAATACCTCTTCGACGGTATCTGGAAGACCCATTATGAGGATTACAGTACCTCCAATATCGCGGGTGTGGATATGGATTACAACAACTTCCAGCTCCTGACCCAGGTCGAGGACGCTGCCGCCGGTCATGGCGATTCCTTTACGATTGATGCCGGTGAGGCCGTATCGCTGGCCAAGATTGTCGTGCATCACTACTATGATTACACCCGCAATGACCCCATCGAATATGAGATTTACGCCTATACGGGCAGCGGTGAGTATTCGTCCAATTGGAATGACTGGACGAAGATTGCGGAATTCAACGGTCTGGACAATTTCTATAATCTGATTGGATTCGAGTCCGGGGAATACTGTCCCATCCTGGCGGACGGCGATACCCTGCCGGTTGAGGAGGGCGCTCCGAAGGCCCGTTATTATCGCTTCTTGATGAAGTCTAACGGCTATGCCATCGGGCAGGCCGACCTGGCGGAATGGTGGTACGTCCGGACGCACTGGTGCAGCCTGTCGGAAATGACATTCTATGCATACGAATAGTTGACAAACTGCTGGCCGGTACCCTCCGGCCAGCTTCTTTTAAGAATGAAAAGAATCGCAATCTCCCTGTTGGCCTTCGTCCTGCTGGCCGCCTGCACGCCTGCGCCGAAGCAGCCGGTCGCCGACCCGTCCGAGGCCCCCGTCTCCGTGGATCCGCTTCCTTCCGAAGATCCTTCTTCGGCACCTCCTGCCAGCAGCGACCCTTCTCCCGACCCGCCTGTATCGGCGGATCCGTCCGCTGAAACGCCCGAAAGCGCCGACCCTTCGGCCGATGTCCCGGCCGGCTGGCAGTTTACTTCAGCGCGGGCGACGGACTGCTCCTTCGTGCTGACCTATGAGGTTCCGGCCGGGATGAAGTCCGGCACCTTCGGCATCTGCTGGAACCGGGACGGAGACCCGACCCTGGAAGACGACTTTATCTACGGACCCAAGGGCGGTGACGGCCAGATTTTCCAGGTACTGCCGAACAGCCTGTTCGAAGAGGGCGGGACCTATGTCCTGAAAGCCTTCCGGATGGAAGGAGAAGAGACGCTGTACAGCGAAGCGGTCACCCTGCAGCTGGGCTACAGCCCCGGTCCGATGGACCTGGAGTGGACCCGTCTGCAGCGGGACGTCCTGCCGGAAGGAATCGAACTCTATGCGACCACCTCGCCGGTCAGCGGCCGTCCTTTCCATGCCTGGTATGCCATTGCAGACCTGTCACGGGTCGATTTCCGTGTCAATGCCCCCGATGGCGCCAGTACCATCGAAGCGCAGTCGCAGGCGGACCCGAACTGCGTCGTCCTGGTGAACGGCGGCTATTTCTATGCCGGCGCAATTGCCGGGCTGGCCTATGTGGCCGGCCGTTCCTATGGTGCGGTCAACCAGTCCCGCGGGTCGCTTCGCAGCGCGGACCCCGACTATAAGGAAATGTACTTCGTCACCCGGGGTATTTTCGGGGTGGACAAGCAGGGAACCCCGGCGGCCAACTGGGTCGGTTCCCGCTACGAAAAGCACCTGTTCTATGACTGTCCTTTGCCCTCTGTGCGGGGCGAGAGCAAGTATGGCGCCATCAGCGCCACCTATGCCCGGCCGGTCATCGACTGGGCGCCGGAATATGCCGTCAGCGCCGGACCTGTGCTGCTGAAAGACGGAAAAATCCCCTTCTCTTTCGAACAGACGGAGAAAGGGGGCGAGTATTGGCTGAATAATTATGAGCTGATGCCCTACGATATTTTCGGTCCGGATGTGATTTGTGACCGGACGGCGGTCGGATGCCTGCCGGACGGAAGGGTGCTGCTGTTCATCTGCGACGGTCGCATCTCGGACAGCCCGGGCTTGAATCTGATGGAACTGGCCCGTATCCTGAAAGGTCTCGGATGCAAGGATGCCCTGAACCTGGACGGCGGCGGCTCGACCGGCATGATGGTCGGAACGGAGCATATCGGCGACCAGACCGCCGAGAAGTCCCGCGCCGTCGTTACCACGGCCGGGTTCTACAAGCGCTGATCAGTCCTCCCAACTGAGGGTCCGGGTGCCGTCCGGCGCTACGGTAATGTGAACTTTGAGGGTCTCCTCCGGCAGGAGATCCTCAATGTTTTCAGGCCACTCCATCAGGCAGAGACGACCGCTGTCCAAATAGTCGTACAGTCCGATGTCCAAGGCTTCTTCCGGTTTTGTAATCCGGTAGAAATCAAAATGATACATCGCTTCTCCTGAGCCGGTGCGGTATTCGTTCACAATGGCGAAGGTCGGGGAGCTCACGGCGTCTTCCCGCACACCGAGGTGCTTGCACAGCGCCGTCGTGAAGGTGGTTTTGCCGGCCCCCATAGGGGCGTAAAAAGCAATCAGCCTGTGGTCGCCGATGGCCTCCAGAAAGGCTCCGGCAGCCCTGTCCAGGTCCGCGAGATTCCGAATGATGACTGTTTTTTGCATCTGACGCTTTTGTTAGGAATGATAAAAATGATGCAAGTAATTTTTTTGAGTGACTTAATTCATTTCTGTGTCCGAGCGGAAAATGCCGAACAAGGCGGAGCCGCTGCCGGACATGGCGGCGTAGACGGCGCCGCGGTCATATAACTGCTGCTTGGCCTGTGCCAGGGCCGGATGAAGGGCGAATACGCTTTCTTCGAAGTCGTTGACCAGCAGGTCTTTCCACTGCTCGACAGGTCGCGCCAGCACTTCTTTCAACGGCAGGGGACGGTCTGCGTTCTCCCGGGGACGGATGCCCCGGTACGCCTCGGCCGTAGAGACGGAAATCCCCTCCGGCACCGTGACCGCAACGCGGTAACCTTCCGGCAGTCCCGGGAACGGCGTCAGCACCTCGCCCCGCCCTTCGCCCCACATGGGACGGTTCCAGACGAAGAAGGCGCAGTCGCTGCCCAGGCGGGCGGCATAAGCGGCCAGTTGTGTCTCGCTCAGACCGAGTCCCGCCAGGCTGTCCAGCATCCGCAGGGCGAAAGCCGCATCGGCGGAACCTCCGCCCAGACCGGCCCCGACAGGGGACGTCTTCTCCAGGAAAATTTTGACCGGCGGCAGGTCGAAGTCGGCCTCAAGGAGGTAATAGGCCTTGTAAGTCAAGTCTTTACATGGGTTCCAGTCGACCCCTTCCGCCCGGGCGAGGGTAATCATCACCTTGCCGTCCGGAGAAATCGCCTGGGCCAGCTGCGCTTCGCTGTAGCGGGCGAACAGGCCGGCTGAAGTCTCGCTCCAGGCGTCGCCGCGGATGATTTCCAGGGTATCGTGAATCCCGAAATACGGGAGGAACAGGGTCTCCAGGTCGTGGTACCCGTCCGGCCGTTTCCGCAAAATGCTGAGGCCCAGGTTGATTTTGACGTTGGGAGCGGTAATCATACGATGCTTCGGATGGCTTGTTCCAGTTCGGCGGCCAGCACGTCGCGGTCTTCCAGGCCTTCCAGGACGGGGGAGAGGAAGGAGAGCATCTGCAGCACCTTCGCTTCGGCCTCCGGGATGCCCCTGGACCGCATATAGAACTGTTCGTCGGCGTTCAGGCTGCCGGCCGTCGCACCATGGGAACATTTGACGTCGTCGGCATAGATTTCCAGCTGCGGCTCCGTCTCCACCCGTGCCTGCCGCGACAGCAGCAGGTTCCGGCTCTGCTGGTAGGCTTCTGTCTGCTGGGCGTCCGGGGCGACGACGATGGTCCCGTGAAAAGCGACCCGGGCTTCGCCGCCGGCAATTCCGGTGAAAATCTGGTCGGAGCGGCAGCCCGGTACCCGGTGGCAGACGCGGGTGTGTACCGTCACCCGTTCGGATGCGCCGCAGACATACAGGCCGGCGATGCGCAGCGAAGCATTCTCGCCGGCAAGGTCCGCTTCAATCGTGAGGTCGGCATCCGTTCCGGGCATGACAATCACCGTCAGGTCCGTGCGGGAATCCGCCTCCGCCACGATGCGAAGAGGCGCGGCCGTATCGCCCGGCCGGAGGATGCAGACCTGCTGCAGCTGCTGCTTCACGACAAGGGCTTCGGCCCGGTTGAGGGCTGTATCAAGATAATGTCCCGGCATGGTTAAAACTGGTCAAATCCCTGGTTCTCAATTTTTTCGATAATTTCGCGGCCCCCCGTGCAGACGATGCGCCCGGCTTTCAGGACGTGTACGACATCCGGTACGACATAGTCCAGCAGTTTCTGATAATGGGTGATGATGATGGCCGATTTATCTGGGCTGCGCAGGGCATTGACCCCGTCCGCCACGATTTTCAGGGCGTCCACGTCCAGGCCGCTGTCCGTCTCGTCCAGAATCGACAGGACCGGGTCCAGCAGGGCCATCTGGAAAATCTCGTTCCGCTTTTTCTCGCCGCCGGAAAAGCCCACGTTCACCTCGCGCTTGGCAAATTCGGGTTTCATCCGGACAAAGGCCATCTTCTCCCGCATCAGTTTGAGGAAGTCCGCCGCTTTTAGGGGTTCCAGCCCTTGCGCGGCCCGTTTGGCGTTGAGGGCGGTTTTCATGAAATTGGTGATGCTGACGCCCGGAATCTCCACCGGATACTGGAAAGACAGGAAAATGCCGGCCCAGGCCCGTTCTTCGGGGGAAAGCGCCAGCAGGTCCCGGCCCATGAATTCGATGCTGCCGGCCGTCACGGTATATTGCGGTTTGCCGGTCAGGACGGCGGACAAGGTGCTCTTGCCGGCCCCGTTCGGACCCATCACCGCATGGACTTCACCGGGACGGATTTCCAGGTTGATGCCGCAGAGGATTTCCCGGCCTTCGATGCCGGCGTGGAGATCCTTGATGTTCAGTAAAATGTCACTCATTCTTGATTTCGGTACAATTTCATCCAACTTGCGAGCGACCACAGTCCATTGACCAGGTACAGCGCGCATACAATAGGCATAAATACGTGTCCTACAGACAAATGCAGGATAATCTGCGTTGCATTGACCAGCAGCCATGCCACCCAGCAATCCCACTTTTTCATGGCGGACAGCAGTTGGGCCAGCAGAATCAGGACGGTCACGCAAGAGTCCAGATAGGGGTGCGGGTCCGCCGGGAACAGCCGGTCCAGGGTCCAGCCCCACAGCCCGGCCACAATCAGGACGGAGGCGACGGCCAGCAGCCTGGCGGGCCAGTCCAGCATACTGACGCGCAGGCTTCCGGCGTCTGCCGCGCTCTGCTCATCCGCATGGGGATGGGTCCATCTGTAATGGCCCAGGATATTGATGGCCAGGGAGATGGGCTGCAGCAGCAGGCTGGCGTACAGGCTCTTGTTCCAAAACATCATGAAGAGGGCGGCCGTGTACAGGTAGCCGACCCAGAAGTTGTATTTGGAATTGCGCCCGGCCAGCACGACGCAGGTGAGCCCCAGCAGGGACGTCACCAGGTCAATCAGCAGGACGGGACGGTCCGAGCCCAGCGTAAACAGTATGTAATTCATCCACTCCATCCTATCCTACCGAGCCTTCCAGGGACACCTGGAGCAGTTTCTGTGCCTCGACGGCAAATTCCATCGGCAGCCGCGAGAGCACTTCTTTGGCATAGCCGTTCACAATCAGGCCGACCGCGTCTTCGGGGCCGATGCCGCGCTGGTTGCAATAAAACAGCTGGTCTTCTGAGATTTTCGACGTGGTGGCTTCGTGTTCCACCGTGGCCGTCGGGTTCTCGCTCCGAATCACGGGGAAGGTATGGGCGCCGCATTGCGACCCAATCAGCAGACTGTCGCACTGGGAGAAATTCCGGGCGTTTTCGGCACCGGGCAGCATGCGCACCAGACCGCGGTAGCTGTTCTGGCTGTGCCCGGCGGAAATGCCCTTGCTGACAATCCGGCTCCGCGTGCCGCGGCCGATGTGTATCATTTTCGTGCCCGTATCGGCCTGCTGGCGGTTGTTCGTAACGGCGACGGAATAGAACTCGGAGGACGACCCGTCTCCCTGCAGAATCGTGGACGGATATTTCCAGGTGATGGCCGACCCGGTCTCGACCTGCGTCCAGCTCAGGTGTGACCCGCTGCCTTTGCACAGACCCCGTTTGGTGACCAGGTTGAGGATACCGCCCCGGCCGTCTTTGTCGCCCGGATACCAGTTCTGTACCGTGCTGTATTTGACATCCGCATCCTTTTCAACGATGATTTCCACGACGGCCGCATGCAACTGGTTCTCGTCCCGCATCGGGGCGGTGCAGCCTTCCATATAGCTGACCGAAGCGCCTTCGTCGGCCACAATCAGGGTACGCTCGAACTGACCGGTACCGGATGCGTTGATCCGGAAATAACTGGACAGTTCCATGGGGCATTTCACGCCCTTGGGGATATAGCAGAATGAGCCGTCGCTGAAGACGGCGGAATTCAGGGCCGCATAGAAATTGTCCCCGGCCGGCACGACGGAGGCCAGGTATTTCCGCACCAGGTCCCCGTGTTCGCGGACCGCTTCGGAGAAGGAGCAGAAGATGATGCCCTTTTCCGCCAGGGTTTTGCGGAAGGTCGTGGCGACGGAAACGGAGTCGAACACCGCATCGACGGCCACCACGCCGGCCAGCGCCTTGCGTTCGCGCAGCGGAATGCCCAGTTTCTCGAAAGTCTTCTCCAGCTCCGGGTCTATTTCCTTGGGACGGTCTTCGTTTTTCTTGGGTGCCGCGTAATAGATAATGTCTTGAAAATCAATCGGCGGCATGTCCAGATGGCCCCAGTCGGGCATGGGCATGCGCTGCCAGCGCCGGAAGGCGTCCAGCCGGAAGTCCAGCAGCCACTGCGGCTCCTGTTTGCGGGCCGAAATGGTCCGGATGATATCTTCGTTGAGTCCCTTCGGCACAAATTCCTGCTCGACTTCGGTGACGAAGCCTTCCTTGTACTCCTGCGAAGTGAACGCTTGTAGGGTTTTATCCATGTGTTTACAACATTCTCGTAAGGTCGGCGAGGACGATGGCCGTCATCGCTTCCACAATCACCGGGGTCCGGAGCGCTATGCAGGCGTCATGCCGTCCCGGAATCTCCAGGGTGGTCAGGCAGCCGGTGGCGAAATTGAAGGTTTCCTGGGACCGGCCGATGCTGGAAGTGGGCTTGAAGGCGACCCGGAAAACAATCGGATTCCCGTTGGTGATGCCGCCGTTGATGCCGCCCGCGCCGTTTTTGGACGGGTGTACATTGATGTGCAGGGTCAGTCCGCTGCTGTCGGCCGTATCAAAGGGGTCGTTGTGCTCGGAACCCCGCATCCGGGCGGCGTGGAAGCCGTCTCCGAATTCGATGCCCCGGACGCCCGGGATGGCGAAAATCGCATGGGAAATCAAGGATTCCACCGAATCGAAGAAGGGCTCGCCCAGTCCGGCCGGAACATTGTCCACACGGCACTGCACGATGCCGCCGACCGAGTCCTGTTCGCGGATGGCTTCGTCCAGCACATCCTTCCAGAGTTCGGCGTCCGTCAGCGGGTCCTTTTCCTCAATGCCGCCGTCGGGCATCGCTTCTTCCCGGTAGCCAGCCAGGGCATCCGCACGGCTGACCCCGCCGACCTCGACCAGTTCGGCCCGTACCTGGTAACCAATCATTTTCTTCGCAACGACACCGGCCGCCACAATGGGCAGCGTCAGCCGGCCGGAAAAATGGCCGCCGCCGCGCGGGTCGTTGAAATCCAGCCATTTGATGCTGGCCGTATAGTCCGCATGGCCCGGACGGGGCACGTCGTTGAACAGCTTATAGTCGCCGGATTGGGTGTTTCGGTTGTGGAAAATGACGGTCAGGGGCGCGCCGGTGGTGAAACCGTTGTATACGCCGCTCAGGATGACCGGTTCGTCGGCTTCGATGCGGGGCGTGGTGCCCTTCGGGCCGCTTTTCCGCCGGGCGATATCGGCCCGGAAGTCGTCTTCGGCCAGGGCCAGGCCCGGCTGCACGCCGTCCAGCACGATGCCGATGGCGTCACCGTGGGATTCCCCGAAAATGGATACCCTGAATTTGCGTCCGAACGTATTCATAGCTTCTCAAATGTTTTTAAAAAGGTGGGGAAGGACTTGGCCACGCAGGCGATGTCGTCAATCTCAATCGGGCTGTCGGCCCCGAGCGAGGCCACTTTCAGCGCCATGACCATGCGGTGATCGCCGTGGGAGGTATACGACCCGCCTTTGAGCAGCATCCCGCAGAGCATCCGCTGGGCCAGGGAATGGCCTTGGACAATCAGGCGGTCGCCGCGGATGGAGGCCAGCACCCCCATTTGCTGGAGCATTTCCAGGATGGCCTTGCCCCGGTCGCTTTCCTTGTTGGCCAGGCGTCCTACGCCGGCAATCTTGCTGGTTCCCTGACAGAACGCGGCCAGGACCGCCAGGATGGGGAAGAGGTCCGGACAATTCGCGGCATCTACCTCGAAAGCGGTCAGCGGGGCCTTCTGTACATGCAGGACACCGCCGTCCTCGTCTTCGGACAGGCTGGCGCCGGCCTCGGTCAGAATGTCCAGGATGCTGATGTCGGCCTGCAGCGAGGAGGTGTCCAGCCCGGATAGGGCCGCTTTCCCGAAGATGGCGCCGGCCACCAGGAAGTTGGCTGCGCTGCTCCAGTCGGCCTCGATATCCATCTCGGCGGCCTTGTAGTGCTGTCCGCCTTTGATTCGGAAGACGATGCGGTCGCAGAGGTCCCAGTCATGCGTTTCGATGAATTCGTCCCCGCCCTCCATCTCGCTGTCGATGCGGATGCCGAACTTTTTCAGCACGTCGACGGTCATGAAGAGGTAGGGGATGCTTTTGGGCTCGTGGATGTATAGGGTGGTGTCCCGGTTGGCCAGGGGTAGGGCCGCCAACAGGCCGGAGATAATCTGTGAGCCGTTTTTGCCGGAGATTTCCACCTCGCCCGGGATGAGCCGTCCGTCAATCCGCAGGGGAACCAGTTCCCCGGACAGCCGTACACCGAAACACTTCAGAATCTCGGGAGCGCCTTTGAGCGGGCGCTGCAGCAGGGTCTTTTCTCCGGTAATCTGGACAGGACCGTTGCACAGCTGGGACAGCAGGGGAATCATCAGACGGGTCAGGAAGCCGGATTCACCGGTATGGATGTTGTCCAGGTCCAGGCTCCCGGTCCGGGCGCCGATGCCTTTGATGGTCAGGGCCGTCATGCCTTTCCGGCGTTTGGCGCTGACTTCGGCGCCGAGGGCTTTGGCTACCGCCAGGGCCGCCTCGTTGTCCCCGCAGGGGGAGTAGCCTTCCAGAACGGACGTGCCGTCTGCCAGGGCGGCGGCGATGATGGCCCGCTGGGCGAAACTCTTGGAGGCCGGCATGGGAAGGGTATCGCCGGCCATGTATTTTTCGTCGCCATAGACGGCGTCGGTCATTTCATAGTTGACCCATTGGCCCGGAGCGGCGGTTTCCTGCGCGCTGATGGCGGCATAGGTGAAGGGCGCTCCTTTGCGCAGGCAGTCCAGCCGGGTCTGACGGCCTTCTTCGCCCATGCAGAAGGCGATGAGGCGGGCGGGTTCGAAGTCATTGTACAGGGCCATGACCCGGGCGCAGTCGGACTGGCTGCGGGCAGTGGTGACAATCTTGATGACTTCCGCGCCGAGGTGTTCGCATTTTTCCGCGATGGCCTTCAGGGCGGTCGAGGAGTCGGTTCCCGCGTAGTCGTGATAGGACCGTATCAGGGTGGTGCCACATTCGTGGGCTTCCCGGCGGATGCGTTTGCTCATCATGGCCGGAGCCTCGAGTTCTACGTCCACATAGGCGGCGCCGGCCTGGATGGCCTTGATCAGTTTGGCTTCCGCTACGCTGGCGGGCATGCTTTCACTGATCCGGCAGGTTGCCACCAGGGGCGTGTCCGAATCGGTGAACAATTCGTCGATTTCATCCTGGCTGAGGTCGCAGCTGTCCAGCCGGATTTCTGCCATTTCTACGGCAGGAAGGTCCAGAATATCAAAAATTTCGTCAATATTCCGGTTTTGTATCGTTGTGCAGATCATTCTCGTTTAGTTTTTCCGGGGCCAGGTCCCGTTCTTCCACCTGCCCGATGGCTACCGGGACGATGAAATGGACCTTTTCGCCTTCGGCTTTCTTGTCCTTTGCCATGATGGGAGCCATTTCAGCCAGGCTGTAGGGACATTCCGTCGGCAGCCCGCAGGCATTGAAATCGGCCTTCAGCCGGCCAGCCAGCACCGGGTCGGACAGCCGGGCCGCCAGGATGATGCCGATGGCGACGGCTTCACCGTGGGCGATACGGCCCTTCGAGCATTTTTCGATGGCGTGGGCGAAGGTATGCCCGAGGTTCAGTTTGCGGCGTTCACCGCTTTCGTACGGGTCTCTTCCCACGATGCCGGCCTTGACGGCAGCCGCCTCCATGACGAGCGGCCCCAGGGCTTCCGTACTGCGGTCGCCCGTCTGTTTCATGCCGGACAGGAGGCCGACGGCCTTTTCGTAGTTGCCCTTTCCGTCCTGGATGAGGAAGGTTTTCAGCATTTCGGCCGCCCCGCAGCGGAACTCCCGTTCGGGGAGGGTCGCCAGCACTTCGGGGCAGATATAGGTGAATTCGGGCTGGCGGATAACGCCCAGCATATTCTTGAGTCCCAGGTAGTTGACGCCTGTCTTTCCACCGATGCCGGCATCTACCTGCGCCAGCAGGGTGGTGGGGATGAACGCGAAGCGGATGCCCCTTTTGTAGATGCAGGCGGCGAATCCGGCCATGTCGGTCGTGATGCCACCGCCGATGGCCAGCAGGAGGGAAGACCTGTCCGCGCCGGCATCCAGCAGACGCGAACAAAGGGTCGTGACCGTTTCGATGGTCTTGTCGGCTTCTCCGGCCTGTATGGCGGTGAGGGACGCGATGCGTCTCCCGGGGCAGGGCGCACCGTTTACGGCCGGGCAGGATTCACCGGAGAATCTGTTTTCTGCCGGACTGGTTTCACCGGCGGCTCCGTTCACGGCCTGTACGACCTTCCGGGCGTAGGCCACTACGTTTTCGTCACATACGATATGGATGTTCCCGTATCCGTTCAGACACGCGGCCACCCCGTCGAGGGTGTCGCCGAAAACAATCCGGCTGAGGACAGCCCCGCCGGACCGAATTTCGATGATGTTGTTACCAGTATCGTACATATCCTGCAAAGATAGCAAAAATATGCGGAGATACCCTCATCTTAGAGGTCGAACCGGACCGTGGTCTCGTAGTCGTTCCAGTTCCGCGTTGGTGTCTACATTCTTGGAAATCAAATCGTCCAGGTCGTAGGCCGCCTTGTATTCCATGCAGTACAGATAGGGGTTTCCGTCCACCTGTCTGACGGTTTTCAATGTCCGTAATTCGCCGTTCCAGATGCACGTCACTGCCAGACAGATGGCTGCAACGATGCCGATGATCCATAATAATGCTTTTTTCATATCGTTTCTGACTAAGGAATGGTTTGTCTTTTCCTATGAATATGCGAAAATACAGATTTTTTCAGCAAAATACAATGTCAATCAGATTGCAAAGTCGTTTTTTATTTCTAACTTTGCAGTCCCCCACTGCCCGAGTGGCGGAATGGTAGACGCGCTGGACTCAAAATCCTGTGTCCTTAAAAGACGTGCCGGTTCGATCCCGGCCTCGGGCACG
>CADBPR010000034.1 GCA_902796555.1 uncultured Bacteroidia bacterium
AGTCCCAAAATGGTGGATGTAGTTCAGCTGGTAGAGCATCGGATTGTGGTTCCGAGTGTCGTGGGTTCGAGCCCCATCATCCACCCCGCTGCAACTCTCGGAGCAATCCGAGGGTTGCTTTGTTTTATAAGGACCTGTAGAAACGCCTGGTTCTTAGACAATTAGCGGAGAACAGTGTCGCGGTTCGAGGCTTTTTTCTTTCTGGGGGGAAAGGCCGCGCCGTCACTTGAGAGCGGCGGCTGGGAGAACAGTCGGGTTACCGGCAGGCGAGGAGCCAGTCGCCGAGTTCACGGATGTCACGCACCACCAGGTCCGGGGGATAGAACGCCGGATGGGGATTCACCGCTGCATCACGGGCTACGGCCTCCGCCGTTTCCAGGGTCGTTTCACCGGAAAGCACCAGCACGCCCACGGCCCCGGCATTGTGGGCCATCGCCGTATCCGTATAGATGCGGTCCCCCACCATGGCAATTTCCGCAGGGGCCAGTCCATGCCGATGCATAATCCCCTGCAGCATGGTCGGGTCGGGTTTTCCCAGCACGATATCCGGACAGCGGCCGGTGGCATGCTCGATACATTTCTGGAGAGAGCCGCAGTCGACCAGGACGGTCGGCTGGTCCGTCGGGCAGACCCGGTCGGGATTGGTCGCCACGTACGGGACGCCTTGCGATGCCCACCACGCGGCACGGCACAGCCGCTCATAGCGAAGGGTCGGGTCGAAGGCCACCACCAGCACGTCCGGCACATCGGCAGGGTCGTCCTCGCACGCGATGAAGCCCGCTTTTTCAAACTGGGTCACCATGCTGGGCGTACCGAGCAGGAACAGTCTGCGCGCAGAAGGATACCGCTCCCGGATATAGTCGATGGCGGCCAGGGAGGTCGTATACATGTTGTCCTCCGTGGCGGAAATGCCCATGCCGGCCAGTTTCTTCAGGTAGTCCGCCACGCTGCGGGTGGGATTGTTCGTGAGGAATGAGTATCCGATACCCGCGGCCCGCAAATCTGCCAAGAAGCCCGTCGTAAACGGAAACAGACGGCTGCCCAGATAGATGGTTCCGTCCATATCCAGGGCCACGTGACGGATGCGGCCGAGTTTTTCCCGAATGGCGGGCGAAAGTGTGGTATTGTGATTGTGCATCAGACTTCGTTTATTGGCACAAAATTACTAATTTTGTAGAAAATCAGAAACGAATGGACCCTCAGATTACAAAAAAGTACAACTACTGGCAATGGCAGACCCTGATTATCCTGATGATCGGGTACCTCCTTTTCTACTTCGTGCGCAAGAACTTCAGCCTGGTCATGCCGGCCTTGGAAAGCGAGTTGGGACTGAGCAAGGTACAACTGGGTATCTTCCTGACAATCAACGGAATCGTATACGGTATTTCGCGCTTTGTCAACGGCTTTGTCGCCGACCGTTTCAGCCGCAAGGCCCTGATGGCCTTCGGCCTGACGCTGTCGGCCGTGGTGAATATCCTGATCGGGCTGAGTCCCCAGCTGAACGGGGCGCTCCCCCTGCTGGACGGCGAGGGAAAAGCCACCCTGGGTTTCGTCTGGTTCGTCGGCGGACTGCTGATTGTGAACGGATATATGCAGGGAATGGGCTATCCGCCCTGCGCCAGCCTGATGGCCAATTGGTTCAAACCCTCCGAACTGGCCACCAAACAGTCCATTTGGAACAGTTCCCACTCCATCGGCGCCGGTCTGGTCGCCCTGTTGTGCGGATTTATCCTGCAACGCTACACCTACAGCGCCTGGCAGTGGTGTTTCTTCGTACCGGCCATCCTGTCGGTCTTCGGCGCCCTGCTGATTTTCTTCGGACTGGCGGACGCCCCCGAATCGGTCGGCCTGCCCTCTCCGGAAGAGATGGATGGGAAAAAGCCCGTAGCGCGGCATGAAAAGAAATCGTATCAGAAACTGATCAGCCGGATGGTCTTCCGCAACCCTGTCATCTGGGTACTGGCCGCCACCAATTTCTGTGTCTACGTGATTCGCTTCACGATTCTGGACTGGGGCACGACCTTCATGACCCAGTACAAGGGGATGGACATCGCCGCCGCCTCTTCCGTCGTGGCGGCCTCCGAACTGTTCGGCGGAATCGCGGGCACGCTGGTGGCCGGATGGGCGACAGACAAGTTCTTCAAGAGCAAAGCCCATCAGGTCTGCCTAATCTGTACGCTGGGTGCAACCCTCTCCTTCTTCCTGTTCTGGAAGACGCCGGAGCAGATGAACTGGCTCTCCATCGTTTTCATCGTCCTGTCCAGTTTCTTTGTATACGGTCCGCAGGCCCTGCTGGGCATCGCCGCTTCCAATCAAGCCACCAAACATGCCGCTGCGACAGCCAACGGCCTGCTGGGCATCTTCGGCTATGTCAGTCCCCTGGTCTCGGCGCTGCTTTTCGGTTTCCTGGCCGACCGTTTCGGCTGGGATGCCGTGTTTGCCGTTGCGATTGGTTTCGGCCTGCTGGGAGCCCTGGTGATTGCGACCATCTGGAAGGTTCCGGCGAACGGCTATGAAAAAGCCGCGAAGCTGAACGGGGAACAGAAGTAAAGAATCGTATCAAAGGTAAAACATCGTATAAATCTGCAGGTCACGGCGCCGTTTTCGGTTCGTTTTACCGTGAGATTCACTAACTTGCGTCCGCTTCCTGGCTCAAATGGCAGGAAACGGACGCGATGAGAATACAGGAACTGGGCACGGATGAGCGCCCGCGTGAGAAAATGATTGAGAAGGGGGCGGAAGCCCTCAGCAATGCCGAACTGCTGGCCATCCTGATTCGGACCGGCACCGGGAAAGACAATGCCGTAGACGTGGCCAGAAACCTGCTGAAAGCCGCCGGCGGCAGCCTGGTCGAACTGTCGGCGATGACCTTCGACCGGATGAAAAAGGTCCCCGGAATCGGCCTGTTGAAAGCGGCGACCGTCCTCTCCGCCATCGAACTGGGACGGCGCTTTTCCGCGGAAGGATACCCCTACGAACGGATTCCCGTCACGAATGCCGGCATGCTGTACCGGCTGCTGTACCCGCGCCTCAAAGGGCTGGACCACGAACAATGCTGGGTCGTGTTCCTGAACCGCTCCAATTACGTGATTAACGCGGAAATGGTGTCGGACGGCGGATTCAGCGAAACCACCATCGACATCAAGCGAATTCTGCAGCACGCCCTGGACCGGAAAGCGGCCGGCATGGCCGTTATCCATAACCACCCCTCCGGCAATCCCCGGCCCGGCAAGGCCGATATCGAAGTGACCCGGCGCCTGCGGGATGCCGCTTCCGTCATGGGGCTGATTCTCCTGGACCACGTCGTCTTCTCCGATTCGTCCTATTTCAGTTTCCACGACGAAACGGTCACCCTCACGGGGGCATAGAGGCCTTGCTTCGCATCCCCTGGTAAAAGGCGGCCGGGCGGCCCGAAATCCGGCAGGAAGAATGAGCAGCGGTTTTGAAATGGCGGAATATTTTTCAATCGGCTTCTGAATTACGCGCTTTTTTGCTATCTTTGTTTCCGATACCACCAACTGTCCGAAACATGAAAGTCATCAATTTAACAGAAAGCTCGTCGATACTGGGCAATTACATCGCCGAAATCCGCGACAAGGCTATCCAGAAGGACCGCCGCCGCTTCCGCCAGAACCTGGAAAGGGTCGGATACATTTTCGGCTATGAAATCAGCAAACTACTGGCTTACAGCGAGAAGGATGTCATCACGCCCCTGGGGACCGCCCGGGTACCGACCTGTGACAGCCAGGTGGTCGTCAGTTCCATCCTCCGCGCCGGCCTGCCCCTGCACAAGGGCCTGCTGGACGTATTCGACGAAGCGGAAAGCGCCTTCGTGGCCGCCTACCGCAAATACCACAAAGGGGATGAATTCGATATCAAGGTAGAGTTCGCCACCCATCCCAAACTCGACGGAAAGGTGCTGATTCTGGCGGACGCCATGCTGGCGACAGGCCAGTCCATGGAAATCACCCTCAACCGGCTGTACGAAGACGGGACCCCGTCCTACACCCACCTGGTCTGCCCCATCGCCAGCGTTTATGCGGTGGAATACCTCCAGAAGCACCTGCAGACGGACGAAATCACCCTGTGGACCGCCGGCATCGACGAGGAGTTGACCGCCCATTCCTACATCGTACCCGGACTGGGCGATGCCGGAGATTTGGCCTTCGGAGAAAAGCCTTGATTGCGTATTCAGCCTAACCGGCAGCCGTATCAGACCCGCTCGCAAAGCAACGTAGCCTGGGTGCAGTCCAGCACCCGGACCGATACGTATTCGCCCGGTTTCAAAGGCGTTCCGCCGGTCGGGAACACGCACATCTTGCCGCCGGACGTGCGGCCGCAGGCCTCGTCCGGATTGCGCTTGGAAGGACCCTCCACCAGTACCTCGAAGGACCGGCCGATATCGCGGCGGTTGCTTTCCAGGCTCAGGGTATTCTGCAGTTCGATGATTTCCGTCAGGCGGCGGTTCTTCACCTCCGGCGGCACATCGTCGGGATAGTTGCGGGCGGCCAGGGTGCCGGGCCGTTCGGAATAAGCGAACATGAACGCGGCATCATAGCCCACTTCCCGCATCAGGCTCAGGGTATCGCGGTGGTCGTCTTCCGTCTCGCTGCAGAAACCGGCGATGACGTCGGTGGTAATCACGCAGTCCGGCATGACGGAACGGATTTTCCGGACCCGGTCCAGATACCAGGCGCGGGTATACCGCCGGCGCATCTTTTCCAGCATCCGGTCGCTGCCGCTCTGCACCGGCAGATGAATGCCCTTGCAGATATTGTCATAGCGGCCCATCGTCTCAATCACGGCGTCGCTGATATCCTTGGGATGGGAGGTTGAAAAACGTACCCGCAGGTCCGGCGCAATTGCGGCGACCCGGGCGAGCAATTCGGCAAAATCCACGGGACCGTCGGCGGCTTTCCAGAAATAGGAATCGACGTTCTGTCCCAGCAGGGTCACTTCCTTATAGCCCTTCGCGTACACGTCGCGGGCCTCGTCGACGATGGTCTGCGGGTCCCGGCTGCGTTCGGCGCCCCGGGTATAGGGCACGACACAATAGGAACAGACATTGTTGCATCCGCGCATGATGGAAATGAAGGCCGAAACCCCGTTCTTGTCAATCCGCACCGGACGGATGTCGGCATAGGTCTCCTCGTGCGAAAGCAGCACGTTGATCTGCGGACGGTCGGGCGCGATATCCTGCAGCAGCCGCGGCAGGGAACGATAGGCGTCCGGGCCGGCGACCAGGTCCACCTTATGGCTGTCCAACAAACTGTCTTTCAGGCGCTCCGCCATACAGCCCACAATCCCGACGACCACCCCGGGACGGCGGCGTTTTTCCGCCGCGAAGACTTCGATGCGGCCCCAGATGCGCTGCTCGGCATTGTCCCGGATGGAACAGGTGTTGGCCAGGATGACATCCCCCTCCTGCATGACTTCGGTCCGGGCATACCCCGCTTCCGCCAGAATCGCGAAAATCACCTCCGTATCGTTGACGTTCATCTGGCACCCGTAGGTTTCTATATAGATTTTTTTCATTTTTGGCACAAGGCTTGATTTCCGGGAGCAAAGTTACCGAATTATTTGTTATCTTTGTGGGTTATGAAACGAAAAATCGAAATATTCGTTCTGGCGCTGGCCCTGCTATTGGCCGGCGGTTGCAACACCGTAGAGAAAATCAAGAACATCCGCGTGACTTCCGCCACGCTCGCATCGCTGACCCCGACAGGCTTCCGCAGCCTGGAGGCCACCTTCCTGGTCGGCATCGACAATCCGGCCATGCAGGTGACCGCGGAAGACATCAGCGGCATCCTCTACTATAAAGGCAAGGAATACGTGGACTTTGTCGTGGACCCCGTCACCCTGCTCGCCCGTACGACGTCCGTTTACGAAATCCACGGCGCCGCCACACTGCGGCCCGACGTATCCCTGCTCCAGGTATTGTCCCTGGCCAAAAACTACGACCTGGCTGATTTTACAGCCGACTTGAACGTAACGGTCAAGCTGCGCAGCGGCATCGGCAAGGCCGTCAGCCTGAAAAACCTGAACTTACAAGAATTGTTGGATTGATGAAACGCCTATTGATTCTGACCGCCCTGCTGCTGGCAGGCGTACTGGCCCACGCCCAGGGCCAGGTACAGGTCGACACGATTATCTACCGGCAGACGGCCGCCCTGGACTCGGCCCTGCAGGGCAAATCCATCTTCAATCTCCTGCCGGCCAAGGCCAAAGGAGATGCCGCCGATGTGAAAGTACACCAGTCCCAGGCCATCGCTTCGGCCTTCAACCGCTATATCGCCGCCGGGCGGAACCGGACCCTGAACGGCTACCGTGTGCGCATCTATTTTGACAACACCCAGAATGCCCGTGCGGCTTCCCAGGCCGCGCTGGCGCGTTTTGCGGGCCGCGTTCCCGGCGTGGCCGCCTACCGCAGCTACCAGAATCCCTTCTTCAAGGTCACCGTGGGCGACTTCCGCACCCGGAGCGAGGCCATGGAGCTGCTGGAGCGTATCAAAGGGGACTTCCCTTCCGCCTTCGTCGTCCGCGAATCCATCAACTACCCCGTCGCCGACCGTCAGCATTCCTATATCGCCGACACGGTCCGGGTCTACCATTCCGCCTTATGATCAAGCAGGAACTCGGCCTCAAGCAGCAGCAGAAGCTCTCTCCCCTGCAAATCCAGACCATCAAGCTGATTGAGCTGCCGGTCCAGGAACTGGAGCAGCGCATCCGCAAGGAGTTGGAGGAGAATCCGGTGCTGGACGACAACCCGCCGGAGAAAAACGAAGAGGGGGAAGACGAGGCGCCCCGGGACGTATCCCTGTCCGAAATCAACGAGGACGACCCGATTCCTTCCTATAAGCTGCGGGTCAACAACTACGGCAAAGACGAGCGGCCGCAATACAACACCTTCTCCGTCAAACAGAGTTTCACCCAGAGCCTGATGGAGCAGCTGGGCTTCCGCAACCTCAGCGAGCACCAGCATGCCGTGGCGGCCTTCATCATCGGCAGCCTGGACGAAGACGGCTACCTGCGCCGCGACCTGGAGAGCCTGGTGGACGACCTGGCCTTCCGGGCCAATATCGAAACAGACGTACAGGAAGTCGAACAGATGCTGGGCATCATCCAGGAATTCGAGCCGGCCGGCGTGGGCGCCCGCGACCTGCGGGAATGCCTCCTGATTCAGCTCCGGGGCATGAAACCGTCTCCGGAAGTGGAACATGCGACCCAGATTCTGACCCACTATTTCCAAGAGTTTTCCAACCGGCATTTCCAGAAAATCATGGCCCGCATGGGCATCAGCGAAGCGGAAATGAAAGCGGCCATGGCTCGCATCGTGAAGCTGAACCCGTCTCCCGGCGGACAGGTGGACGACAGCTACAACGACCAGGCCCAGCAGATTGTGCCGGATTTCCTGTTGACCTACGAAGACGGGGAACTGCACCTGACGATGCCGCGTTTCTCCCTGCCGGAAATCCGCGTCAATAAAAAATATGCCGACATCCTCTTGGAAGCGGCCGGTTCTTCGGAACGGCAGAAAAAAGAAGCGGCCTCTTTCGTCAAACAGAAGATGGACTCCGCAAAATGGTTCGTCGAAGCCCTCAAGCAGCGGCACAATACGCTGCTCAGCACGATGCAGGCCATCGTCGACTACCAGCACGATTACTTTATCGACGGGGACGAGTCCAACCTCAAGCCGATGGTCCTGAAAGATATCGCCGAAAAGACCGGTTTCGATATCTCGACCATCTCACGGGTCGTCAACAGCAAATACATCGAGACCCATTTCGGGATTTTCCCCCTGAAATACTTCTTCTCCGAAGGCCTGGAAAACCAGGAAGGCGAAGAGGTGTCCACCCGGGAACTGAAGAAGGTCCTGCAGGAATGTGTGGACAATGAAGACAAACACAAGCCGCTGACCGACGATCAGCTGGTGGAAGAAATGAACCGGCGCGGTTACAAGGTCGCCCGCCGTACCATCGCCAAATACCGGGACCAGCTGGGTATCGCCAAGGCGCGGCTGCGCCGCCAACTCTGAGGGGCGGATGCTGGAGGTAGCACATATCGACGTCGGATACGGGGCGACTCCCCTGCTGCGGGATGTCTCCCTGCGGATAAGCCCGGGAGAATGTGTCCTGCTCTGCGGGGCGAACGGCAGCGGGAAAACCACCCTGCTCCGCCGGCTGGCCGCCGACAGGAAAGACGCGGCCCTGGTACCGGCCCGGATTCCCAAGGTGGGCGGCTTCACCCTCCGGGCGTTCATCCGCGCGGGATGCTACCGGGAACTTTCCCCGCTGGGGCGCCTCTCCCCGCAGCGAGAAGCGGAACTGGACCGGGCGATGCAGCGGCTGGGCATTGCGCCGCTTGCGGAAAGGGACATCGCCACCCTGAGCGACGGGGAATTCCAGAAGGGCTGCCTCGCAACCGCCCTCCTGCGGCGGGCGGAAACCTTGCTGCTGGACGAGCCGACCGCATTTTTGGATGTCGACAGCCGGATGATGGTCCTCCGTACCCTGCAGGACCTCAGCGCCGACCACGCCGTGCTCTTTTCCAGCCATGACATCCGGGAAGCCGCCGAGGTCAGCACCCGGATTCTGGGCATCACCCGGGACGGGCGACTGGCCGATACGGACGCCGGCATCAGCCGGGAACAGCTTTTCAACGCATGTTTTGAAAGACTATGACGGACAAACTCTATATCATTGACGGGCACGCCCTGATTTTCAAAATGTACTACGCCTTCCTGCGGAGGCCGATGATCAATTCGAAGGGGGCCGACATGTCCATCCTGTACGGCTTCACCAAATATGTGCTGGAGTTGCTGGACCGGGAAAAGCCCACCCATATCGCCGTGTCCTTCGACCCGCCCGGCGGCACCTTCCGGGGCCGCCTGTACCCCGCGTACAAAGCGAACCGGGCGGAGACGCCCCAGCTGGTGATTGATGCGCTGGAGCCCTTGACAGAGCTTTGCAAAGCACTCAATATCACCACTTTGATGGTGCCCGATTACGAAGCGGACGACGTCATCGGCACCGTCGCCAAACGGCTGGGCGGTGCAGCAATGGATGTCTATATGGTCACGCCCGACAAAGACTACGGACAGCTGATCGGGGAGCATGTCTTCCAGGTCAAGCCCGGGAAATCCGGCGGCGCCGACGAGCTGCTGGACCGGGCGGCCGTCTGCGAGAAATACGGCATCGCCGACCCGTCCCAGGTCATTGAGATGCTGACCCTTTGCGGTGATACGGCCGACAATGTGCCGGGGGTCAAAGGCGTCGGCGAAGTGGGAGCCGCCAAACTGATTGCCCGATACGGCAGCGTTGAAAACATCTACGCCCATTTGGACGAACTCAGCGAGCGCCAGCGTGCGCAGTTCGAGCAGGCCCGCGATTACATCCGGCTCAGCCACGACCTCGTCACCATCAAAACGGACGTTCCGCTGGACATCCGGGCCGAAGACCTGCGGGTCAACACGGCGTACGACACACTGGCCGCCGACCTTTTCGAGAAATACGAATTCCATTCCCTGCGCCGTTTCCTGGGCCATGCCGCGCCCCCGAAAAAGGAAAGCAAAGAATTGGAAATCATAGATTTGCCGCTTGAAGACTTCCGCCGTGAATGCCGCCGCAGCGGGCTGCTTGCCCTGGTCGCGGACACCGACGGAGACAGCATTTTCGCAGACATTACCCACCTGACGGCCGCCACGACCGGCGGACAAGTCTGTCAGGCAGACCCGGAAGACCTCCGCGACCTGCTGGAAGACCCGGCCGTCGCCACCTGCGGCTATGACCTCAAACGCCAGCTCAACCTGCTTTTCCGCAGAGGCATCACGTTGAGGGGGCCGCTGTGGGATATCGAACTGATGCATTACCTGGTGGACCCGGAAAAGAGCCACAAAGCGGACATCCTCGCCGCCGCCTACCTGGGCATGGATATCGAGGAAACGGCACCGCAGCCGCAGTCCCTGTTCGAAGAGGCCGCGGCGCCCAGCCGGCGGAAGGAAGCGGCCGCCCTGCCCCTGCTACGGGACAAAGTGGCCGCCGACATGAAAGAAAGGTCGGTATCCGTCTTGTATGAGCAGATTGAAGAACCTTTGATCGGGGTGCTCGCCGGGATGGAACGCGACGGGGTCAAGGTAGACCTCGGACAACTGCGCGAATACACCGCCGGGCTGCGGCGGGAACTGACGGAACGCGAACAGCATATCCGGGAAATCGCCGGCGACCCCGGGCTCAACATTTCCTCCCCCAAGCAAATCGGGGAACTGCTGTTTGACAAACTCGGGCTGGACCCGAAAGCCAAAAAGAACAGCGGTGGCAGCTATGCCACCGACGAGGCCACCCTGCTGGCCATTGCAGACCGGCACCCCATCGTGGATGAGATTCTGGAATTCCGCGGCGTCAAGAAACTGCTGTCCACCTACATAGAGCCTTTCCCGGGCTTTATTTCGCCCGAGACGGGCAAGGTCCATACCACCTTCAACCAGGCCCTGACGGCCACCGGACGGCTCAGTTCCTCCAACCCCAACCTGCAGAACATCCCGATTCGTACCGACCGGGGCCGCGAAATCCGCAGGGCCTTTGTCCCGAGCGACCCGGACGGCATCATCCTGTCGGCCGATTATTCGCAGATTGAGCTCCGCATCATGGCCCACCTGTGCGGCGACGAGCACCTGATCCGCGCCTTCCGCAGCGGAGAAGACGTACACAAGGCCACGGCTGCCCGGATATTCGGCATCCCGCCCGAGCAGGTCAGCGCCGACCAGCGGCGTGTCGCCAAAACCGCCAACTTCGGCATCATGTATGGTATCTCTTCCTTCGGGCTGGCCCAGCGCCTGCATGTTTCCCGCAAGGAGGCCAAAGATATCATCGACGGCTACTTCGCGGCCTTCCCTTCCATCCGCACCTATATCGACGAAACGGTAGCGGCGGCCCGGGAGAGAGGCTACGTGGAGACGTTGTTCGGCCGCCGGCGCTACCTGCCGGACATCACGGCACGCAATGCGACAGTCCGCTCCCTGGCCGAGCGCAATGCGGTGAACGCGCCCATCCAGGGTACGTCCGCCGACATCATCAAGATGGCCATGACCGGTATCCGGCGCGAACTGGACGCGGCCGGTCTGCGCAGCCGTATGGTGCTCCAGATTCACGACGAACTGCTCTTCGACGGCCCCGCCGCCGAAGCCGAAACCCTGAAAACGCTGGTGACCGCCCAGATGGAAAATGTCATCAGCCTGAAAGTACCGCTAACCGTTGCATGCAGCTATGGAAAAAACTGGCTTGAAGCTCACTGACCTCAGTGACGCACAACTGGTCGCACTGGCCCTGGAAGAGAATTCCCAGGAGGCCTACGGCATTCTCTACACCCGTTATTACGCCGGTGTATACGGGCATATCGCCCGTTATGTCACCCAGACCGAGGAAATCCAGGACATCTTGATGGAAAGCTTCGCCAAAGCCTTCAAACAGCTGGGCAGTTACGACCCCGGCAAAAAGTTCTCGACCTGGATGCTGACCATTGCCCGCAATACGGCCTTTGACCACAACGACCGGGACAAAGTCCGCAGCAAGAATATGGAGACTACCTCTTACGGGGCCGTGGACAAAGAAGTCGCCTGCGTGGCTGACGCCGCCCGCAGCCCGGAGGAGGAAATTATTGACAGTCAAAAACATGAGGAATTTCTGGCCAGCCTGGACGGGCTTCCGGAGCTCTACCGGGAGGTCGCGCACCTGTGCCTGGTGGACAACCTGGGCTACAAGGAAATCGCCGAAAAGACCGGACTGCCGCTGGGCACGGTAAAAACCCGCATTTTCCGGGCGAAAGACCTCATTGCCAAAGCGATGGAGGAGGAAGACGAATGAACTGGGAAGCGATACTGGAAGCATTCCCCGAACTGAGCTTCGGGCAACAGGAACAGTTCCGGGCACTGGACGGGCTGTACCGGGAGTGGAACGCCCGCATCAATGTCATTTCCCGCCAGGACATGGACCAGCTGTACCCGCACCATGTCCTCCATTCCCTGTGCATCGCGGCGTTCCTGCGCGAAGAAAGGCCACAGACCTGGGACGCCTGGCTCTCCGGCGGCCGGACGGTGCTGGACCTGGGCACGGGCGGCGGTTTTCCGGGCATCCCCCTGGCCATCCTCTTCCCGGCGACCCGCTTTACCCTTTGCGACTCCATCGGCAAAAAAGTCCGCGTGGCAACCGAAGTCAGCACAGCGCTGGGGCTGGAGAATGTCGAAACGGTGAACGGGCGGGCCGAATCCCTGGGACGCGATTTCGACCATGTTGTGTCCCGGGCCGTCACGTCGCTGGACCGCTTCTACCCCTGGGTAAAGGGCCGTTTCCGTGAGAGCATCCTCTACCTCAAAGGCGGCGACATCGCGGCGGAAAGCGCCCTGCTCAGCAGCCGTTGCGGCGTAGCACCGCAGCGGATTCATCCCTGGAAAATTTCCCATTGGCGCCCCGAACCCTGGTTCGAAGAGAAATACGTGGTGGAAATCGCTACCCTTCCGCCGAAAGAAACCACCTGATTCCGGATAATAACGAGGATTATCTCAATTTGGAGATTTGGGGGTCATATCAAAAGTGAGTTGACCTCTTTGTCGTATTCAAAATCGTTGAAAAAGCATAAAAACAGACTTGCAATCGCAGAGCAATTGGATTATATTTGTAAAAACGTTGATGCTATGTCTGATATCGAAAAAATACA
>CADBPR010000035.1 GCA_902796555.1 uncultured Bacteroidia bacterium
ACGGCCGGCCGGCTGATGCCGGCATTTGGGCCCCTCCCTCTTATGATGCCGAGGGTGGCACAGGCGATAAAAATGATGCAGGTTATTATTAAACAAGTTCAAGGTAAAATCCGGAATCTGGCGGTCGGAGAGCGGCGCCAATTTTTCGGGCGGAAGGGTCGTCGCCAGCGCCACGACATACATGCCGGCCGCGCGGGCGGATTTCAGGCCGTTGATACTGTCTTCAAAGGCTACGCAGGACGCCGGGTCGACACCCAGCCGGCGCGCACCCTCCAGGTAGCTGTCAGGCGCCGGTTTGCTGGCTTTGAAATCTTCGGCCGATACGACGGCGTCGAAATTCTCCCGGAAGTCGGGATGGCAGCGGCATACCTGCTCCAGTTTGGGCACATTGCTGCTGGTAACGACGGCCGTGCGGAGGCCCTTTCGCTTGAGCATCGCCAGAAAGTCCTCAAAACCAGGCACATAGTCAAAGGTCATCCCGGCCTCATATTCATTCACCCGACGGACGATTTCCGGCTGCAGGTGCGCACGTTCCCCGGAGAACCAACGGCCCAGGATATACGTCAGGGTCTGCCCCTTCATCTGCCGAATCATCTCCGTGTCATCCGGACAATAATCCCGGCACACCCCCTCCCAGAAGCGGTCGTACTGCGGTTCCGTATGAAAAATCACCCCGTCCAGGTCGAAGAGGGCGGCTTTGAATCGTGTCCAGTCTTGCATAGAATCCGCTGCGTTATTGCTCATCGGGAAGGTTGTCTTCCGGGGCTGAATCCCGCATGATACGGGCTCGCAGGTCTTCATCCCCCGCCGTCGTCAGAATCCGCTGACGCGTCGATTTGAACAGACGGAAGCAGAACCAGAGGAACACCAGGGTCAGCAGCCCGGAAACAGCCGTATCCAACCCGCTCAGGAAGACGATGAAGTCATAGGTACCATGCAGCAGGACCGGATACAGAATCATTTTCACGCGGGTTCCGGCGGATGCGGCGTCCCCGTAGAAATGATTCAGCGAATAATAGTAGCCCATGACCACGGCGAAGGCGAAATGGCCAGGAACGGCGAACAGGGCCCGGCTCAGGCTGACATGGAACCAGTCCGCACCGGCGGCAATCACATACTGGATATTCTCCAGGGCGGCAAAGCCCAGTCCGACGGCAACGGCATAGACAATTCCGTCATAGCGCTCGTCGAATTCGGCACAATGGCGCAGCAGCAGCCACAGCATCAGGAGTTTGGCACATTCTTCCGGGATGGCGGCCCCGAAAAACGCCGTTTTGAGGCATTCCAGCGCTCCGTGCGGTTCCAGGGTAAAGAAGCCCATCCGCATCAGCGGACCCGAAATGAGGGTGGAGACGAACGTCGCGATGGCGCCGTATATGAATCCTTTGAAAACCAGATTCTTAGGCTCCGGGTTAAAATCTTTGTGGTAGACGTAATACATCAATATCACGACGGGCAGCAGGGCTGCAAGCGCAATGATTAGCATGGTTCATTCATTTTTTCCGGCGCAAAGATAGCAATAACCGGCGGATTATCAAAAACTGCCGCAAGCGACGCTGCCGTCCACGAGCGGGGCCTTGCTTTTTCAGCCGCGGGGATGCATCGGGCGGTGACGGGCGGCCCGGTCTGCCTTGAGCGCCGCCTCGTAACGGGGGCGTTCGTCCGGGACCAGCGCCCATTCCAGAAAGCGGTCGCAGATATACAGCTCCGCCTGCTCGGAAGGATGGACCATATCCTCCGCCCACCAGCGGTAGTCACGCAGCTCGTCCATCATGATTTCGTAGGACGGGAAATAGGACAGGCCCTCGGTAGCAAGCAGCAACGTGCTCTTGGACAATTGGTTGCCGCGGGCTCCGTCGGCCAGATGCCGGATGGGACTGACCGTGAAGACAAAGCGTTTTTCCGGGTAGCGCGCCACCAGTCCCTGCAGTAGCGCCGCCACCTGCTCCACGCCCAGGCGATAGCGGGTAAACTCCGACGCCGGACGTTTCAGACAATTCGCCACCGTCTCCCCCGTGTCGTTCCGTCGGAAGGCCCAGGCCGTGCCCAGCGTGATGACGACCCGGTTGCAGCGGTGCCAGAAGGCCGCAGCCTCCTGCAAGGCGGTGTTGGCCTGCTCCAGAAACAGCGCAGGGTTTTCCCGGGCGAAGGCCGTATGGTGCCAAAAAGAGCCGTACAGACCGGCACCGGCGCCCATTTCCACCACGTCCGCTTCGGTAAAAGGAAGCGCGCTTTGCAGGCGGGCGACGGCGTTGCAGAGCGATACGGGATTGTACAACGGACCGAAGGGGTTGCACAGGGCATCGAAACCGCCCTGCGCCAGCCGGGCGCCAAGGGCCTCGGCGAAGCAGCTGCCCAGGACCAGCACCGTGTCGGAATAGGACAGGGTGACAGGGGCTTGGTCCGGTGTTACAGGTGTTTGAAGACGAAGCATGGTTCAGGATTCTTGCGAAGCGTATGCGGTCTCCTGCAAGGCGGTACGATAAGCCGAAGGTGACATGCCGTACTGCTCGAGGAACAGCCGGCCGAGGCGCTGGAGCAGCACCAGACGGGCACGACGCAGGGAATCTTCCTGCCGCGCCGGGTCGGGCGTGGCTGCCAGGGCCCGGACCAGGGATATGAGCAGCATCAGCAAACGCATACACAAATGTACGTCTTTTTCTCGGAATGACAAATAGAAAATCTTTTGGCTGCATCTTGCTATTCTTCTGATTTTTAACGACATTTGCATATCTATGACCTTTCATCGTCATATCACCCTTATTTTTGTACCGCCTCAGGTAGGTGGTAAATCCTTAACGCATGAACCGTTAACCAATAACCTATGTGCATTGTCTTCAGGGATAATACGCTGTAACTGACGTACCTTATGAAAAAATTACCTTATTTTGCAGCCCTCATGCTGCTGTTTGCCTGCACACCAGAAAGCAATCCGGGTAATGGCGACCGCATCCGGATAACAGTCGTTAAGCTCACCGGTATTGCCCTCACGGAGCATGAAATCACCCTTGAGAAGGGCGAAAACAAGGTTTTGGAGGTTGCGTTCACCCCCGAGAACGCAACCGATAAACAGCTTTCTTGGTGGAGTTTCGATCCCAATATCGTAACTGTCTCGGACGGTACTGTCGTTGGTGTTGCTCCCGGAACCGCTGAAATCTCAGTCAAGTCCGGCAGTCTTACCGACTATTGTCAGGTAACGGTGGTTATCTCTGCCGCATCCGTGAGTCTGGACCAGACATCGTTGACATTGGCTCCCGGCAAGACGGCGACCCTCAAGGCAACGGTATTGCCCGAAGATTCAACGGATGAGGTTGAGTGGTCCTCTTCGGACGAGACCGTTGCTACAGTAGATGACGGCAAAGTGACCGCAGATGAAGAAGGAGAGACTACGATTACGGCAAAGGCCGGAGACAAAACAGCCACATGCCGTGTGAAGGTGGAATTCAAGATGGTGGCTGTCGATTTGGGCCTGCCTAGCGGATTGAAGTGGGCAGAATGTAATCTTGGTGCAAAAAAACCTGAGCATTACGGCGATTACTATGCGTGGGGTGATGTTGAACCTTATTACAGCAGCCTGGACCCGCTCATATGGAAAGAGGGAAAGACAGGATATGATTGGGCATCCTATACGTGGTGCAACGGCGCTTTTAATAAGCTTACGAAGTATTGTCCGAAAGACAAAGCATCTTCCTGGGATGCCGAGGGTTCCCCGGATGGGAATATTATCCTTCAGCCTGAGGACGATGCTGCACATGTGATAGCCGGCGGCAATTGGCGGATGCCTACCGATGAAAACTGGACAGAGCTTAGAACAGAGTGTACATGGACATGGACAACACAGAACAGAGTCAATGGTAGATTAGTTGCGGGCAAGAACGGCAACAGTATTTTCCTTCCCGCCGCTGGCTACTGGTACGATACCGTTTTCGGAAATGAGGGTTCCTTCGGCTGCTACTGGTCTTCTTCCCTCAATGCGGTTAACCCGTACCTCGCGATGCAGGTGTACTTCTATTCCGAAGGTGTGGACAGTGATGACGTGTTCCGTTATTACGGGCAATCTATCCGTCCCGTCATAGAATAACCGTGCAAGCCGAGCGGAGAGCCATCACCACTCCATCACCACTGCGTTCCTTCTCAAGGCGTGTGAGCGTGCGGCCCGGCGGATTCCGAAAGGGATGGAGCCCGGCAGGCGCCGATGGCCAGCAACCCTTGGGCAGCGATATAGGTAAGCATGATGGTAAATCCCAGCATCGGCGTATTCTCCAGGCCGAAGGTCCGCATGGCAATCAGGCCGTCCGAGAAAAGGAACAGCAGTCCGCCGCACAGAATCAACGCCCAATGTGCGCCCCGCAGCCGGACCAGGCCGCAAAGCCCGCAGAAGACCAGCAGCATCAGGACCAGCCCGTACACCAGCATCGGAACTAGCAGCACGCCCTTGACACCGATGGCGACGACCAGGACGGCCAGCAACGCCAGCATCAGCAGGACAGACAGGACCCATACCTTTGTCGGAAGTCCCTTCCAGGCCGTGCGGCCGAACAGGGTCAGGTAACAGATATGACCGACCAGAAAGGCTGCCATTCCGCCGCCGAAATACGGCAGTCCGGACCCCATCAGCAGCGTATCACCGGCGCAGCCGAAAAGCTGGGCCGTCATCAGCAGCCATACGGTCCGCCGCTCCACCCGGTCCTTTTCCAGCAGAAAGACGGCGCTCGTCAGTGCTGTCAGCGCCAACAGCAAGGGTTTGACCGCCTTTTCAAGCGGCCGGAGCGAAGCCGCACAGCTCCACAGGTCCAGGACAATGACCAGGCCCAGAAAACAGGCCGGAACAATCCAGAGGGGAATCCGTTTTTTCATGGTTCAATTCTGTTTAAAGTATTAGCACAGGTCCCAGGCGCCGGCGAGGGCCGCATCGATATCCGCTTCCGGCGGGAAATAGACCCGCAGCGCTGCCGACGAGGGGTATCGGCCGAAAAAGGGATGGTCGGAAAGAAAAAAGCGGACCTCCGCCACTTTCCCGCTGGACAGAACCCCTTTCCGGTATTCCTTCAGCCGCCGTTCTACGCGGGGAAGCACTTTGATGCCCCGGCGGCCGTCCTTCATGGACACCAATGCGACAATCCGCGGTTTACGGGGCTGGGCGTCGGTAAGCAGCGCCGAGTCTTCTTTTGTAAGTTTATGGCTGATACGGATATGGCGGCCGTAACGGGTATTGATGTCGTTCATCCATTGCCGGAAAACACGCCCGTGGGTCGACGTGTCGGGGATGCGCTTGTACATAATCCACAAGTGAATCATTTCGTGGATGAGGGTATCTTCCACCTCCGGCTCGGGCAGGTCCAGCCGTGTGGAGAAGCGGATGCAGAAACCATAACGCTGCTCTCTCCCGAACAGGAGCCGGCGACGTTTGTATTCGCACCGCGCCACATAGGATTTCGCATGAGAGAGCAGAATGGGGACATCCGGCAATTCCCCGCCGAAAAACTGGGCGTTAAAATGCGCGAACAAACCTTGAAGATAGGGAATCGTCGGAATCATTTTGGTAAAAGGTATGCTGCTTCCGGAAGGGCGGCGGCCGGTCAGACCGTCCCGAGCAGCGCGCAATAATCTTCATATAACCCCTGCACAACGGTATCCCAGTCCAGGTACAGGTCTCTTTTGGCCGCGGCGCTGATGCGGTTGTATTCCTCCGGATGCTGCAGAATATGCATAATCAGGGCGGCATACTGCTCCTCGCCGGGCTTGGAAACATAGGCGTTTACGCCGGGCGTAACCGTGGCGGCCGTACGGGCACCTTCCAGGAACACGGTGGGTGTCCCCTGGCAGGCGGCCTCAATCTGGACCAGGGAATTCGCATCATACAGCGACGGGAAGAGGAACAGCTTGGCCCTTGCGTACAACCTTTCCAGCATGGGCTTTTCCGTCAGGCCGCACATCACCACCTCCTGCGAAAGACCCAGTTCCTGCACCAGGCGGGACAATGGTTCCTCATCCTGTCCCTTGCCGGCGAAAAGCATACGGAAGTGGCTGAGTCCCATTTCTTTGGCTTTGGCCAGGGATCGGACGATAAAATCGATGTTCTTGATATAGTTGATTCTGCCGACGAACAAAAAGACGGTCGCATCTTCCGGGATGCCATAGGTTTCGTTGACGATGCGGGCCGCTTCAGCCCGGTCCTCTACCGGCCGGTGGTCCGTGGCGTTCAGCCGTACTTTACAGGGCGCCGTCAGGCCGTATTCCTTCTCGTACAGTTCCTTGATGCCGCTATTGACCGCCCAGCACATATCACACGCGTTGAAGACCCGCATGATGCTGTCCATGGCCACATCCACCGCCGGTTTGAGCTTGATGGGACGCTCAAAGTCCTGCCGGTACTGGGAATGCAGGGTGGCCACCACCGGAAGATGATGCAGTTTGCCGTATAGCATCCCAGCCAGACCGACCGTGAATGGGGAATGAATGTGTACCAGGTCGATGCCGCTTTGGATAATCTGGGCATCAAAAACGGGGTCCAGCATCGGTGTCGGCACATCGTAATCCAGATGAACCAACGGCAGCGCGGCGCAGCGCACGACAGGATATGGCAATGCGGCATCCTCTTCCTTGGAATACCCGCGGGTTTTGGGGCAGAAGACCACGACGTCGCAATATTTCGTCAACCGGCGGGCATAGTTGTCCACCACCTTGATGACACCATCCACCATCGGATACCATGTGTCAATAAAAAGACCTATTTTCATAAACAGTTGCGTTTCCGTCCACGAACTTAGTCATTTATTTTGAAAATCGCAACAACAACCCGTCCCGGTCTCTCTCCGCCCGTCTTCCGGGCTGGGCGGATATTCCGATTGGCAACCGCCGGATGCGAGGCGATGCAAAATGACTTTCTTGACGGCCTTGCGGATATTTCGTTCGGCAACCGCCGGATGCAGGGCTATTTCCAGGGGCTCGGACGCCGGCGTAACGGGAATCAGCGCTCGGAACCCCGCTGAGAGAAGAGCTTCGCGATGGGTAATCGCACCCGACAGGAGAATAACGGGGACATCCCCGGAACGCCGCAGCACCCGAAAAGGCACTTTGCCGGAAAGCGTCTGGCTGTCCGACCGCCCTTCACCGGTGATAATCACGTCCGCATCACAGCAAAGCGCCTCGAACCGAACCCTGTCCATCAAGGCATCCGCCCCCGAACGATACTGCGCACCGAAATACGCCATCAGCGCGCCGCCGATTCCCCCGCCCGCTCCTGCACCGGCGACTGCTGAAACATCGAATCCCGTCTCTTCCAGGATGGTTCGGGCGATGGAACGCATCCTATCCTCAAGCACATCCATCATTTGCGGCGTCGCGCCCTTCTGGGGGCCATAGACCCGGGCCGCACCCGCCGGTCCGAGAAAAGGATTGGTCACATCGCACAGGACCTCAACGGAAACTTTCCCGCAGATATCACGTATGCCGGGGACCGCCATCATCC
The DNA here is from genome assembly GCA_902796555.1 of uncultured Bacteroidia bacterium. Classification (GTDB taxonomy): domain Bacteria; phylum Bacteroidota; class Bacteroidia; order Bacteroidales; family UBA932; genus Cryptobacteroides. The sequence goes on from CADBPR010000035.1 coordinate 7,472, forward strand.
CTGCTCCCCCGTCGCATGTCGCCGTTCCGCCTACTCCGACCAGCATCCGGGTGCATCCGTGCCCGTATGCCGCGAGAATCAACTCACCCAGCCCGCGCGAGGTGGCCGTCAACGGATTTCTCCTTGTTCGTGGAACGAGTTGAAGACCGCAGGCCGACGCGGCTTCCATTACGGCGGTATCCCCCACCCTTCCGTATGACGCCAGGGCCGGCTCGCCGACGGGACCGGTCACGGGGACCTGCCGTATCTCCCCGCCCAGGGCTCGTATCATGATTTCTGCGAACCCTTCGCCTCCGTCCGACATCGGGCAGCATACCACTTCGGCATCCGGATACAGGGACAGAATCTCCGCTTGTATGATGGCGGCAACGTCCGGCGCCGAGAGGCATTCTTTGTAAGAATCCGGGGCTACAATGATTTTCATGGGTCTTCGTAAGCGCCCTACAGCGCCTGCACCTGCTCGATGGTCAGGCCGGTCGCCGCTACGATTGTCTCCACGGCTACCTTCTGCGTTTTCAGCGCCCGTGCCACTTGCAAAATGCCTTCTTCGCGCCCTTCGGCCAGACCTTTTTCGCGCCCTTCGGCCAGACCTTTAGCCAATCCCTCCGCCCGGCCGTCTTCAAGGGCCGCGTTCAGCGCGGAATTGCGCTCCAGCTCCTGCAGAAGCTCCAGTTCGTACTCCGTACGCTTTGCCAGATTGTAATTCTCAATCTCCATCGTATGATACAAATTCTTGATAAACGTCTCCGTAAA
>CADBPR010000036.1 GCA_902796555.1 uncultured Bacteroidia bacterium
CGACGCTGGAACTGTCCGAGGAGTCCGTGGAGGCCATCCTCAAATGCCGGCGCTACCTGGATTCCAAAATGGAAGACATCGGTCGGCCCGTATATGGGGTTACCACCGGATTCGGTGCCCTATACAATGTAACCATTCCCCCGGAGGACCTGTCCCAGCTGCAGCACAACCTGGTCATGTCCCATGCCTGCGGTGCCGGGGAAACGGTCCGGCCGGAAATCGTCAAAATCATGCTGCTGCTCAAGGCGCAGTCCCTGGCCTACGGCCATTCCGGGGCCCAGCTGATTACGGTGCAGCGGCTGATTGACATGTTCAACAACGATGTCCTGCCCGTGGTCTACCAGCAGGGTTCTCTGGGCGCTTCCGGCGACCTTTGTCCCCTGGCCCACATGTCCCTGCCGCTGATTGGGCTGGGCGAAGTGCTCTACAAAGGTAAGGTTCGGCCCAGCGCCGAAGTATGGGCCGAACTGGGCTGGGAGCCCATCCGCCTGCAGTCCAAAGAGGGACTGGCGCTGCTCAACGGCACCCAGTTCATGAGCGCCCACGCCGTCTGGTCCATCCTCAAGAGCATCCGTCTGTCCAAATGGGCCGACCGGATTGCCGCGATGTCCCTGGACGCGTACGACGGCCGCATCGAGCCTTTCCTGCCGCTGACCCACCAGCTGCGCCCGCACAAGGGGCAGATTGAGACCGGAAAACGCTTCATGGCCCTGCTGGAAGGCAGCGAGCTGATCCGCCGGCCGAAGGAACATGTACAGGACCCCTATTCCTTCCGTTGCATTCCCCAGGTACACGGCGCAGTCAAGGACAACATCGAATATGTCGAATCCGTCATCGAGCGGGAAATCAACAGCGCGACCGACAATCCGAACATTTTCCCGGACGAGGATATGATTATTTCCGCCGGCAATTTCCACGGCGAGCCGATTGCCATTCCGATGGATACGCTGGCGATTGCCATGTCCGAGCTGGCGAGCATCTCGGAGCGCCGCGTCTACCGGCTGATTCACGGCCAGCGCGACCTGCCTAAGTTCCTGGTAGCCAAGCCCGGACTGAACAGCGGTTTCATGATTCCGCAGTATACGGCGGCTTCCATCGTGAGCCAGAACAAAGGCCTTTGCTGGCCGGCTTCCTGCGATTCCATCGACTCTTCCCAGGGTCAGGAGGACCACGTGAGCATGGGTGCCAACGCCGCCACCAAGCTGGTCCGCGTGGTCGACAATACCGAACGGGTCCTGGCCATCGAGCTGTTCAATGCCGCCCAGGCGCTGGAATTCCGCCGTCCGGCGAAGTCCTCCCCTGCCATCGAGCGCATCTGGAACGATTACCGCAAGGAAGTGCCGTTCATCGACACCGACAGTTATATGCACCCGCTGATTGAAAAATCCATCGCTTTCCTGCGCAGGGAAGAATACATCCAATGAGGCACGTCATTGTCAATATCCGGGAGCTCGTCGGCATCCAGCCTGAAGGAACCACGCGGCTGTCCGGTGCGGAAATGGACCGCACCGGCAGTCTGCGCGACGCCTGGCTACTGATGGAGGAGGGGCGTATCACCGATTTCGGAACCGGGCCCGCCCCGCAGGCGGAAGAAGTGACGGATGCCCGGGGCGGCATGGTCCTGCCTGCGTTCTGCGACAGCCATACCCATCTGGTCTATGCCGGCAGCCGTGAAGGCGAGTTTCTGGACAAAATCAACGGCCTTTCCTACGAGGAGATTGCCCGGCGCGGCGGTGGTATCCTCAATTCGGCGGACCTGCTTGCCCGGACGGATGAGGAAAGCTTGTACCGCCAGGCCAAAGCGCGGCTGGACGAGGTCGTGGCCAAGGGAACGGGTGCGATTGAAATCAAAAGCGGATACGGGCTCTCGACCGAGGGCGAACTGAAAAGCCTGCGGGTCATCCAGCGTCTGAAAAAAGAGTCGAAAGCCCTGATTAAGAGCACCTTCCTGGGGGCGCATGCTGTGGGACGGGGGTTCTCGCAGGCGGATTATGTCGACCAGGTCTGCCGGGAGATGATGCCGCTGGCCGCCCCGCTGGCGGATTTTGTGGATGTCTTCTGCGATGCGGGTTTCTTTACGCCGGAGGAGACCGCCCGTATCCTGGAAGCCGGTGCCCGGTACGGCCTGCGGCCGAAGATTCATGCCAACGAACTGGCTGTCAGCGGCGGAGTGCAGGTGGGTGTCGCGCACGGGGCTTTGTCCGTGGACCATCTGGAGCGGACGACGGATGCCGAAATCGAGGCGCTTCGCGGCAGCGATACGATTCCGACGATGCTGCCGGGCGCTTCCTTCTTCCTGAATATGCCCTACGGCAGGGCGAAGGATTATATCGCCGCGGGGCTTCCGCTGGCCCTGGCTTCGGATTATAACCCGGGGTCGTCCCCTTCGGGCGATATGCGCTTTGTGATGGCCCTGGCCTGCATCAAGATGCGTCTGACGCCGGTCCAGGCCCTCAACGCGGTGACCTTGAACAGCGCCTGCGCCATGGGTGTCGCTGACGAGACGGGGTCCATCACCCGCGGCAAACGGGCCAACCTGCTCATCACCCGGCCGCTCCCCTCGCTCGTCGCCATCCCCTACCACTACCAGACCCCTTTCCTTGCCCAAGTCATCCTGGGCGGGGAGGAAATCTGAGTTCGTCCTGTCTATGCCGGGCGCGCGCCAATTGTATTGATGATGCCGGTTCGGCCTCCGGGCCTACAGCTTTGTCGATGCCGGGTTCCCGCCTGCGGGCAGGGGCCTTCGGACCGGTACGCACCTTCGGTGCTATCCCTCCCACCGCAAACCACCCCGTCAATCCAAGATTGCCGGGGGCCCCGGTATGCGGCGGGCCCCTCCCGTTCACGAAGCCACGGGCGGCTACGCCGTCCGAAGGCCCCTGCCCATCCGGCTCTACCCGGCATCAC
>CADBPR010000037.1 GCA_902796555.1 uncultured Bacteroidia bacterium
ACCACCGGCACGGAACTGATCCGCCGCATGGACGGCGGCGAAGCCTTCGCCCTGACCTGCCCCCTGATCCGCAAGGCCGACGGAACCAAGTTCGGCAAGACCGAGAAAGGCAACATCTGGCTGGATGCCGCCAAGACCTCCCCGTATGAATTCTACCAGTTCTGGCTGAACGTCAGCGACGAGGATGCGGAGCGCTACATCAAGATTTTCACCATGCTGGACCGCCCGACCGTCGAAGGTCTCATCGCAGAACACCGCGAGGACCCCGGCCAGCGCAAACTCCAGAAGGTCCTGGCCCGTGAAATCACGGTGATGGTCCACGGACAGGACGAATACGACAAGGCCCTCGCCGCCTCGCAGATGCTCTTCGGCAACGCCACGTCCGAAGCCCTGCGTCAGCTGGACGAGAAAACCTTCCTGGCCGTTTTCGACGGCGTACCGACCTTCAGCGTTCCCGCAGCGGAACTGCCCTGCGGCCTGCTGGACCTGCTGGCCGTGAAGACCTCCGTGTTCCCGTCCAAGGGCGAAGCCCGCAAGATGGTGCAGGGAGGCGGTGTCAGCCTCAACAAGGACAAGGTCAACGATATCGACTACCAGGTCAGCGAGAAGGATGTCCTGGACGGAAAGTATATCCTGGCCCAAAAAGGCAAGAAGAACTATTTCATTATCAATATTATCTGATGGAAGCACCGGCAACCACAAGACAGCTCAAGGTAGCGAGGGAGCTGCAGAAGCACCTCGCCGAAATCATCCGCAGCAAGGGCATGGCCGCCTTTGACGGGGCCATGGTGACCGTCAGCGAAGTCCGCATCAGTCCGGACCTCTCCGTCGCCAAGGTGTTCGTCAGCATCTTCCCCTCCGCGAAGGCGGAAAGCGTCATGGGACTGCTGCAGGAGAACGTCCGCGGCCTCCGCGGCGAACTCGGACACCGGGTGGCGCGGCAGCTGCGCATCGTCCCGGAACTGGTGTTCCTGCTGGACAGCTCTATTGATTACGCCGAGCATATCGACGCGCTGCTGAAGAAATAATGTATCTGCCGTCCTTCATAGCCAAACGGTACCTTTTCGCAAAGAAATCCCATCATGTCATCAACATCATCTCTGCGATCAGTGCCATCGGCATGGCCATCGGGACGGCGGCCCTGATTATCATTCTCTCGGTTTACAACGGGTTCGACAGCCTGGTGCGGCAGCTCCGCAGCAGCGTCGAGCCCGATTTTCTGATTACCCCGGCGCGGGGCAAGGTGTTCCGGCCGGACAGCCTGCTGCTGCAGCGGACGGCATCCTTGGAAGGGGTTCAGGCCGTGTGCGGCATTCTGGAGGATTATGTCTACCTCAGTTATGAAGACCGGGGCGGAACGGCCCGGGCCAAAGGCGTAGACAGCACGTATGAATCCCTGGGCCTGCTGGACGCCCACATCACCACCGGCGACTTTTCCCTGCACAAAGGGCAGGTTCCCCTGGCGGCGGCGGGCGCCGGCCTGGCCGCACAGATGGGCATCAATCCCCGTTTCCTGTCGGCCCTGGAACTGTATTACCCCTCGCGGGAGCGGCCTTTCTCGATGATGAACCCGGCCGCCTCCCTCCAGCATGTAAAAGTCTGGCCTTCCGGTATTTTCGCAATCAATGACGACATCAACAAAGACCTCCTGATTCTGCCCATCGACACGATGCGCAACCTGCAGGAATACCCGGACGGCACCGTTTCCGGCATCGAAATCCGGGTCCTGCCCGGCACGAAATCCCGTGCACTCCACCGCCTGGAGCAGACGCTCGCAGACTTGTGGGGAACGGATTACCGGATTGCGGACCGGGAGCACCAGAACCTCACCCTCTACCGGATGATGCAGCTGGAGAAAGCGGCCATCTGGCTGATTCTGCTGTTTGTCGTGGTAATTATCGCCTTCAATATTTTCGGCAGCCTGTCCATGCTCATCATTGAAAAGGAAGAAGATATCGAAACCTTCCGCAGCCTGGGCGCCGACGCACGCACCATCCGGCGGATTTTCATCCTGGAAGGCTGGATGATTTCCCTGCTGGGCATGCTCTGCGGCCTGGTTGTCGGAGTGGCCATCGCCTGGCTGCAGCAGCGCTACGGGCTGGTACGGATGCCCTACAGCTGGAGCAGCGCCCCCTACCCGGTCCGCCTGCTGCTGCAAGACGTGCTGCTGACGGCCGGTTCCGTGGCCCTGATCGGTTGGCTGATTGCGCTGCTGCCGGTACAGAAATATCTCCCCAAGAAATGAAACGAAGCCGGCACGCCCTCCTGCTGCTGACGGCCGCGCTGCTCGTCCTGGCCGCCGCCGACCTGCTGGCCGGAGGCGTACGGCTGACCCCTGCCCAGGTATGGGAAGGGCTGCTGGGACAAGGTGCCGCCGCGGACATCGTACGGGGCATCCGGATTCCGCGTCTGCTGACCGCCCTGGTTGCCGGGGCCGCCCTGGCCCTGTCCGGGGCCCAGCTGCAGGCGGTTTTCCGCAACGACCTGGCCGACCCGCATATTCTGGGAGTCAGCGGCGGAGCCGGCCTGGGCGCCGCGATTGCAACCGTTGCCCTCGGGGCCAGTCTGCCGGGCATCGCTTCCGCCGCTTTCCTGGGCGCACTGGGCGCATCGGGACTGATTGCCCTGGCCGCCGGACGCTTCCGGGGCGGGACCACCCTGCTGATATTCGGCGTGATGCTGGGCTTCATTTTCAGCGCCCTCAGCTCCGTCATCGCCTATTCCGCCCGGGAAGAAAGCCTGAAACTGTTCTACAGCTGGTCGGCCGGCAGTTTCCAGGGGGCCGGAGCGAAAGACGCCCTGCTGATGGGCGAGTCCCTGCTGGCAGGCCTGGGACTGGCCCTGCACAATGCCAAAGGACTGGACCTGCTGCTGTTCGGCGAAGAATACGCCAAATGGGTCGGCGCTCCGGTGCGCCGCATCCGCCTGCAGGCCATTCTGGGCTGCTGCCTGATGACCGGCACCGTCACGGCCTTCTGCGGCCCGCTGGGTTTCGTCGGCATCATCGCGCCCCATATCGCCCGCTGGCTCAGCGGCACCGCCGTTCACCGGCAGATTCTGCCGGCCTCGCTGCTGACCGGGTCCGTCCTGACCCTTGCAGCGGACCTGCTGTCCCAGATTGCCCCGCATCCGCTTCCCGCCGGGTCCACGCTGGCCCTGCTCGGGATTCCCGTGATTCTGGTCCTGCTGCTGCGGAAACGCTGAGAAGCTGCTGACTGGCCTGGAATTTGTGCAGCAACTGTTTTTTGACCTTCGCATGACATGAAAAGAATCGTCTTTATTATTGCGCTGCTCATCAGCACCTGGGCCCAGGCACAGGTCTATATCGATATCAACCAGCTGCAGCAGTATCAGAACGTACGTCTGAGGCTCCGTCTGGCCGACGCCAAGAGCGAAGAACCCATCTCCTACGCCTCCGTGTACCTGATTCCCAAAGGCGATACGGTCATCACCCAATTTGCCCTGACCGACGAGAAGGGCGCCGTGGAAATCCGGGAAATCAAGCCCGGGAAGTACACCGTCAATGCAGAAATGATTGGTTATAAGCCCTATGCGAAGGAACATGAGCTGAAAGGCTGGGACGTCAACCTGGGCATGATTCGGATGGAAGAGGACCCGGAATATATCGATGCGGCCACCATCACGGCCATCGGCAATCCCATCACGATTAAAAAAGATACGATTGAATACAACGCCAATGCCTTCCGGGTCGGCGAGAACGCCATGCTGGGCGAACTGCTCAAGAAAATGCCCGGCATGGAAGTCGACGAAGACGGCTCGGTAAAGGTAAACGGCGAGAAGGTGGACAAACTGACGGTCGGCGGCAAGACCTTCTTTTTCAAAGACCCGTCCATGGCTGTCAAGAACCTGCCGGCCAAAATCGTCAATAAAATCAAGGTCATCGACAAAGACAAGCCCCAGGCCGCCTTCACCGGCGTCAGCAACGGCAAGGAAGACAAAGAGCGGGTGATGGACCTGGAGCTCAAAGAGGAGTACCAGAAAGGCTGGTTCGGCAATGCGAAACTCGCCGGCGGCATGACCCTGCCGCCCCAGGACGCCCATGAACTGGTGGAACGGCGGAAATTCGTCTTCAACGGTAACGGCCTGCTGTCGGGCTACAACGAACGCGACCAGGTCGTCTTCCTGGGCAGCGGGATGAACGCCGCCGACCCGGGCAGTTCCGGTATTATCTTCTGGAACGGAGGCAGTTCGGACGCCTTCGATACCAAATCGGGTCTGACCACTTCGGCGCAGATCGGCGCCAACTACAATACGGAACGGATTCCCGACTACAACACCAGCGTGAGCGCCAATTACAAGCACAATTTCAAAGATGCCCGGGAAAAATCCGCCCGTACCGCGTTCCAGGATGACGGCAATCACCTGCTCACGGACGGCCGGTTCAACGGTACCGGTTCTTCCGACGAGTTGTCACTCAACTTTGAGTTCGAGAACAAAGAAGACTCGAAAGCCAAGGTTCCCTTCTATGTCTACCCCGCCATAAGCATCAGCCGGAAGGACCGCAACTACACGGAAGGCTCCGTCACGACAGCCGGCGGAACGCAGCTCAACCAGACGGAAAGCCGGACCGGTTCCCAAAGCCGCACCCTCACCACAGGCGTCAATTTCTGGTCGGGCGTACGGGACCTCGGCAAGGAAAAGCGCCGCATCAGTTTCGGCGGCGATTTCAGTTATACGGGAGACCGGGGCGACAGCCAGGAGTTCCGCGAGACCACCGGCGGCGGCAGCCTGCTGGAGCAGCGGGACCTGTTGTATGCCGTCCAGGGTGATGCGCTGGGCTTCGGCGGCAATATCTCCTACACCGAACCCTTCGGCGAATACTGGAACCTGCAGGCGCGGGTAAACGGCCGGTTCTCCCGCAATGAAAACGGAAAAGCGGCGTCAGACCGGGCCACCGGCCTGGCCAACGACTATTATTCCAGTTCCACTTTCAACAAAAGCGTCAACTGGAGCGAGCGCCTGCTGGTCCAATATAACAAAGATCCGCTGCGGGTGACCGGCGGCCTGCAGATTGAACAGAACAGCCAGGAGACCCGGTCCCGCTCCCTCGGGAAAGACAACTACGCCCCCGGCGAGTGGCGTGTCAACCTGGCGCCATATCTCAACTTCCGCTATACCAAGGATACGTTCAACGCCTACGCGTATATGGGCGGCCAGACCGAGACCCCTTCCAACCGGGAGCTGCTGGCCACCATCGATATCTCCGACCCGATGCAAATCCGTGCGGGTAATGCCTGGCTCCGCCCCTCTTTCACCCAATATGCCGCCATCGGGTTCAATTACAGCAATCCCCGGTCCTTCTCTTTCCTGAACCTGAACATCGGCTACAGCCTGATCAGCAACCAGACGGTCAACGCGACCTGGTTTGATTCGGCCGGTATCCGCTATGCCATTCCGGTCAATGCGAAGACCCCGGCTTTCGGCTTGCAGAGCTACCTGAATTACAGCCGTCCGCTGGACCGGGAGAAACGGCTCACCTTCTCCATCGACGGGTCTTTCTCTTTTACACAAAGCACAAGTTATCAGCCGCTTACGCGAATGGACGGCATTATCACCGCGAGCAGCTTCGACTACCAGGCCATGATGGCCGGCTTCTGGGGCGATGCCTCCGGCGACCGGTTCTACAGCGGCGCCAGCGGATTCCGGGAAAGCCGGACCCGCTCCATCAACTGGAGCGCTTCGCCACGGCTCAGTTACCGGCTGGACGCTTTTACGGCCAATGCGGGCTACAGCGTCTTCAACAACCGGTCCCGCTATTCGCTGGACGCGACCGCCAACACCGACGTCTGGCACCATACCTTTACGGCGGACGTGCTGTACCGGAGCGAAAAAGGACTGGAAATCTCCACCGGCGGGAACTACACCTTCTACCGGGGATACAGTTATGGTTACGGCACCCCGCAGTTCATCTGGAACGCCGGTATCAGCCAGACCATCAAACAGTTCACAATCAGTCTCAAAGTCTCCGACCTGCTGGGCAAGGGGAACAATCTCCGCCGGCAGACCACCGACGAATATGTGCTGGACACCTATTCCAACATCCTGGGAAGATACTTCCTCCTGGGTGTCTCCTTCAACTTCGGGAAGATGAACGCCAAAAACAACCGCGCCGTACAGGACGCCATGTGGCGGAGTCTCTAAAAAGCCGGCGGGAGCCCTTGCACAGTCCGGAATTTCTTTGTAAATTCGCAGGCAATTCAAAAACAAGGGTAACATGGCGGACATCGATACCTTCCGGATTGCACTGACCCCCGAAGAACAGCGGGTCGACGCGTGGCTGCGCGCACTCAGAGACGATTTTCTTCAGTCCTATCACGGGCAATACAATCTACTGACAGACAAAGAGATATGGCAGAGCGGGCTATACCGTTTCTGCCATTCTCTGCCTAAAGGGGCGGACCTGCATATCCATGGACTTGCCTGCCTGCCGGTGCGGGAAATGACCGATTGGCTGATGAGCCAGGGGGATATGTACATCCACACCGGCGAGATGCCCCAGCGCGGTTCCATCCGCGTCATGGACCCCTCCGCCGGCATTCCGGAGCCGTACAAGCGCTTTGCCGACGCCATGATGGATGGAGACATCACCCCCGAAGAACTGGAGCGCATCTGGAGCGTGCTCGGTGCCGGCCCCGACCAGACCATCTGGGAATGGTTTGAAACCATCTTCGACCGCCACATGTTCGCCAGCACGCCCGAAATCGTTTCCCGCTACTATGAGGCCGTTTTCCGTTATTACGTGCGCCTGAACATCCAGATGGTGGAAATCCGGATACTGCCCTTCGGCACGCCGGAAGAGGCCGCTGCCATGGCCACGGCCATCCGCGACGCCTATTACCGTGTGATGGATACGGAGCCGGGCTTCTGTGTCCGGCTGCTGGGCTGCGGTCTGAAATACGCCTGGATTGACCTGGGCGTGACCGCCGCCATGATGGAGAATGCCGCCTATATCCATGAAAACGTGAAGGATACCCGCCGGGGCGAAGACTTCCTGACGGCCCTGGACCTGGTGAATGAAGAAGACCGCAGCCATGAGATTTCCTTCTATGCGCCGCTGCTGACGCGGCTGGTACAGGAACACTCCGGGCTGAAACTGATGCTGCATTGCGGCGAAACCCTCCGCCCCGACAGCCGGTCCGTCGAAGAGGCTCTGGCCCTGCATCCGGTCCGCATCGGGCACGGGTTCAACCTCTACGACCACCCCGAGCTACAGAAAACCCTTCTGCGGGAAGGCATCTGCATGGAAGTCTGCCCGGTCAGCAACCTGACGCTGGGCTATCTCAGCGATCCGGTCCGTCACCCCGCCCGCGGGTACTATGCCGCCGGCATCCCCGTCGTGCTGGCCTCCGACGACCCCGCCTTCCAGGAGCACAACAACCTGGTGGACGACTTTTTCGTGGCGGCCGCCGCCTGGGACATGGGGCTGGCCGACCTCAAGCAGTTGGCTTTCAATTCGATTCGCTACTGCTCCGCCGGGCCCGCCACCCGGGCGCAACTTTTCCGCGAATGGGAGCAGCGGTGGGATGTATTTATCCAAAAGAATTGCTAACTTTGCAGTCCGTTTTTCAAAGGATATGCAACTGATTAAAGACCAAAGTTTCGGCGGCGAACGGCCGCTGTTCGGACTGCAGGACACGCGCCTGGAACATGTAACGATTACCGAAGGGGAATCCGGCATCAAATGCTGCCGGAACCTGGAGGCCGACCACTGCCGCTTTATCGGGAAATACCCCTGGTGGCATGTGGATAAATCCCTGATTACCAACTGCTATTTCGAAGTGGGTTCCCGTTCCGCCATCTGGTACAGCAACGATATGGTGATGCGCGACTGCATCATCGACGGGCCGAAATTCTTCCGCGAAATGGACGGACTCCGGCTCGAGCGGGTGAGAATCACCGATGCCGACGAGACCTTCTGGCGGGTGAACAACCTGACGGTCAAGGATGTAGAGCTGCACGACGGGACCTATCCCTTCATGTTCTGCACGCATGTGGACGTGGACGGGCTGGTGTCCGATTCGAAATATGTCTTCCAGTATGTCCGGGACGCCGTCATCCGCAACGCCCGCATCACGACCAAGGACGCTTTCTGGGAGACGGAAAACGTCACGGTTTATGACAGCGAGCTGAACGGCGAGTACCTGGGCTGGCATTCCAAAAATCTGCGCCTGGTCCGTTGCCACATCACCGGCGAGCAGCCGCTCTGTTATGTGGACGGCCTGACGCTGGAGGACTGCAGTTTCGGTCCCGACTGCGACCGCATGTTCGAAGACAGCACCGTGGAAGCGGATATCAAGGGTTCCGTCACGAATATCAAAAACCCCCGCAGCGGCCATATCACGGCAGACCGCATCGGTTCCGTCACCCTGGACGCTTATCTGCGCGCCCCGGGCGACTGCGTGATTACCGAACGCTTGAAATAGCTATTGGATAAAGGCGATGATTTCGCCTTTTTCTATTTTCTCTCCCTGTCTTCCTGTTACGGCCACAATCCGGCCGTCGATGGCGGCAGGGATTTCTTCCATCCCGTAGAAGGTCTGCACATAGCCCACGGGCTTTCCGGCTTCCACCTTTGTCCCGACGACCGGGGCCTTGGAGTCATCCACCGCATCGATTTCCCACAGCAGCTGGCCTTTGGCCGGAGCCTGGACCGGAAGCGCCTGCGGATGGGCTTTGACGAAGGATTCCACATCGAACTTGGGCATTTCCACCACGGGGCGTACCACCTGGACGGGTGCGCCGGCCTTGGCCCGCTGGGCCTCCAGGTCCTGGTTGAAGCGCTGCTTGGCGACACCGCTCTTATAGTCGCGGTACTGTCCTTCGTGCATGGCGAATTCGAAGAGTTCTTCCTGGTCTTCGCCCTCGTCCCAGCCTTCTTCCTGCATCATCTTGCGGAAACGGGGCAGGTCGTCCGGATACATGTCCTGCGGGTTGCCGGTATAGAATTCAAGGCCTTTCTCCTTGGCCAGTTCGACGATTTCGGGCGCCAGTTTCCCCGGCAGCGTACCCATCTTGCCGAGAATCATGCCCCAGGTATCCTTGTCAATGGTAGAGAAGCGCGGCTTTCCGCTGCTGAGCGCGAGGATGTTCATCAGAGCGGTGTTTTTCACGTACTGGCTGAACGGAGTCACCAGAGGCGGGTAGCCCAGTTTCGGCCAGACGTACTCGACCTCGGAGAACAGTTTCACCAGAAGTTCGTCCAGGGTACTTTCCTTCCGGCCGTTCGCACGCTCGGCGGCATTGATTGCGCCCCGGAAGCCCTCCAGGTCCGCCATCATTGACCCCATCATTCCGCCGGGAAGGCCGCAGCCGACCAGCAGCGAGGTCATGCGGGAGTTGGTGGGATTGATCCAGTAGCCCAGGAAGTCGTCGATGAACTCCTGCGTCAGTGCACGCGCCTGCATGTACGCATCCATATTGATGTCTTTCACCAGGAAACCGTCCGCACGGAGCATCTGCTGAATGGTGATGACGTCCGGATGGACCTTGCCCCAGGACAATGGCTCTATGGCCACGTCCAGATAGTCCGCACCTGCGCGGGCGACTTCCAGCATCGAAGCTGTCGAGAAGCCGGGGCCGGTGTGGCCGTGGTACTGCACTTTCAGGTGCGGGTGGCGTTTCTTGATGCCGGCGACCAGCTCACCCAGCACGCTCGGGCGACCGATTCCGGCCATGTCCTTCAGACAGATCTCATCGGTGCCGTATTCCACCAGGTGGTCCACCACGTCCAGGTAGTAGTCTACCGTATGCACGGGAGAGTGAGTTATGGACAATGCCGCCTGGGAAATCATACCGGCCGCCTTAGCGCCTTCGACCGAAATGCGCAGGTTGCGGTGGTCGTTCAGTCCGCAGAAGGAGCGGGCAATATCAGTCCCCTGGGCCTTTTTCACTTTGAACATCAGCCTCCTGACGTCTTCCGGCACGGGGTTCATGCGGAGGGCATTCAGTCCGCGCTCCAGCATGTGTGTCTGGATGCCAGCCTTGTGGAACGGCGCCGTCCACTGGCGGACGGAGACGTTCGGGTTCTCGCCATAAAGGAGGTTCACCTGCTCGAAGGCGCCGC
>CADBPR010000038.1 GCA_902796555.1 uncultured Bacteroidia bacterium
GAACTTCCGTCACGTTATTTTGACCGTTTTTGTGCTCTGCGGCGCTTTCTCTGCCGCGGCGCAAACACTGGTGATATATGACGCCCGGGACCTGTTCCCCAAGGACGCTTGGAACCCGCCGTGACAAGGAGAACATCTTCTTCGATGTTAAAGTAAGCTATTTCAAATAAAACAAACTATTTAAACTAAATAAAAGGAGTACCTCGCGCCTGAAACAGAGGAAGTAGAAGTGGCTCTGGAGAAATGCGTTCTTCAGACACTGTCAGATCCCTCTCACACCTGCAATTCTCCGTTTCCGAGCAGGCCGTTCTGCTTGGGATCTCCCCCGCCTCCGTCACCAAAGCACGTCAGCGGCTCAAAGCAAAACTAATATAAAAACACGTACCCCGACAGTCCATTAGGATTGCCGGAGCATATGTCACACCTATAAGTGTGAATCCCTCGCTGACATGAGGCAAAGTCGCTCTTCGCATAGGCCGATGTTGCTTTGTTCTGAGGAGTAGCAGTGGCGGCGGCTATTCCGGTGGCGGTTATGGCGGAGGCACGCGGTAAACAACACACAGACAGCAAGAAAAGATTTTACGCACGGGCGGAATTACCGGAATTCGAAACGGGTGAAGATATTCACAAGGGAACTGTTGGCCGAGACCTTCTCCTCGGATGAAAGGGTGTTGGCATCCACCACATGGAACGCGTAGGTTTTCCCGTGCCGGTAGTTGCTGTCGTCCTCTCCCAGGCTGCGGTTGTTCTCCCATTCGTCGTTGGTGTAGATGGTGACAGCGGCCCTGTAGGTCTGGTAATGCCAGCTGTCGAGGATATCCCCGGCCATGTTCCGGGTGTAACCGATACCCTTTTCGGCGAACTCCATGACGGATTCCGGGGTGCAGGGGTGGGATTCCACCACGCCTGCGGTTTTGTACTGGACCTCGGAGAGGACCCAGCAGCCGAGCAGGTTGATTTTCGTGCCGGTGAAATCTTTGTAGTCGCCCGGTTCCATTTTCTCGCAAGTGGATGCCGAGAATAGGACGATGGCGGTGGCCCATAATAATGATAAATAACGTTTCATGACAGGAATGTTTCAGGTTCAGACAGATGCCGGTGCAAGCGGGTCTTCGGCCCGCAGATAGCCGTGCCGGACCAGGTCCTCACGGCTCCGGACCGGACTGGTATAGCCGTCAGCGATGACAAAGAGGTTGTCCGTCACCGTAGAGATGGCGTCATAGTTGTGGTCGGTAATGATGATGCCGTGGTCCCGGCTCCGCTGCCGAATCAGCGCCTTGACCTGGTCGATGTTGACGGGGTCCACTTGCGTAAACGGCTCATCCAGAATGTAGAACAGTGCGTCGCTCAGCAGCACCAGGAAGAGCTCGGCCAGGCGGGCTTCGCCGCCGGAAAGTTCATCGACGGGCGAATCGTAGAGGCGGGAAAACTTGGGCGCCTGGTTCACGAAAGCCCAGTAGTTGACGCCATAGAAATCGAACGCCCGGTGCAGCGTCATGCCCGCCGGAATCAACCGTCCCTGCGGAAGATATTTGACGGACCGGCCGATAACCCGGCGGTCCACCGGCTTCCCGTCGATGCTTACCATCACATTCTCAACTTTCAGCCCGCCCATCAGCGCGCGGAACAGGCAGGATTTACCGGCACCGTTGCGGCCCAGAAGACCGGTGACGACGCCTGTTTCGGCGGTGATATAGCCGCCGCTCAGGACCGTCTTCTGACCGAAACGGACCACTACGCTGTCGACGATGAGCTTGTGCTTATCCATGAATCAGATAGATGAAAGCCATCAGGAGCACGAGGACGAGGAAATCGGCCAGGACGACGCTGACCAGCATTTTACGGCGGGAGAGCCCCAGGTTGATGTAGAAAAAGATGGCGTCCCGGTCGCTGAACTGCTTCAGCAGATAGGCGGTGACGGCCGTAATGGCCGCTTTGATGAGGAAAGCGTCTATCAGGAAGGAGTAGGAAAACCGTTCCGCCTGGACGCCGGCGCAAACCGCATTGTACACGGCGCCCACCAGGAAAATCCCTTTCCCGTAACGCCAGGTGAGTGCTATGCGGTCCCGAAGTGTCATAAGCCGAAACGGAAAATCAGCAAAAATCAAACCAGCGGAGGGGGCCACGCGCCGGAAGCACCTCTCAGGCGTCGGTAGGGGAGACGGGACCGCCCCCGCGGAGACTGATGCCCAAATGCTGCTTCCGCGAGATGAATACCACGCCCAACGCGATGGTACACCCGGCTATCAGCACAATGAAGAGCGCATGCCACTTTTGCAGCACCGCCAGTATCTTGTCAAACACGGCAGCGTGTACTTCCATGTCCGGTATGGGATACAGCACGGTCAGGAGTACGGCCACCCCGCCCATCACGATGCCGGCAGACAGGGCAATTATCAACGCCAGACGGCCCCTTCGGCGGTCGGCGTCGACACAGCGCTTGATGCCTTCCACTTGATTGAGACGGGCGTTCGTTTCCACGAGGAACGTCCCTTCTTCCGGTAATTCCGGCTTGTGGTCACGGAGATATTGTTCGAGGTTTGTCATGGCTGAAGATAGTCTTTGAGATGATTCCGGCCGATGGAAAGGTAGTATTTCACGGTACCTGCCGGGCAGGTCATAATGGCTGCGATTTCTTTGACGGGCAGGTCTTCGAAATAATGCAGGACGACGGCCGTCCGTTCTTTCTCCGGGAGTCGGGCGAGTGCGCGCTGAAGCGGCTCATGTTCGAACGCGGCATCTGATTCGTCCCCGCTCGCAACATGCATCGCCGAAGGGGCGTCTATGTCAACGGACGGCGGCGCAGCGCGCCGAAGATTGTCGATGAAACAGTTGTAGGCAATCTTGAAGAGCCAGGACTTGAAGCGGCCCTTGAAGCCTTCCGACATTACATAGGCCCGCACCAGCGCTTCCTGGGCTATGTCGTCGGCCAAGGCGGCATCCCCGCACAGCGATGTCAGGAACCGCCGCAGCTGTCCCTGACATGCCCTCACTTCGGAGATAAACCGCTCTCGGGTCATACATTATTTCCCTTCTGCCAGTCGTTTCTCTTCTGCCTCTATTTCCTTCGCCAGTACTTTCTTGCCGGCAAAATAGGCGATAAGCAGCGCAATACCGATAGCGAGGAGGACTCCTCCGATCAGGTAAACCATGCTGATCAGCTCCTGGGGCATCCGCCATTCGGTCATGAGATGCATCACAATCCCGACGGCCGCAAACGCCAAGCCCAGAAAGCCGGTCACACAGGCGCCCGTGAGTCTGCGCAGAAGGCGTTCCTTGATGGTTTTGCCCGTGTTCCGGTGCAGACTGATGTCAGAAATGATTCCTTTGTCCAGCGCCTTCAGCATAATCTCGGCCTCGCGGTTGGTCTCGTTTTCCTTGACCTTTCCGATAATCCGGACAATGATAATCGGCAGCAGCACGCAGATGCAAACGACAACGAGTGACTGAAAAATCGTGTCAATGATGAAATTCATAATCGTATCAATAGTATCGGTTCAACATTGCCCTTTTGGAGCGGTTACATGATAATAACGCAAAAGGGCACCGAAAGGTTGGGAAAAAATGGAGGATGTGCGCTTATTTCCTGACGGGCCAGAGGCAGTAGCGGGCGTCGTTGGCGGGTGTCTCGATGGCGAGGGTGACCTGGCGGTCTTCTCTGCCGAGCCGGACGACCAGCGCCTGTCCGTCTTCAATCCAGAATCCCGCTTCATTTTCGCCGTCCGCCAGGGTGAAAACCATCTGGGCCAGCGGGGCTTCTATAATCAGATGCTCCGTGCCGTCGTCCATTTTGGCATACCAGGCTTTGCTGGCGTTTTGAATCCGGGTCGCTTCTTCCAGCGTGGGATGCCGCCATACGGGCCCCAGATAGATGGTGGACAGGTCCAACTCGGACGCTTTCGGGAAACGGGCGCCCTTCCGGTACGGACTGCCCAGCATGAAGGGTCCGTCCTCCAGGAACTGGAGCCCGTCGGACATATATCCGAACATTCCGTCGATTTCATAGAGCGCCGTGTTGCGCGGCGCGTCCGCCGGGACCATATAGCACCGCCACATCCGGTTTTCCAGGGATACATCATCCGGAGACGCAGCCTTTTCATCGAACAGCACAAAAGCACTGCCGTCCAGTTTTACTCCTTGGAAAGACAGGTTCTTGATGGTCTGGTAGGCAAATTTGCAGGACAGGATATCTGCGCCGTAGCCATCGTCCTCAAATTGCGGGGTCGCATAAAAAAGCGGTTCCGCAAAACGGATGATGCCCGCTTCCTTGTCCATCTGATAGGTGGTTTCCCGATATCCGCCGCCCGGGAATACGATTTTTACCGTTTTGTCGGTCCAGTACACATCCGACAGCAGCAAGGTGCCGTCCACGTCCCAGGAGGTCCGTCCCAGTTCCTGCATCCATTTGGGTGCAACTTTTCCGGAAATGGTCCACGGGCCTTCCGTGAGCGAAAACTCAGCGGTATTCATCGAGGGCAGCGCGGCCATCCCCTTGCAGGAAACAAGCCCGGCAGCCAGCAGCAAGAACAGGAAAAACTTTTTCATCATCTTCATGTAATAGGGGCACGGCTTCTATTTGCAGAGCATGATATCCAGAATCATCCGGTCGGTCGTCTTCATGCCGGCGGACCCGATGGCGCCCACGTTGCGGATTGTCTTTTCCACGTCGTCTTCTACGATGCCGTCCGTGGACGGGATGCAGGTGTTGCGAAGGGCCAGCACGGCCGACTGCACCGCGCAGGAAACCCCGGACGCCACCTTCATCGCGCAGCCGACCTTGGCGCCGTCGCAGACCATGCCGGTAATGTTGCCGGCCATGTTCTTGATGGCAAAGCAGATCTGGTCATAGGTACCGCCTTGCAGGTATACGATGCCGCAGGCACTGCCGGTGGAGGCCACCACGCATCCGCACAGGGCGCTGAGTTTTCCGAGATAGTGCTTGATATGAATCGCGACCAGGTTGCTGAGAATCAGCGCCCGGGCCAACGGCTCGTCGGCCACCCCGTATTTGAGGGCGTAGGAGATGACAGGCATGCTCACCGTAATACCCTGGTTGCCGCTGCCGCTGTTGCTCATGGCGGGAAGAGTGCTGCCGGCCATACGGGCGTCGGATGCGGCCGCCGTCATGCCCATGGCGAAACTCATGAAATCGTCTCCGAAAACCTCTTTCTGGTTTTCCCGGATGGCTTTCCCCACCTGGAGGCCGTAATCGCCGCTGAGTCCTTCCCGGGCCAGGGCCAGGTTGAGGTCGCGGTCGCCGAGAATAAAGGAAATCTGCTCAAAAGGAGCCGTCAGGGCGAAGTCCCAGATGTCTTTTACGGTGAGGTCGTACGCCTCCGGGGTATAGTCTTTTGCGGCCGCCGCCGACTCGGAGCTCATCAGGATTTTATCGGCGAAGCTGGTCTCCACAATCCGGTCGTGGTCGTCTTCGATGACAGCGTAGGCGTGGGGGTCCACTTCGGCGCTGGCCTCAATGCCGTCCTCGACGGTGACAGTGGCTTTGACATACAGCAGATGCGGCGTATCCGCTACGGAGATATGGACACATCCCTGGGCGACCAGTTCCTTGGCCCTTTCCACCGCACGCGGGGTAAGACCGCTCAGGACTTCCAGGCCCCGGGAAGAATCTCCGCACACGGCGCCCAGGGCGGCGGCGACGGGGAGTCCCACCATGCCGGTGCCGGGAATCCCGACGCCCATGCCGTTTTTGAGGATGTTGCCGCTCACGGCGATGTCCAGCCGGAAGTCGGCCGAATAGCGCCAACTGTTTTCGCAGGTGCAGTTCTCGTGGATAATCTCAGCGGCCTTGGCCACAGCCAAAGCGACGGCGATAGGCTCTGTACAGCCCAGCGCAGGTTTCACTTCCCGTTTAATCAGGGCGATAATTTCCTCACGGTTCATAGGTGCAGACAATTTCTATGCAAAGTTACAACAATTCTGCGAGATAGAGGAACGGCGCGGGCTGCTTACCGGTAAAACATCGTCAGACCTTCGGCAGCAGGGGTGAAAATTGCTGGAAGAACTCCGCCGGAAGGGCACCGTGGTTGGCCATATCATAGACATACGGCACCTTAATCGCATAAAAAGGAAGCAGCCGGCGGGTGAAGGCCTCCAGTTCCTGCGGGTCATCCGTACCCAGATAAACGGGCAGGAAGATGTCCCAGTGGGCCTTCAGGGTTTCGGGCGTCACGTGGAACAGTTCCATGGCGCGTTTCTCATTCATTCGGTTACAGATGGTCCACATCAGGCTCAGGTCCCACTCGGGAACGCCGTAGCCGAATTCGCCTACGTCAATCCAGAGGGTCCTTTGCCCGTCGGTGATGATGTTGCCGATGTGCAGGTCGCCGTGCAGGCATGTCGCCGTGTCCGGGAGGGTGTCCAGGAAGGCCAGGCACTGGCGCCCGAAGGAATCCGGGACCAGCTTTTTCTCCAGGTAAAACTGCCGTAGCACTTCCTTGTAGGGATGAATCAGGGCCGTGTCCGCCTGCTTCGCATGCAGCTCGCGGGCCCGGCGGGCGAACTCGCGGGAAAGTTCTTCCAGACGCTGCGGCTCTTCGGAAAGGATGCGGGTAAAAGACCGCTTTCCGGGAATCAGCTCATATTCAGCGCCGTAACGTGTCCCGTCCGTGACCAGGCGGTAGGGGCGAGGCGTCGGAATCCCCATGTCATAAACGGCCCGGGCAGTCAGAAATTCCTCCCGGGACCGGTCGGCTTCAAAGCCCGGATTGTACAGTTTGGCCAGACTCGGGCGGCTTTTATGGGTATAGGAAACGGCTGTCCCGCCTTCTCCGGTGCGGACGTAATCGTTCAGGTCAATGGGTTCGTAGGTAAACATAATCGTATCGTCTTACGAAAAATCATCGTCCGCAAAGATACGAACAATTCTGCGATAATCACTGTCCGACGGAGTGAAAACTGTTATCGGGAATGATGAAAACCGCTTCTGAAAACGAAGAGGGCGGCGCCGGATGCATGGCGCAATTTTTTTACGTTATCCCGCCGTAACCAAAACATGCATCGCTATGTCACAACTAACATTTCAAGAAGTGTCCCGATCGTGGAAGGAGGACAAACGCCAGTGGGTGAAACCCTCCACCTATGCCACCTACATCAACCAGCTCAACGCCCGTCTGCTGCCTGTTTTCGGGCCGTGTCGTCCGGACGATATCACGGAAGACGCGGTCCAGCAATATGTCAACAGCCTGCTGGGCACGCTGCGGGTAGGCACCATCCGTGACTCGCTGATTGTCCTGCGGATGATTCTGTCCCATGCCGGCCGGCATTGCGGGTGGCCGGTCAAGACCTTCCGTGTCCACTTTCCGACAGCGGCGACCCCGGCCCGCAGCATCCCTGTTCTCAGCCCCGACAGCCACAAAAAACTGCTTGCCTACCTGAAGACGCATTTCTCGTTCCGGAACCTGGGTATTTCCATCTGCCTGAACACGGGTCTGCGAATCGGCGAGGTCTGCGCCCTCCAATGGAAAGATATCGATGTGGGAGCAGGCGTCATCCATGTGCGCAAGACCGTTCAACGCATTTGGCTGCACGACGAAGAACGCTACAGCTATACGCTTCATGTCGGTACGCCCAAAACGCCGACATCCCGCCGGGATGTTCCCATCAGCCATGACCTGATGCGGATGCTCCGACCGCTTTGCAAGGTAATGGCCGCGGACTTCTACATCGTGAGCAATACGGAAAAGCCGCTGGAGCCGCGCTACTACAGGGACTATTTCCGGCGGCTGCTGACGGCGCTTCAGATACCGCCCATCCGTTTTCACGGACTCCGGCACAGCTTTGCCACCCGCTGCATTGAAAGCAAGTGTGATTACAAGGCTGTCTCAGCCATTCTCGGCCACACTTCCATCGCGACGACCCTGGACCTCTATGTCCATCCGGGATACGCCGAGCAGAAGAAAGCCATCGAAAAAATGGCCAGAGCCGTGGGAAAATAGGAGCGGCACTCAGGAGACCTCAATCTCCTTGATTTCCACCTCGTTGCCTTGAATGAGATACGTGTTTGCGCTTCCGCAGTGCGGGCAGATTTTCCCGTGGGCCACGGTCCCGTATTCAGCCCCGCAATCCTCACAGCGGGTCACGGCCGGAACGGTCCGCACATCCAGGATACAACCCCGTAACAGGTCTTCCTTGTCGGCGGCCCAGCGCCAGCAGTCCGTCAGATAATCCGGAACAATGGTGGAGACTTCCCCTATATTCATAACCACGCGGGAGATATGTCCCGCGTGGTTTTCCTCTGCTACTTGCTTTACATCACGGATGATGTAAAACACGATTCCGAGTTCGTGCATCAGGCTTTCTTGCTGAACAGGATTTTTCCGGTACGCTTGATCATGTACGGCAGGATTCCGCCGAACTTGTCTTCGGACGTACGCATGATGCTGGCCTCCGGGTGGACGCGGTGGAGATGAATCGCGTCGAATCCGCACTTGGTTGTACAGACACCGCAACCGATACATTTGTTCTCGTCCACGACGGAAGCGCCGCAGCCCAGGCAACGGGCCGTCTCCTTCTTCACCTGTTCGGCAGTCAGGGTGCCATGATACTCGGTGAAACGGTCTTTCGGGATGACGGCGCCGGGCTCCTGGCGGGAACCGTTGTCGTAGTTCTCCACGACGATGTCCTTCTTGTTCAGCTCGATGAAATCGCGGCGGTTGCGGCCGATGGTCATGTGGCCGTGCTGCACGAAACGGTGCAGGGATTCCGCGGCTTCCTTGCCGGCGGCGATGGCGTCGATGGCGAACTTGGGACCGGTGAATACATCACCGCCCACGAAGATATCCGGCTCGGCCGTCTGGTAGGTGAGCTTGTCCGCGACGGGATAGACCCCGCGGAAGAATTCCACCTTCGTGTCCTTGAGCAGGTCCTTCAGCACCACGGTCTGGCCGATAGCGAAAATGACCTGGTCAGCCTCCAGCGTAATGAGCTCATTCTCATCATATTTCGGAGCGAACCGCTTGTTCTCGTCAAACACGGAAGTGCACTTCTTGAACACGATGCCGGTCACCTTGCCGTCGCCGAGGACTTCCTTCGGGCCCCAGCCGGGATTGATGACGACACCGTCCTCGCGGGCCTCCGTGCGCTCTTCCAGGGAAGCGGGCATGATGTCCTCGGTCTCGAGGGACAGCATCGTCACCTCGGACGCGCCGCTGCGCTTCGCTACGCGGGCCGCGTCGATCGC
>CADBPR010000039.1 GCA_902796555.1 uncultured Bacteroidia bacterium
GGATCGACCGACCCGTCCGGAACACGGACCGCGCCGATGATGGAGGGATTGACCGACGGCTCCAGCCGGATGGCTTCCGCAGGGTCCAGCACTTCCGCCCGGATACCGGCGGCCGTACAGGCTTCCACAAATTTCGCCTGATAGGACAGGTCGTCTTCCGGCAAGGTAATGAAAAAGCCGGTGGTATCGTCGATGCAATGCCGGGCCACCCGCTTGAGAATCATATTTTCTTCGATGCATTCCGTGGCGGATTCCCGGTCGGTGACCGCATACCGCGCCCCGCTGTGCAACAGACCATGGTTGCGGCCCGTAGCTCCGTCAGCAATGTCATGTCGCTCAACGAGAAGCACCTTCAGGCCGCGCAAAGCGCAGTCGCGGGCCGTACCGGCTCCGGTAATGCCGCCCCCGATGATAATGACATCGAATTCGTTCTGAGATTTCATAAAATGGTTCTTAGCTTCTCACAAATATACGGAATAATCGTTAAAAAAGGGTATATTTGCAGTGAAAAAAGAAAAAAATGAAAGCATTGATTGTTTACTCAGGCGGCATGGACAGCACGGTCCTGCTCTATCAATATCGGACCGAAATCTCCCTGGCCGTCACCTTCCGGTACGGCGCCCGTCAAGACGAGGCGCAGATTGCCTGCGCACGGGAAAACTGCGAAGCACTGGGAATCAAGCATTTGATTATCCCGTTGGATTTCATGGGCCGGTATTTCAAAAGCAGCCTGCTCGAAGGCGGCGGGGATATTCCGCACGGGGACTATGACACAGACAACATGAAAAGCACCGTCGTGCCGTTCCGGAACGGCATCATGCTGTCCGTCGCCGTCGGACTGGCAGAAAGCCACGGGCTGGACACGGTCCTGATTGCCAACCATGCCGGAGACCATGCCATCTACCCCGACTGCCGCCCCGCATTCATCGATGCCATCAACGAGGCCGCCCGGGCCGGCACCTATGAAGGGATTCGCATCCTCTCCCCTTTCTGCCACCTGACCAAAAGGGATATCGCCCTGGCTGGGCGTACGCTGAAGGTTCCCTTCGAAAAAACGTACTCCTGCTATGAGGGGGGCGCCCGTCACTGCGGGGACTGCGCCACCTGCCGGGAACGAAAAGAAGCCCTTGCGGGCTTCGATCCGACAGACTATATTTTGTAAGCGTCACGCGCGCTACATCCCCCACAGGGCTTTGACATCGGACCAGCGGTAGTAAGGGCCGCTGTAGGGTTCGATGCCGTTCAGGCGGTTTTCCTGCTCGTTATACAGGAACTTGACCAGCACCTCGCCGGCTTTGTTGCGGTAAAAGACCAGCTGCAGATTGGAGGCGAAGGGAATCAGTTTGTCCCCCAGCCAGCGGTAGCAGGCCTCGTCGAAGGTGAGGCGGTCTCCCACGCCGGAAAGTCCCATGCAGCCGACCAGTCCCAGCAGGCCGTAATCATGCCCGAAACGCAGGTCCGCGCACCGTTCACCGGTCGCAATGACCGCATCGGCCCGGCGCACGAAATCGCGCAGCAGCGGCCGCGCCGTAGGCATACGCAGATCGCCGAATTCCACCGAGTTATCCTGCCGGAAATAGATTTCGGCACTGGACCACTCCCAGAATTTATAAATGGCGTCGAAAGGCAGATGGCGGAAGAGGTCGGCTTCGATTTCAAAGGGGTCCTGGACCCGTGCGATGGCATAGCAGTCTTCCATCAGCCGCATGGCCGAAGGAGCAATCTCCCGGGAAGCGTCCACATCGGTGAACAACTGCGCCCGCGTAAAAAGGGTATCCGGCGTATAGGATGCGCGAAGACGGTCCAGATACGGCTGAGAAGCCTTCCAGCCCTCCGCCGGCATATCGCTGGAAATCCAGCTCATGATGGTCTCGCCCGTATCCATCGTGATATCCAGTTTCGGGTCCAGCGCCGCCAGCGAGGTGGTAAAGCCGGCCATGCTGACGATACAGCGCTGTGACGTACTGGAATTGGCGTGAATCCGTTTGCTCCCCTTCCGGAAGACACGGGGATAGCGGTGGTACATCCGGGCCGCAATCTGCTTGTGCTCCCGAAGGCCCAGTGGCGTAAGCCTTCCGTCCATATTGTCCGTCAGGCGGATGACGAGCCGGGTTTCTTCCAGCAGGGCCTTCCCTTCTTCGGAAAGGATACCCCTCGCCTGTGCGGCTTCCAGGACGGCGACCATCCGGGCATAGTTGCCCCGGCCCCAGTCACTGCGGGAGCCATGACGGCCATAATGGCTGATATAGAAAGGTTTGAAGCCCTTGGGTGCCGGCGTATCAAAGAGTTCCGGGAACTCATACGCATTCGTGTTCACGCCGGCGCGGGTCGGGTCTTCTTTCAACCGCGCGACGGCTTCCGGGTTCATCCGGTGCTGGGCCAGGCCCAGCGTACAGGCCAGCAACGCGGCCAGGGTCATCCATCTTCTCATATTCATTGGGTTACATATTGCGTATCCGCATCCTTATACCAATACAGAACGCTCGGGTCCGTACCGCCCGAAATCTTGATTTCCTGCAAATCCGGATTGTCGGCACAATACATGACTTTGAGTGCAGGCAGGGTTCGCAGGTCAAGGGTCCGGAGGGCGTTTTCGGAAACGCGCAGGGCACGCAGCCTGCCGTTTCGGCTCAAGTCCAGTTCCGCCAGTTCATTCTGGTGGCAGTACAGGTTCTCCAGCGCCACGCAGTCCCGTACGTCGAGCGTTCCCAGCTCATTGGTCTGGCAATACAGTCCCCGAAGGGCGGTACAGGCTGAAAGGCCCAGGTCGGCAAGGTCATTCATCGATACGCCCGCCACCTCCAGGGCGGACAGACCGTTCAGACTGAGACGCTCCAGCTGATTGCTCCAGGCTTCCAGATAGCGCAGTGACGAACATCCGTCCAGGGTCAGCGTTGTCAGGGCATTGTTGTCGCACGACAACCTTTCCAGGGCGGAAAAACCGCTGAGGGACAGCGTGGTGATGCTGTTCCCGGAGCAGTACAGGGCTTTCAGGCCGGGACAACCGGACACATCCAAGGCAGACAGCTTGTTATAGGCACAGTTGAGCTCCTCCAGTCCGGCAGGCAGGTCCAGTGTCTGAATGGTGTTGGAATAGCAGTACAGGGCCTTCAGGGACGCCGGCAGGTCCAAGGAAGTGAACTGGTTGTTATAGACGGCCAGATAGGTCAGGGCGGTGTTGTTTTCCAGTTGGAGGGAGGCCAGCTTGTTTTCGCCGCAGTCGAGCCATTGCAGGGCGGAAAGCGCGCTCACGTTGAGCAGGACCAGGTTGTTGTGCGAAATGTCCAGCACTTCCAGGCTTTCCGGAAGGGAGGTCACCTTGGTCACCCGGTTATACGAGGCCTGCAACTGCTTCAGCGACGGACAGGCCGCCAGGTCGATGGTGGTGAGATAGTTGTAACGGACATCCAGGCTGGCCAGGTTCGGCAGCAGTTCAATCTCTTTGAGCGTGGTCAGACCGTCGGGCCGGATGCTGCCGCTTAATCCCCTCTCCCAGAAAGTCAGGGATGTAATGGCGGCCGCTTCTTCCTGCGTCAGGCGGCCATCCTTGTCCGCATCGCCCGCGGCCAGGACCCGGCGCTGGAGTTTTTCATTCGTAAACGTGACGTATTCCACGACCGGTTCCTGCGACGGGTCCGGGGAAGGCTCAGCGGAAGGTTCCGTCGAAGGGTCAAGGGAAGGTTCGGCAGAAGGCTCCGTCGAAGGGTCCGGAAAAACGGGCGTCGGTTGCGTTTCCGGCGCAGGATTGCAGGCCAGCAACCAGGCGGCACAGACCGCCAGCACACCATAGCGTTTCATAGCAGCTCCTCCAGATAAGGTTGCAGAATCTGTTCCATCAGCTCGTAGCCGGCCGTGACGGGATGAATCTCGTCGTCGCTCAGCGCCTCGTCAATGCTGCCGCCCTCGGACACCAGGGCCGGATACAGGTCTATCCAATGATAACCGGCCTCCAAGGCACGCTGCTGCAGAATCAGGTTGGTCCTGCGGATGAGCGTTGCCGGGCGCATGGCGGTATTCCACCAGAAGCTGGCCGCCGGCGGGATGCTGAGCAGTGCCACTTCCGCCCCGGCTTCCTTGGCAATCTGTGCCATGTACAACAGATTGTCGACAATCCGTTCAAACGGAACATAACCCTGGTTCCGGGCCACATCGTTGGTCCCGCCCATGATGACCACCACCTTGGGCTTGAAAGCCAGAACGTCACTTTGGAAACGGGCAATCATCTGGGCGGTCGTCTGGCCGCTGATGCCTTTGCCCAGATAATTATTCGGAACGAAAAACTGGTTGGAATGATAAGTCAGCCAAAGTTCCGTAATGGAATCCCCCATGAATACAACCGTATACGCCGCGGCTTCCTTTGCAGGAATCAGCAGCAACAGGACAAGGGCCCACCGCAATAAGTACTTTTTCATAGCAAGGGTTTTGTTTACAAAAATAATAAAAATTTCCGCAAGATTCCGGCAGTTTTTATAAATTTGTAAAAATTTGGACAAGCATGAAAAAAAGACATATCATGACTGTGCTGACCGCCGTCCTGCTGGCCGTCGTCCCGACCTGGGCGGTTTTCAAGGAGACAGACCTTCCGAAAATGCTGAAGGTCCTCCATTATGAACTGGTCAACACCTATAACGCCCTCCTCGCCCGCTCCCAGGGAATGGAAGCCTACGAGAAAGCCCAGCACCAGAAGCTGGTAACCCTGATTGAGAATTGCAACGAACTCTCCCTGATGCTGTATTCCCAGAATCAGGATTTCACCTTCGACCTGACCTATGCCCTGGAAGAAGTGACCAGCCAGTACCTGCACTTTTCGTCGGACAATAAAACCCCGTATAACGAGATTGTCAACAACCTGGAGCTGGAAATCGACCGGTATGAAAAGCTGGTCCAGACCCTGAAAAACCTGCCGCCGGCCATCAAGGACCACCCCCGGGCACCTGCGGAGGAAAGCACCCCGGAACCGGCTCCTGAACCGGAGCCGGCCGCAACGCCTGACTCCACGCTCAGCGTCCCGGCCGATTCGATTGCCGTGAACGACAGTATTCTGCTGGCCCTTCCCTCTTTCATGGAAGACGAAGCGACCATCACCCTGCTCAGCCGTGATGCCCAGGCTGTGCGCGACAGCTGTCTACACTACGCCCAGATGATTCTGGACAATTACTGGGAGAGCCTTTTCCGCATCGACGAAGACTATACCTATTACCAGGAGACCGACAATCACCTGAGGGAGGCATACAACTACGCCATGACCCGTTACAACCAGGTTCAGCGGAACATCTTCATCAAAGGTCAGGTGCCCTACGGCCGGATTCTGGGCAGTTTCCCCTTCTTCTTGCGCCGCGCCCTGTCCGACTGCCATGAGAAATACAGTACCACGTCGCACAAGCTTTCCATCACCAGCGAATGGCGCGGACCGATGGTCATCGGCTTCCTGAGCATGATTGTACTGGTCATTCTGCTGGCCATCGCCCTGAGCAACCTGCTGGTGCATATCCTGGCGAAACGGGTCAAACTCTTCCAGGACAGCTGGTTCATCGAACGGCGTTTCCTGATTACGGTCCTTGCCGGCCTGGTGATTTTCGCCCTGTCCATCATGATTGTCGACATCAGCACGGATACGAATTTCATCAACATGGCCACGCCGCTGGTAGCGGAATTTGCCTGGCTGACCGCCGCAATTTTCACATCGATTCTGATTCGCATGTCCGGCGCCGCCGCGAAAAACGCGGTACGGGGCTATCTGCCCATCATCGTGATGTGCCTGATTATCATTTCTTTCCGCATCATCTTCATCCCCAACAGACTGATTAACATCATTTTCCCGCCCATTCTGGTCGGATTCAGTTTCTGGCAGTATCTGGTCAACAAAAAGGTGACGCGCAAGGGACCGGACCGCTCCGTACGTCCGGACAGCAGCGACCGGGCCTACATGTGGATTTCCCTGGTCATCATGACGGTCGCCGCGGTCGTATCCCTGTTCGGTTATGTCATGATTGCCCTGCTGGTTGTCATCTGGTGGACCTTCCAGCTGACCCTGCTGCAGACGGTCACCGCCGTCGCCGACCTGATTTCTCGCTACTATGAGGGACATATCAAGGAGCGCAAACTGGCTTACCGGAAAGAGAATTTCCGCCTGTCTTTCAAGACGAAAGGCGCCTATATCGAAGTGTCCTGGCTCTATGACCTCTGCCAGATGGCCCTGGTGCCCATCCTGATTACCTGGTCCATTCCGCTCTGCGTCTTTATGGCCGGCGATGTATTCGACCTGTCGGCCGTCGCGATGGAATACGTAAACAAATCCTTCCTGCAGATTGACAAGGTCATCGACCTCTCCGTCATGAAGATGCTGATCGTGGTGACGATGTTCTTCGTGTTCCGGTACCTCAACTATGCGGCCAAATCCTTCTACCGGGTCTGGCGGACCCGTAACGCAGCGGCCAAAATCAAGGATGACAGCCTCTTCGATGAGACCGAAATCAATTTCACGCTGGCCGACAACATCATTACCCTGCTCACCTGGGGCTCCTTTATCGTGATTATCTTCATCATGCTGCAGATTCCGGCCACCGCCATCACCATCGTGACGACGGGTCTGGCCACCGGTATCGGCTTCGCCATGAAGGACGTGCTGAACAATTTCTTCTATGGCATGCAGCTGATGTCCGGCCGCCTGCGGGTCGGCGACATCGTAGAATGTGACGGCATCCGCGGTGCGGTGGAATCGATGAGCTACCAGAGCACGCAGATTGCCGCGACGGACGGGTCCATCATTGCCTTCCCGAACAGCTCCCTCTTCAGCAAGAACTTCAAAAACCTCACCCGCAACAATGCCTATGAGATGGTCCAGGTGACGGTGGGCGTGAAATACGGAACCAACGTGGACCAGGTGCGCGGATTGATTCTCGAAGCCTTGAAAGAGCTCTGTGTCAAAGACAAATACGGGCGTGACATCGTGGACGGCAAACGGGGCATCACGGTCCGGCTGAGCAATTTCGGAGACAGCTCCGTCGACTTGACCGTCACCCAGTTTGTCACGGTGGCCGAGCGCTACCGGTATGCGGCCGATGCCCGGGAAATCATCTATAACACCTTGAACGAGAACGGCATCGAGATTCCGTTCCCGCAGCGGGATGTGCATCTTCTGGATATGCCCGCCCAGTGATTCGGATTGGTATCATCGGTTGCGGTGCGGCGGGAGCCTTCTGCGGAGCCAACCTTCGCAGGATGCTCCCGCAGGCTTCTTTGACCCTGTTTGAAGCCGCCGCGCGCCCGATGGCCAAACTGGCCCTGACCGGCGGCGGACGCTGCAACCTGACCAATTCCTTCGCCGGCATCCGATCCCTGGGACAGGCCTATCCCCGCGGTGAAAAATGGATGAAAGGCCTGCTCAAAGGCTTCAGTCAGGAAGACACCTGCCGCTGGTTCGAGGAGCGTGGCGTACGGCTCGTTCTGCAGGAGGACCACTGCTGGTTCCCGGCTTCGCAGGATGCGATGGAGATTGTCCGCACCTTGTTGAAAGGCTTGGAAGGCGCTACCATCCGCACCGCTTGCCGGGTCTCCCGCATCGGGAAAGACCTGTCGGTGGAACTGCCGGACGGAACCCGTCCCCGCTTCGACGCCCTCGTGGTGACCACCGGTGGAACCCCTTCCCGTTTTTCCCTGCTGGACGGGCTGGATATCCCGTTGATTGCGCCGGTTCCCTCCCTCTTCACGTTTACGACAGACGCTCCCATCCGTGCCCTGGCCGGAACAGTAGCGGAAGCGTCCGTCAGTATTCCCGGCACGTCGTTCAAAGCCGAAGGTCCCCTGCTGGTGACCGACTGGGGGCTGAGCGGCCCGGCCATCCTGAGACTCTCGTCCTACGCCGCCCGCTACCTGGCGGAAAAAGGCTGGCAGGCGCCGCTGGCGATTCATTGGCTGGGCGCGTCAGAGCAGGACACCCGCTCGCAGCTGGAAACGCTGCTGGCGGCACATCCGCGCAAATGCCTGACCTCCGTCCACCCCGAAGGGCTCACCGCCCGTCTGTGGGAGTATCTGACAGCGCGGTGCGGCCTGCGTCCGGACCTGCGCTGCGACCAAGTCGGTTCCACAACACGGAACAAACTGACGGACAGGCTGCTCCATGACACGTATACCATTACCGGAAGGAACCCGTTCAAAGAGGAATTCGTCACCTGCGGCGGCGTAGATACCGCTGCCGTTGACCGCGCCACACTGGCGTGCAAAACCATTCCCGGTCTCTATTTCGCCGGAGAAGTCCTGGATATCGACGCCATCACGGGCGGATTCAACCTGCAGGCCGCCTGGAGCAGCGCCTACCGGGTCGCCGAATCCATCACCCGCCGCTTCAGTACAGTCCCCCGTTGACGGAAACCGGAACAGGCGAACGCCGTATCTCATTCGTTTTCAAAGTGATAGGACAATCCTACAAACAATGTTAATATCTATGTTGATAACTTTTTAGATATAACATTTTTGTTCAATCGAATAAGTTATTACCTTTGCCCTCGGAGTTCTCCACGCGGGACAGATTCGCGAAGGTCCCAACGAAGATTTCCTGAAAAACAGTTTAAAGTTTAACCC
>CADBPR010000040.1 GCA_902796555.1 uncultured Bacteroidia bacterium
AAACGATGATTACCGAATACGAAAAGAAAGGCATCGAGTCCTTCTACCGCAAGGAAGGAATCCGCATCGGCGAAGCCAAAGGCCGGGCGGAAAGTATGGAAAAAGTCGCGCTTGCCATGCGCGATGCTGGCGAGCCTGCCGAGAAGATTGCTCTCTATACCGGCCTGACTATCAAGCAGGTGCAGGAGCTATAAGCTCCTGAACGAGGGCAATGATTTGTTTGTCGGTGTAGCTAATGAGTATGTACATAGCATCGAACTAGTCTATACGAGGAACTGCAAACGAAGATGTAGAGGAAGCCGTTATGCTCCTGGCAGTAGATATCTTCTCTATAATTATCGCCACGGAAAAAACCGAAAAATTCAAATTGATTACTTCCTCCAGTTTAGGCTCATTTGGAGTATCTATGTCATAGATGTACATATTCTTACGCGAATATGAAAAAACTGGCCATCAACCAAGATTAAGTGCTTTTTCCCTTTTTATGCCGGTTTTTCGAATAGTTAGTCTGTCGTAATGAGGCTCGCGATAATACGACGTCGCCTTTCTGCTGTATCTTATTTTGAAAATTATTTAATAATTCGTAAATTTGAAAATTGCTACCAAACCGGGCGGCAGGCATGCCAGGACGGGTTGCAGCATGGCACAGGCGTATCCGGCGGCTTCCTTCCGTCGACCGGCGCCTCCGGCCAGCGAACCGGCGCCGCCCCGAGCGCTGCTCCCGGACAGACGGATAAACCCAATGCAATAACATTAAACATACACGCAAATATGTCTGAATCAAGAAGATCCTTCCTTAAGAAGGCCGGTGTCGGGATTGCCGCCGTCACCATTCTGCCCAGGCACGTCTTCGGTGCCATGGGAAGCGGCAAGAAAATCGTAGCCCCGAGCGACCAGCTGACCCGCGGTATCATCGGCGTGGGCGGTATCGGTATGTCTCCGCTCCATTTTGCGAGCGATGACAAATGCCGGCTGGTGGCGGTCTGCGACGTGGACCAGAACCACCTGGACCGTGCCGTGGAGGCTGGCAAAAAGACCTTTGACACGACCCTCGCCGCCTATCACGACTGGCGCGACCTGGTCCACGACCCCAATGTGGACATCGTCCATATCGCCACGCCGTCCCATTGGCACGGTATCCAGGCTGTCGAGTCCGCCCGGGCCGGCAAGGATATCTTCTGTGAGAAACCCATGACCCGTACCATCGGCGAAGGCCAGAAAGTGGTGGAGGCCGTGGCCCGTTACGGACGGATTTTCCGGCTGGACACCTGGTTCCGTTTCAAGGATACCTTTTACGGCCTCGGCACTACTGTCGAACCGCTTAAGAAACTGGTGGACAGCGGTTTGCTCGGATGGCCACTGACTGTGCGCATCTCCGGCGCGACCGGTTTCGCCTGGAAATTCTTCTGGACCGGCAAAGAGAATCTGGTCCCCCAGCCCGTACCGAAGGAACTGGACTATGACATGTGGCTCGGACCGGCTCCGTTCAAGCCGTACCATCCGCACCGCGTCCACCAGACCTTCCGCGGTTACTGGGACTATGAATCCGGCGGTCTGGGCGATATGGGCCAGCACTACATCGACCCGGTGCAGTACATCCTCGGCAAGGACGACACCTTCCCCGTGAAGGTGGAAGTGGACGCCCCGCAGCAGCACCCCGACGCCGTCGGCACCTGGCGCAGCATCACCTATACCTACGAGGACGGCTGCAAAATCATTCTCGAAGGCGAAGGCTATGAAAGCAAGGGTAAAGTACCGTATATCGAAGGCCCGAACGGGAAAGTCTACCAGGGATTTGAGACGACCATTCCCCATGTCTGGGACGTCATCAACGCCCTGCCCGACCCGGCTCCGCGCCATACCGACTTCCTGGAATGTGTCCGCAACCGCCAGCATTTCGCCCTGGACGAAATCATCGGTCACCACAGCGCGACCGTCGTGAACATGGGCGCCTGCGCACTCCGGCTGAACCGGACCCTGCGGTTCGACCCGGCCACCCAGCGCTTCATCGGCGACGATGCGGCCAACCTCCTGATCAACCAGCCGATGCGCGCCCCCTGGGCATCCATGATTTAGACTTCATAACCGTCATTTGAAAGCGATATGAAAAAGATATTTTCCCTGATTGCGCTGGCGCTGCTTTGCGCTACCGTATCCTTCGGACAGGATGCCCGCGGACGGGTACCCATAACCGTTGTCAATGATGTCCTGGCCACCCTGCCCGCACCGGATGCCGCGCGGATGGCCGCCGATATGGCCGACCTTGCGAAGTCTGCGCCGCAGACGGTGGAGCTTCTGTGCGAACGCCTGCAGCCGGCCGCCCAGGCCCAGAACAACCTGGCGGAATACGCCCTGTCCGGTCTGGTGGCCTATGTGTCCGCGCCTGCGAACGCCCGCTATGCCGACGCCGTGCGTGAAGGCTTGCGGAAAGGCATTTCCGTGCAGGCCGACCCGGTCCAGCGCCACTTCCTGCTGCAGCAGCTCCGGCTGATTGCCACAACGGAAGACACCGGACTGTTCCTGCAGTATGCCACCGACGCAGAAGCGGCCGCAACGGCCATCGGTGCCCTGGCTGACACCCCTGCCGGTGATGCCGCCCTGATGGACCTGCTGGCCGAAGGCAAGGCTGACAAAGCGCTGCTCAGCGGCGCCGTCATCCGCCGGGGCCTGACCCGGGCCGAGCCGATTCTCTTCGCTTGGGCCGCCGATGCCCAGGGCGCCGAGAAGGATGCCATCCACCATGCACTGGGGCGCATTGGTTCCGCCTCTTCTGCCAATTACCTGAAAAACAACGCCATAGACGACTATGTTGTGCTGCTGAACAACCTCCCCGACAAGAAGGCTGTGAGCGCCGCGAAATCCTTGCTGAAACACGACCGGGAAGACATCCGCTGTGCCGCCATCGGCGTCGTTGAGAAAAAAGCGGACGTCGCCACCGCCCGGAAGATGCTGGAGAAGGCCCTGAAATCCGACGGTCGTGCCTACCGTAACGCTGCCCTCACGGCGGCTACGGAACGACTGGGCGCCGATGCGGTAGCCCCCATCGTGAACAACGTCTTCTATAAAATCAACGGCGTGGCCCAGACGGACGTCCTCAACTGGATGTCAACCCAGCGCAAAGGCAGCCTGGATATCGCCTTGAACGCCCTCAGCGGTGCCGGTGAACTGGGCGATGCCGCCATTGCAGCGGTCGGCCGTTTCGGCGGTGACCGGGCCCTGGATTCCCTGATTGCCAAACTCGCCACCCCGCACGCCGCGGCTGCCATGAAGGCCTTGAAGACTTTCGAAGGCAACCTGGAGCCGGCTGTGGTCGCAGCCCTGGCAAAGCCCGTCAATACCACCCAGGAAGCCAACCTGCTGCTGCTTTCCTGCGCCAAAGAAATCAAGGGAACCGCCCCGCAGATGCTCAAGAAGGCTTCGGCAGGGGATGCGGTTGCCGTGACCAGCCTGGCCGGCGTGGTCGGCCCGGAGAATGCGGATGCCGTTTCCAACCTGCTGGGAAAAGCCAAGGATGCCGATATCGCCGCCCTGCAGAAGGCCCTTTCCGCATCCCTGCATACCCTGACGCCCGCCGAGCAGGTGAGCAAAATCAAATCCCTGATGGTCAGCAGTCCGGTGCGCAGCCGTTACTATCCGGTGATGGCCGCTGTCGGCAGTTCCGACGCTGTGGCCGCCCTGCGCGGACTGGCTTCGCAGGACCCGGCCGCCGGCGATGCGATGCTGACGATGAACAACCCCGATATCACGGCCGACCTGCTGGCGGCAGCGAAAAAGACGGGAAACGAGACCTATCTCACCCGCTATGTCGATATGCTCTCCGCCTATGAGCAGAACCCCGACGCCAAGCGTTTCGGCCTGGCTGAAGCCATTGCGCTGGCGAAGACCCCGGCTGTCCGGGCCAATGCCGTGTCCAAACTCGGCAGCATGCCGCTGATGAAATGCTTCCTGCTGGCCGGCAAATCCCTCGACGACAGCGATGCCGGTGTCCGGATGGCCGCCGCCGACGCTGTGAAGCGCATTGCCGCCAAGACCACCGAGGAAATCAACTACGACGACCTCAAGGCCAACCTCGAAGCGGCCCGTGCCCTGTATCAGGCCCGCGGCTGGGCGGATGACGGTTATGCCGTGGACGAAATCAACAAGATGTTGCTCGAAGCCAAGCCTTCCCCGCGCAGCCAGCTGACCGAGGAAGAGAAAGCGGAAGGGTTCGAAATGCTGTTCGACGGCACGGACCTGAGCAAATGGCACGGTGACATGGAAGGCTATACCGTTGTAAACGGAGCCATCTATGTATCAGCCAATTATGGCTCTACCGGCAACCTCTACACCAACAAGGAATACCGCAATTTCATCTACCGCTTCGAATTCTGCTTCCTGGAAGAAGGCGTGAACAACGGCGTGGGCGTCCGTACGCCCGAGAACGTGGATGCGGCCTATCACGGCATGTGCGAGCTGCAGATTCTGGACCATGACGCCCCGGCCTACGCCGGCTGGCTGCAGCCTTATCAGGTACACGGGTCCATCTACGGTATCGTGCCGGCCAAACGCCTCAAACACAAGCCGCTCGGCGAGTGGAGCACGGAAGAAATCATCGTGGAAGGCGACCATATCACGGTCAAGGTCAACGGCGAGGTCATCACCGATGCGGACGTCCGCAAGGTGACCAAGGGGCACAATGTGGCGCCGGACGGCAGCAACCACAACCCCTACACCATCGACGGACACAACCACCCGGGCATGTTCAACTACAAAGGTCATCTTTCCTTCTGTGGCCATGGTGCCGGTCTGAAAATCAGAAACGTCAGAATCAAAGACTTAGGATACAAGAAGTAGTGGAAAAAGTGCGATTGGCTGCGATAGGCGTGGGCAACCGGACGGGCAAGTACCTCCGGTATGTCCACGCCCATCCTGAAGAAGTGAGCTTGTCGGCCATTGTGGAGCCGGACCCGGTACGGCGGGAAGCCTGCCGCAAAAGTTTCTCCTTGCCCGAGGCGGTCTGTTTCGCCACGGCGGAGGATTTCTTTGCGGCGGAGGACCTGTGTGATGCCGTGCTGATCGGGTCGCCCGACAAGGACCATTATTCCCAGGCGCTCCGGGCCATCCGGAAGGGCCTGCATGTGCTGTTGGAAAAACCGGTCGCCCAGACCTATGCCCAGTGTGAGGAGATTGCCGCCGAGGCCCGACAGCACCGGGTCAAGGTGGGCGTGTGTTATGTGATGCGTTTCATCCCGGTTTACCGGAAGGTCAAGGAGCTGCTGGACAACGGTGCGGCCGGCCGGATTACCGGTGTCTTTCACCAGGAATTCGTCGGTATCGACCGCATGCTGCACACCTATGTGCGCGGTTACTGGAACAAGGCGTCCGAATCCAACCCTTCCTTCCTGTCGAAATGCTGCCACGACGTGGATGCCCTGTTGTGGATGACGGGCCTGCATGTCACGGACGTGCGGTCTACCGGCGGACTGGAATGGTACCGGCCCGAAAACGCACCGGAAGGCAGTACGGACCGCTGTATTACCTGCCCGGTGGAAGCCTCCTGCGCGTATTCCGCTGTGGACATGTACCTTCGCCGCGGGGTGTGGACGGACAATTTCCCGATACCCGAGAACCAGACGAAGGCACAGGTCCTGGCCGAAGAAATGGCGCATGGCCGTTATGGCCGCTGCGCCTTCCGCTGTGGTAACGATGTGTTTGACCGTCAGGTGGTTACGATGAAAACCGAAGAAGGCGCCCTGCTGACGGTGGAGATGAATACCTTTACGCGTCGCGAAGGCCGCCGGACCGTTATCAACGGCACCCGGGGCGAAGTCATCATCGACGGCTGGACCATCGAGGTGCGCGACCACCGCAGCAATGAGGTCCAGCGGTATGATTTCTCGGACGATGCAGCCCTGCCGCTGCATGCCAATGCCGACCTGGCCGTTGTCGGGGATTTCCTCGCGGCGGTGCGGGAGCCGGACCGTCAGCCGGCGATTCCGATTGCGGATGCGCTTGAAAGTCACCGCATTTGCTTTGTTGCAGGGTAAATTTTTATTACCTTTGGAAAAAGTTTATATAGATATGAAAACCAGAACATTCATCCTTGCTGCCGCCGCGCTGTTGACCGTGGCTTGCGCCGGCCAGAACCTTGAAAAGAAAATGCAGGCCTTCCAGAAATGGAACGAAGACTTCATGGCCACGTATCAGGAGAACATCAAGAAAATGATGGCCGACTCCACCCTCGACGAAGCCACCCGGCAGAAGAACGTGGAAGAATATGCCGATAAAGCCTATGAGGAGTATATCGACTACAACAAGAAGGTGCTTTCCGAGAACAAGGAAAACTCCCTCGGCGTCGAGGCCCTGAAGAATGTCTATACCGAACTCGAAAATGAGGAAGTGGCCGAGATTCTCAGCAAACTGGATACGTCCCTGACGAAAGACCCGTTCATCCAGAAACTTTCCGCCACCTTAACGGCTCTCGGCACGACGAAAGAAGGCATGCCTTTCACCGATTTCGAGGTGGACGGCGTACGCCTGTCCGACTATGTGGGCAAAGGAAAATACATCCTGGTGGACTTCTGGGCCTCCTGGTGCGGCCCCTGCCGCCGCGAGATTCCCAACATCCGCAAAGTCTATGACGAATTCAAAGGCGACCAGTTCGACGTGCTCAGCGTAGCCGTATGGGACAAGGTCGAAGACACGAAACAGGCCATCGAGGAAGAAGGCCTGCCGTGGCCCCAGATCATCAACGCCCAGCATATCCCGACCGACCTCTATGGTATCCAGGGGATTCCGCACATCATTCTGTTCGGCCCCGACGGCACCATCATCAAACGCGACCTGCGCGGCGATAAAATCCGCGAGACCGTGGCCGAATACGTCAAGTAATTGGACGTAAGAGAAAAAATATCCCTCTTTCCGCATTCCCCCGGTGTCTACCGCTATTATGACGCCGAGGGGAATGTGATATATGTCGGCAAGGCCAAAGACCTCCACAAGCGCGTCGCCCAGTATTTCGTGCCGCCGGAGCGGCTCAACCGCAAGACCCGCATCCTGGTGTCCAAGATTGCCGACGCCCAGTATTCGGTGGTGGCTTCCGAGGCCGACGCCCTGCTGCTGGAGAACAACCTGATCAAGCAGTATAAGCCCCGCTACAACATCCTCCTAAAGGATTCCAAGACCTATCCCTGGATCTGCGTGACGGCGGACGACTATCCGAAGGTGTTCCTGACCCGGCGGGTGGTCCGGAACGGGTCGCGCTATTTCGGCCCCTACAGTTCCGTCACCCATGCCCGCAACCTGCTGGAGATGTTTTCCGACCTGTATCCCCTTCGGACCTGCAACCTGAAAATCTCCGCCGAAGCCATCCTGCGGGGCAAATTCCGGCCCTGCCTGGAGTTCCACATCGGCCGCTGCAAGGGCTGTTGCGTCGGTGCCGTCTCCCGGGAAGAATACGGGGGCTGGATCGATGAAATCGTGGCCATGCTCAAAGGCGGCGGCCGGGAGATGATTCAGCATTACAAGACCCTGATGGAAGAGGCGGCGGCCGGACTGGACTTCGAACAGGCCGAGGTCTACAAGCAGAAAATGCTCTCGCTCCAGAAACATTACGCCAAATCCATCATTACCTCCTCGGCCGACAGCGACGGCGATGTGTTCTCGCTGGTCTGCGATGCCTCCGAGGCCTTCGGCAACTTCCTGCGCATCCGTGGCGGCGCCATCGTGCAGTCGCTCAACCTGGGGTTCAAGATGAATATCGAAGAGGAGCCGGCGGCCGTGCTGAGCACCTTTATCGCCGAGATTGAATCGAAATTCGGCTCCTTGTCCCGCGAGGTCATCGTGCCTTTCCTGCCGGATGTGGATATCGAAGGCGTGACCTTCCGTATCCCCGCGAAAGGGGACAAGCTGTCCCTGCTGCAGCTGAGCCACCGCAACGCCATGGAAATGCGGCGCAATGCGATGAACCAGCGCGAACATACGGACCCGGAAGCCTACCATACCCAGGTACTGGAGGAGCTGCGGGCCGCCATCGGGATGAAAGAACTGCCGATGCACATGGAGTGTTTCGACAACTCCAACATCCAGGGTACCAATCCGGTGGCCTCCTGCGTGGTGTTCCGCGGCGGGGTTCCGTCCAAAAAAGACTACCGGCGCTTCAAAATCAAGACCGTCGTCGGGGCCAATGACTTCGCCTCCATGAAGGAAGTGGTCAACCGGCGGTATGCCCGGATGTTGGCCGAAGCGCCCGACGACCTGCCGCAGCTGGTTGTCATCGACGGCGGAAAAGGCCAGCTGGAATTCGCCTGGCAGGCCCTGGCGGAACTGGGCCTGACGGAGCGGCTGACCGTCATCGGACTGGCCAAGCGGCTGGAAGAAGTCATCCGGGTGGGGGACCCGTATCCCTTGTTTATCGACCGCAATTCCCAGGCCCTCAAGCTCCTGCAGCAAATCCGCGACGAAGCCCACCGTTTCGGCATCACCTTCCACCGCAACCTGCGCAGCAAATCGCAGCTGGATTCGGCCCTGCGGGATATCCCCGGCGTGGGGGAAAAAACCGAGCAGCGTCTGCTGCTCCACTATGGCAGCGTGGCCCGGATTGCGGCCGCCTCCCAAGCCGACCTGGCGGCCTTCTTGGGCCGGGAAGAACTGGCCCGCCGGATT
Organism: uncultured Bacteroidia bacterium; assembly: GCA_902796555.1. GTDB lineage: Bacteria > Bacteroidota > Bacteroidia > Bacteroidales > UBA932 > Cryptobacteroides. The sequence continues at coordinate 8,644 of CADBPR010000040.1, forward strand.
CTGGAAACCCTGTCGGGAGACGAATAAGAAGCTCCTTAAACCGTTTTCGGAACTATATTTTAGAAATCGTAAATATTTTATTATCAAATATTTATATATTAAGTCCCCTACATTTTTGCGCATACGCGTGTGAAATGTGGCCGGAATCCTGTATCTTTGCTATTGGCAAAGGGCTAAACCGCCGCCGAACCGCATAATGAAAAAAGCACTGACCCTTCTGACTCTTTTGTGGCTGGCCGGATTCTCCGGATGGGCGCAGACCGTGACCGCATGGGAGCAACCCGCTCCGCAGACCGTCGTGTTTACCGCCGACGACGGGGCCCGTCTGGGTCTGACTTTTTGCAGCCCCGATGTCATCCGGGTGGAATACGCCTTCGACGGCGTGCTGGCACAGGAAGCCCCGACCCCTGCCGTCGTGAATGCGCAGCTGGAGCCGGTGTCCGTGTCGGTGGACGAAGCCCCTTCCCTGTATGAGATTTTCACCGGTCCGCTTCGCGTCAGCGTGGACAAAAGCCCGATGCGGCTGCGGATCTACGACAAATACCAGAAACTCCTCACCGCCGACGAAGGCCACCGCCGCGAAGGGTCGGAAATCTTCTGCACGCGGGTGATGGCCCGGGACGAGCAGATTTTCGGCCTCGGAGAAAAGAGCGACCGGATGAACCGCCGGGGCGGGGTCTATACGATGTGGAACAGTGACAAGCCCTGCTACTGCATCGACGAAGACCCCCTCTATAAGAGCATTCCCTTCTTCCTGAGCAGCAAACGCTACGGCATTTTCTTCGACAACAGCTGGAAGACCACCTTCGACTTCAGCGGCCGCAAAAACTACAGCTTCAGCGCCGAGGGCGGGGAAATGATTTATTACATCCTCACCGGAGAAGATTATAAAGACCTGCTGCACAAATACATCCGTCTTACGGGAAAGCCCGTGATGCCGCCCCGTTGGGCCCTGGGCTTCTCCCAGTGCCGCGGCTTGTATACCCGGGAGGACCTGGCCCTGGAAGTGGCCCGCCGTTTCCGCGAACTGGAGATTCCCTGCGATATCATCTACCAGGATATCGGCTGGACCGAAAACCTCCAGAATTTCGACTGGAACCCCCGGGGCTACCGCGACCCGAAAGGGATGCTGGAGCAGCTCCATGCCATGGGCTACCATGTCATCGTGTCCCAGGACCCGGTGATTTCGCAGAAGAACAAGGCGCAGTGGGCAGAAGCCGATTCGCTGGGGCTGCTGGCCAAAGATATCCGTACGGGCAAGAGCTATGACATGCCCTGGCCCTGGGGCGGCAACTGCGGCGTCGTGGATTTCACGAACCCGGCGGCCGGCCCGTGGTGGGGCGCCTGGCAGCAGAAAGCCATTGACGACGGGGTGGACGGTTTCTGGACCGACATGGGCGAACCGGCCTGGAGCAATGAGGAAGATACCGACCGGCTGAACATGGTCCACCACGCAGGGCCCCACGCCAAAATCCACAATGTCTACGGCCTTTATTGGGACCGGGTGGTGACGGAGGAATTTCAGCGCCGCAACCCCGGCAAACGCCTGTTCCAGATGACCCGCGCCTGCTTCGCGGGCATGCAGCGCTACACCTTCTCCTGGACGGGGGACAGCGGCAGCGAAAAGAAGATGACCGATAGCTGGGAGCAGCTGGAATACCAGATTCCGATGATGCTCTCCGCCGGTCTGGGCGGCATTCCCTTCATCACCGGGGACATCACGGGCTACTGCGGCGAAATCGACGACTATGCCGCGGCCGCGGAGCTGTATATCCGCTGGATGCAGTTCGGACTGTTCACACCGCTGAGCCGGGCTCACCACGAAGGCAATACGGCGGTGGAACCCTGGATGTTCGGCGCGGAGGCCATCGATGCGGCCAGAAAGGCGATTGAACTGAAATACAGTTTGTTACCCTATATTTATACGCTTGCACGTCAGGCGTATGACACCGGCCTTCCCCTGATGCGGGCCCTGCTGCTGGAATATCCCACCGACCGGGAATGCCGCAACAACGACACCGAATTCCTCTTCGGGCCGAACCTGTTGGTGGCGCCGGTCACGGAACCGGGCGCCCGCGTGCGCAGCGTCTATCTGCCGAAGGGCCGCTGGTATGACTTCTATACCCGGGAGCTGTACACCGGCGGACGCTATGTCGACGTGCCGGTCACCCTGGACCGGATTCCGCTTTTCGTGAAAGCCGGCAGCATCGTGCCGACCATGCCGGTGCTGCAGCATACCGGTGCCGACCCGCTGGCCGACCTGTACATCGACGTCTGGCCGGACGAGGGCAAAACCGCAGCGTACACCGTCTATGAAGATGATGGTGAAACACTTGATTACCAAAAAGATATCTATACCGAGCGGCGCTTCTCCTGCACGGCCTCCGAAGGTGTTTACACCGTGCGGGCCGAAGACCGGGTCAACCATGGCGGCTATCAGCCGGTTTCCGGCCGGACCGTCCGGATTCGCATTCCCTGCGACAAACGCCCGAAGGCGGTTACCCTGAACGGTGAAAAGCTGCGCGGGACCTGGAGCCGCAAAACCCGTATGATTACGATTAACTTGCAAGATTATTAACCCATTAACCCAATCATCAGTTATGAAAAGAACGCTTTCCTTGTGTCTGGCCGCCGTCTCCGTGATGGCACTTTCACTGGCCTGCAACAAGACCCCCGAGCAGCCGGACAACAAACCGGATGAAAAAACGACGCTGAAAGCCCCGGTGCTTTCTGTCAGCACCCCGACTTTCCAGATGGCCGACGAGGCTACGCTGGCCTTCTCATGGACCGATATCGCCCAGGAGAACGTGACTCCGAAATATGCCCTGCAGATTACTGCGAAAGGCGACACCGACTTCGCGGCCGGCGTGGCCTATGAGGTGAACGGCACCAACAAGCCCTTCTCCACGGCTGAAGTGAATGACATGCTCAAGGAACTGGGCAAGGACATCCCGGTGGTGCTGACCGCCCGGGTCCGTGCCACGGCCGAAGGCTATGACGCCGTGCTTTCCAATGTCGTCGAGGTGAACGTGACGGCCGTTGAGGTCGCCATCGAGCACATTTTCCCCATCGGCGAGGCGACCCCTTGGGGCTGGAGCCTGGACAATGCCGAAGAAATGACGGCCAACGGCGGCATCTTCACCTGGCAGGGCAAACTGATTCGCAATGCGGAATTCAAGTTCCTGACCCAACGTGACTGGTGGCCGGGCCTCGTGCACGACATCAATTCCGACGACCCCTACGCCATCATCTACGCCCCCACCGAGAAAGTCGGTGACGTGACAATGGACAACAAATTCAAGGTGGACAAGACCGGCGAATACAAGCTCACCATCGACGCCAAGAGCAGCAACGCCCTGAAACTCACGGTGGAACTGGTCAAAGAAATTGAAGAGGGCCCCATTGAGGTGAACGAACTCTTCATCCTCGGCAGCGCCACGGTGACCGGCTGGAGCCTGGACCAGATGTACAAACTGGTCGACGAAGGCAACGGTATCTTCACAATCCGCTGCGCCCTGCTCGCCAGCGGCGAATTCCGCTTCCCGCTCCAGAAGGAAGCGAACAAATGGTGGCCTTGCCTGGTGCAGGGTGAAACCGAAGGCACCCTGGCCCTGGGCCAGAGCGACGGTGACAACAATCCTTTCCGTGTGGCCGAAGACGGTGTCTATGACCTCCGTCTGGACATCAATGCCATGACCATTACGATGACCTTGACGGACGAGGATATGGATAACTATGCCCTCCGTCCGACCATCTCCGAACTCTTTGTCCTGGGCGACGCGTGCGAAACCGGTTGGAGCCTGGATAATATGACGGCTTTCACCCAAGACGGCGACATTTTCACCTGGGAAGGCCATCTGGATGCCGGCAAGGAATTCCGTTTCCCCATGCAGCGTGACTGGTGGCCCTGCCTGGTGATGGGGGCTACCGAAGGCACCCTGAAGGTCGGCAACGGCGACGGTGACAAGAACCAGATTCCCATCGACAAGAGCGGCACCTGGAAAATTGTCGTCGACGCGGAGGCCTATACCTACACCATGACCTGCACCCAGGCCGATTAAGAAGTTTTTTAACTTTCGGGATGAAACGCCTCCTTCTGCTGGCCCTGGCTCTCTTCTGCACGGTGCTTCCGGCGGCTTCCGAGCCGCTGGAGGCCCTGTTGCGCAGCTTGGACCGGACCCTGGCCGGCAAGGAGCATTTCGGCCGTACCAAACAGGCCCGCATCGACAGCTACCGCCTCCTGGCGGAAAAGCTGCCCGAAGCGGAACTGCCGGATATCTATGACCGGATTTTCCGGGAATACGCCACCTTCAACCTGGATTCCGCCATTCTCTATGCCCGCCGGCAAAGCCTGCTGGCGGCCCGGCTGGGACAGGACCGGAACCGGCAGGAAGCCCTGCTGAACCTGGCCGACATCTATGTGACGGCCGGCATGTACTCCGAGGCGGGAACGCTGCTGGACAGCATTCCGCTGCGTTCCACGATGTACTGGCACGACCGGCACGCCCTGTATTCCGCCCTGCTGCAGAATGCCCCTTTCCTGGGTATGAAAGGCCCGTACCGGCGGCTGAAGGAGCAGGCCCGCGATTCGCTGATTGCCACCCTGGAGTCTTCCGACATCGTCTATGCCTTCGTCCTGGGCGAAAAACTCAATGACGAGGGCCGCTATGCCGACGCTGTGAAGATGCTCCAGGAACGCTACAACCAGCCGGAGACGGACGACCGCAGCAAGGCCATCCTGGACTACTGTCTGGCTGTGGCCTATCGGGGACTGCACGACCGCGAACAAGCCAAACTCCATTTCGCGCGCAGTGCCCGGGCCGACCTGCAGGAGGCCGTCAAGGAGTATAAATCCCTGCAGGAGCTGGCCTACATGCTGTATGAAGACGGGGACGTCACCCGGGCTTACCGCTATATCACCTGTGCGATGGATGACGTGCTGTCCAGCAACAGCCAGGTGCGGATGGCCGAGTTCGTGCCCTTCCTGACGGTCATCAGCGACGCCTATGAGACGAAAATCAGCCAGCGCAACCGGGAGCTCCGCCTGGCCATCGCCGGGCTGGCCGTGGTGCTGTTGCTGCTGGGAGCGGCGGGTTTGATTACCTGGCGCCAGGGCCGTCGCCTGCGGGCCGCCCAGGAAGAAATGACCCGTTCCTACGCATCGCTGAAAGAGGCCAACGCCCGCCTGGTGGACATCACCCGGCAGCTCCAGGAAGCCGGTTATATCAAGGAACAGTACCTGTACATGTATATGGAACAGGCCTCCGGGTATATCGACAAACAGGAAGCCTACCGCCGCAAACTGGTCCTGCTGCACCGCAAAGGCGGGCAGGAGCAGCTGGCGGCTGAGCTGGAAACCCCTTTCGATGTGGACGGCGCCTTTCGGGAGTTCTACAATACCTTCGACTTGACCTTCCTGCAGCTGTTCCCCACCTTTGTGGAGGAGGTCAACGCCCTGCTCCGGCCCGAAGCCTGCCTGACGCCCAAGCCCGGCCGGCTGATGAATACCGAGCTCCGGATTCTGGCCCTGGTACGTCTCGGCGTGACGGACAGCGTCAAGATGGCGCATTTCCTGCGCTGTTCCCTTTCTACGATTTACAATTACCGGACGAAACTGCGCAACGCCGCCGTTTCGGACCGCAACGATTTCGAGGAAGCCGTTTCCCGTATCGGCATCCTCCATGTGAATGAAAACAATTAACGCAGTATGATGAAAAAAACAATGGCTCTGGCCCTGGCATTGCTGCTGATGCCCTTCCTGCTGGCCGCCCAGACCGTCAAAGGTACGGTCCAGGACGCTTCCGGACTGGGTGTCATCGGCGCCTATGTCGTGGACAGTGCAGACAACACCATCGGCACCGTGACGGACATGGACGGTCGTTTTACCCTGACCGGGAAGGGCAACACCCTTTCCGTGACCGTTTCCTGCCTGGGCTATGCCGACCAGACGGTCGTCCTGAACGGCCGCGACTACATCGAGGTCGTCCTCGTTGAGGATTCCTCCCTGCTGGAAGAAACCGTCGTCATCGGCTACGGTTCCGTCAAAAAGAGCGACCTCACCGGTGCCGTTTCCAGCGTCAACAGCAAGGTGCTCGAAGACCGGGCTTCGTCCAATGTCGGGCAGCTCCTGCAGGGACGTATGTCCGGCGTGTATATCGTCGACAGCGGCAACCCGCAGTCCAATGTGTCCATTAAAATCCGCGGTTTGGGGACGGTCAACAACAGCGACCCGCTGATTGTCATCGACGGCGTGCCCATGGTGAACATGGGAATGAACTCCCTCAATGCCGAGGATATCGAGACCGTGGACGTGCTGAAAGATGCCTCTGCCACAGCTATTTACGGTGCGCGCGGTGCCAACGGCGTGGTGATGGTGACAACGAAGAAGGGCAAGAGCGGCGACGGCCGCGTGACCCTGTCCACTAACCACGGCGTAGCGACGGCAGTGTCCATGCCCCAGTTGCTCAACGCCCAGCAGTATGTGGCCCTGAACAACGACATGATGGTCAACTCCTCGAATACGCCGAATCCGGACTGGGCCGACCCTACTGCCATCACCCGGAGCACGGACTGGCTCAAGGAGATGATCCGGCCGGCCTTCCTGCAGCACTACGGCCTGTCCTACAGCGGCGGCGACGAGAAGAACACCTATTACGTGTCCGGCAGCTACACCGACCATGACGGTATCGTCAACTCCGTGGGTTACAAGAAGATGACCTTCCAGCTGAACCTGGACAACCAGGTGAAGTCCTGGCTGAAATTCTCCACCAAGGTGACCTTCAGCTACGACGACAAAACCAACGGCGACTATTCCATGGGTACGGTGCTGAAGTCCCTCCCGGTCATTCCGGTCTACAATGAGGACGGTACCTATGCCGGTCCGGTGGGCAACGCCCTGTGGTTCGGCGACGCCCAGAACCAGGTCGGTAAGTCCAACATCAACCAGAACCGGACGCAGGGCTACAACTTCCTGGCTTCCGAGACCATAGAAATCGACCTGTCCGTCCTGCTCAAGGGCCTGAAATTCCGTTCGGTCGAGAGCGTCGGCGGCACCTTCGTGTACAGCGAAAGCTTCCGTCCCAAATATGCCTGGACCCCCAACCCGCTCCTGGAATCCGAGCGCTGGGCCCAGACCGGCCGGTATTTCAGCTATCTGGCTGACAATTACTTCACCTTCGACCGCAGCTTCGGCAAGCATACCATCAACGCCATGGCCGGCAACTCCCTGCAGTGGGGCAACAACTACCATTTCGGCGGCCAGAAAAAGGGCTTCCAGAGCGATACCGCCAGCCAGTTCAACAACGGTACCACCATCGAGAGCCTGGACGGTACGCGCAGCGCCTGGAGCATCGCTTCCTTCATGGGTCGCGTGAACTGGTCCTATGCCGACCGCTACATGATTACCGCCACGGTCCGCGCCGACGGTTCCTCCAAATTCGGTCCGGGCCACCGCTGGGGCGTGTTCCCGTCCTTTGCCGGTGCCTGGCGCATCAGCGAAGAGCCCTGGTTCCCGACAATGGAGCAGTTCAACTACCTCAAACTCCGTCTCGGATACGGTGTGACCGGTAACCAGGAAATCGGCGACTATACCTTCGCCTCCGTCTACGGAACCGGCCAGTATTCCTTCAATGGAAACGTATACAACTCCCTGGTGGCCAACAAATTGTCCAACCCTGACATTCATTGGGAAGAGGTCCAGCAGTACAATGTCGGTCTGGATTTTGCCTTCTTCAAGTCCCGCCTGCGCCTGAGCATTGACGGCTACATCAAGAACACCAACGGCATGCTGGTCGCGATGACCGTGCCCATCAGCACCGGTTATTCCGACACGGACGTGCCCTACACCAACCAGGGCAAGGTCCGCAACACCGGTCTGGAAATCACGATTGGTTCCGACAACTTCGACACCGGCAAGTTCTACTGGGGCACCGACTTCAACATCTCCTTCAACAAGAACAGGATTCTGTCCCTGAACGACACGGATGCCGTCTATTACAACGACTCCGGTTTCGGCCAGTATTTCTGTACCAACATGGTGAACCAGCCCATCGGCGCCTTCATCGGCTGGAAGACGGACGGTATCTTCCAGACCCAGGATGAGGTGGACAATTACGCGGTCCAGGTGGGTGCTGAGCCCGGTGACATCCGTTTCAAAGAAGGCCCCGGCGAGGCCGGCGACGGTATCATTGACGAAAAAGACCGCGTCATCCTGGGATATCCCCAGCCGCTGTTCACCGCTTCGTTGAACAATACCTTCCGCTACGGCCCCTTCGACGCCGCCATCTATTTCCAGGGCATCTACGGCAACAAAGTCTTCAACGTGACGAAGGTGGATATGACCTCCATGTCGACCATCTGCAACCAGTACGCACAGGTACTGGACCGCTGGACCGGCCCGGGCACCTCGAACAAGATGCCGCGCGCCGTCTACGGCGACCCGAACAACAACACCCGGCCTTCCGACCGCTATATCGAAGACGGCAGCTACCTGCGTCTGAAGAACCTGACCCTCGGCTACACCCTGCCGGAGTCCGTCTCCCGCAAGCTGCATATCTCCGGTTTCCGGATTTATCTGTCGGCCGACAACCTCTTCACCCTGTCCAACTATACCGGGTTCGACCCGGAGGTCGGCAACGCTTCGATTGACTGGGGCACCTACCCCATCACCCGCACTTTCTCCGTCGGTCTGGACCTTAAATTTTAAGCAGCTATGAAAAGGATACTATTGATACTCAGTATATTGGTTCTTGCCGTATCCTGCGACAAGTTCCTGACCCAGGTGCCGTATGACTCCGTGGGCACCAGTACGACCCTGGCTTCCGACGATGCGGTGGCCCTGGTCAACGCGGCCTATCAGCCGCTGCAGTGGCCGAAACTCTATAACATGCGCATCTGGTCCACCGACGTGGTGGCGGGTGAAAGCGTGGTCGGCGCCGGCGGCGGTACGGACGGTATCGAGACCGTCCAGCTGTCCAATTTCACGGCTGACCCTTCCAATGCGGCCGCTACGGACCTGTGGCGGGCCAATCCGGGCATTCTGCGGGCCAACCTGGCCCTGTCCGTCCTGCCTCAAACGGAGATGGACGAGGCCCTGCGGACCCGCCTGATGGCCGAATGTTATTTCCTGCGCGCCCATTACCACTTCATCCTGGTCCGGATTTTCGGCGACATTCCGCTGCGGACCAAGCCGCTCTTCGCCACCGATGCCCTCAACATCGCCCGTACGCCGAAAGAGCAGGTGTATGAACAGATTATCAAGGACTGCGAAGAAGCCATCAAGGGCCTGCCGTACAAGGCCCAGTACAAGTCCGCCGACCTGGGCCGCGCCTGCAAGGAGGCCGCCGAGTGCATGCTCGCAAAGGTCTACTTGACCTTGGGTACCCGCTACGACGAAGTGGTGCGCCTGTGTCAGGATATCGAGGACCAGGGCTATGACCTCAGCAAGATGGCCTACGCCGACAACTGGTACAACCCGGCCACCGGCAAACTGAACCAGAACGGCCCCGAATCCCTCTTCGAAATCCAGTATACCGGCGACCCGGCCGCCTGCACCAACTGGCTCAGTGACAATGACAACCAGTCACAGTGGCTGAACTGCTTCATGGCCCCGCGCAACTCCAACATGGTGGGTGGCGGCGGATATGGCTGGCAGCATGTGACCCAGCAGTTCGTCGACGCCTACGAGCCCGGCGACCTGCGCAAGGACGCCACCATTTTCTACGAAGGCTGCCCGGATTTCGACGGTATCGAATATGACCCGGCCTGGTCCACGACGGGCTATAATGTCCGCAAATGGTGCGTGCCGGTATCGATCTGCGACAAAGTGGACAACTGCCCGGCCAACACGGTGGTGTACCGTTTCGCCGACGTGCTGCTGATGAAAGCGGAGGCCCTCAATGCCCAGAACGAGCCGGACCAGGCCCGTATTCCGCTGAACATCGTCCGCAAACGTGCCGGACTGGCCGACATCCCCGCCGGCAAGACCCAGGCCGAAATGAAGGAAATCATCATTCATGAACGCCGGATGGAGCTTGCTTTCGAGGGGCACCGCTGGTTTGACATGATCCGTGTGGACGACGGTGAATATGCCGTCAAATTCCTCCGCGGCATCGGCAAGAAAAACGTCAACAAGAACCGGCTCCTCTATCCGGTTCCGCAGGTGGAGCGCGATGCCAATGAACTCTTTACCCAAAATCCCGGATATTAATTCTAAAACAACTGAATATGAGAAAGTTAACTTTTATTCTGGCAACCGCCCTCATGGGCCTGGCCCTTTCCTGCAACAAGCAGGAGCAGAACAATGGCGGAGATGACAAGAAAACCCCCGCCGGCGGCAATACGCCCATTGAGCTGAAAGCCGATACGACAACCCCCGAGATGAATACCGACACGCAGAACAGCGAGGTTCTCAACCTTACCTGGAACGCCACGACCAATATGGGTACCGGCGCCCGTGTCAGCTATTCCGTCCTGATTGACACCAAGGGCGGCAACCTCGAGTCCGCTTACGAGATTCCGCTGGGTCCGAGCATCACCTCCCATACCTTCACGGCCGGTGAACTCAACCGGATTATCAAGGAAGAATTCGACCATGCCAACGGCGACGTCGTCGAAATGGACTTCGTGGTCTATGCGACGATAGCCAGCACGGAAGTGGAAGACGTCGTGTCCAACCGCGTCACCGTCACCCTGACCGCTTTCGAGCCTAAGGCCAGCATCCTGTACATGATCGGTTCCGCCACCTCCGCCGGCTGGGACCTCGCCAGCGCCGTGGAAATGAGCCCGATTGAGGGCGAGGACGGCGGCTTCACCTGGAGCGGCGAACTCATGGGCGGCGAGCTGAAATTCCTCACCACCAAGGACGGCTGGGTGCCTTCTTACAACAAAGGCGAAGACGACGAGCACCTCTACTACCGCGACCACCTCTGGGATGACCCGACGACCGGTGAACGTGTGGACGATGAGTCCCTTCCGCATGTGGATACCCCGGACGACAAGTTCATCATCGCCGAGCAGGGCAACTACAAGATTGTCCTCAACATCGACAAACTGACCATCTCCATTACCAAGACCGGCGGTCCGAAGTACTTCTCCATGTACATCTTCGGCAGCGCCCTGAGTAAGTCTCCCGTGGCGATGTACCGCAGCGGCTATGCCTTCTTCAAGGGTATTGTGTCTGGCGGCGGCTCTTTCCATTTCACCGCAGACGTGAACAACAACAAAGACTTCTACTATGCGGCAGGTGACGGGGAAGACCTCACTGACAAGTCCGTCAGCCAGACCAGCTATACCGAATGGCATCTCCCGGCCGGCCCGTACAAGGTAAGCCTCTATGCCAAGGAAGGCAAGGAAGCCGCCTACATCGTGCCGTTCACGCCGTTCACGGAAATGTTCCTGATTGGCAGCGCCTGCGACGCGGGATGGGATATCGCCAATGCCCTCCCGATGAATCCGCTCCCGACCAATGTGTTTACATGGACCGGTAAGCTGAAGGAAGGCGAACTGAAGTTCACCTGCGACAAGAGCACGGACTGGTATGGTGCCTGGTTCATGGCCGACGCGGCCGGCAAGGCTCCGACCGGAGAAGAGGAAAGCATCATCTTCCTGGACAAGTCCCGCGCCGAGACGGCTACGATGGGTATCAAGGAACTGGACCAGAAGTGGAACATCCCCGCTGCCGGCACCTACGAGATTACCCTCGACCAGGTCAACGAGACCATTATCATCAAGAAGAAGTAAATGAAAATCAAGCATTTGATTGCTGCGGCTCTGTGCATCCTGCTGGCGGGATGCACAAAGCCTTCGCAGCAAGAGGGAACGCCGGACGGGGCAAGTTCCGTTCTGGACAAGCTGCCTGAGACGGCCGTGCTTCGCACTGTGACGGTCCGTACCGACAAGGCGGCGTATGCCCCGGGCGAGACCGTGACCTTTACCTGCAACCGCAGTCAGAGCATGGCGGTGCGGTACTGGCACTTGGGCACGCTCCTGGAGGAGGCTCTCCTGGAGGACCCGTCCACCTGGACCTGGACGCCCCCCGCGAATGATTTCAAGGGCTATTATGTGGAACTGGTCGGCAAGTCCGGCGAAGGAGAGGTCAAGACGGTCGGCAGCGTAGCCGTGGACGTGTCCAGCGACTGGACCCGTTTCCCGCGCTACGGCTTCCTGTCCCGTTTCGGCAACATCGCCCCGTCCCAGATAGCTTCCGTCATCGACAACCTCAAGAACTACCACATCAACGGTATCCAGTATTATGACTGGATGTATGACCACCACCATCCCCTCGCCGGCACCCCGGCAAGCCCCGACAGCGACTGGCCGAGCATCATCGGCGACATGTGCCAGAAGAGCACCGTGGAGGGATACATCGCCGAGGCCCACCGGGTGGGCATTGCCTCGATGTTCTACGACCTGTGCTACGGCGCCCTGGAATGGGCGGAAAAGGACGGCGTGGACCCGACCTGGTACCTGTTCAAGGACAAGAACCACTCCAGCCGGGACTATCACCCGCTGAGCGCTCCTTTCCGCAGCAATATCTACCTGGTGGATCCGGGCAACGAAGGTTGGCTGGACTATTTCGCCGACCGCGTGGACGAGGTGTATGAAGTCTTTGACTTCGACGGCTTCCATATCGACCAGCTGGGCGGCCGCGGCAACCGGTACAATTATGCCGGCAGCCAGGTCAACGTGCCGGAAGGATATGGCAAGTTCCTGTCTGCGATGAAAAAGGCGCAGCCGGGTAAGAAGCTGGCTTTCAATGCGGTAAGCCGCTATGGACAAGCCAATATTGCCGCCGCGCCTTCCGATTTCCTGTACAACGAGGTCTGGGATACGAAGTTTACCGACCTGAACCGCGTTATCGAAGAGAACCACCGCCTGGCACCCGAGAAGAACATGGTGCTGGCCGCGTATATGAACTATAAGCAGAAAGGCAAGTTCAATACACCTGCCGTCCTGCTGACGGACGCCGTTCTTTTCGCCATGGGCGGGTCGCACCTGGAGCTGGGTGAGCACATGCTCTGCAACGAGTATTTCCCGGACAATTCGATGACGATGGACAATGCCCTGGAAAAGGCGCTTCCGGCCTATTACGACTTCCTGACGGGGTATGAGAACATCCTGCGCGACGGTGCGGAGCCCCACAAGCTCAATGTTTCCGGCGCGGGCGTGACGCTGGCCGAATACGGACCGGTCAAAGGCTGCGTGAACTACTATGTTTCGCAGAAGAACGACCAGCTGGTGATTCACCTGCTGAACTTCACCGATGCCGCCCATCTGGACTGGCGTGACGACGACCGTACCCAGAAGGAGCCGGCCCAGATCGGCAGTTTTACCATCAGCGTGCGTTCCAGCCGGACGGTGAACCGGGTCTGGGTAGCGTCGCCGGATATCGACGGCGGTACGCCGAAAGCGGCTGATTACAAAGCCGGCGGCTCCTCCATCACCGTTACCGTCCCGTCCCTGAAATACTGGACGATGATTGTGATTGAATCATAGATGAAACGGTTCTGCGGATATCTGTCGCTGCTGCTGGCACTTTCGTGCGGGCGGATGGATATCCGTACGGAACCGGACCCGGCCGTGACACCGCCTGCTCCGACGGCGAAAGGCACGGCCTATGTTTTTGACGATACGGCGTTGCCCCGCCTGACCGTCCAGGTGAGCCTGGACGAGTGGAACCGGCTGCTGACCTTGTATGACCAGGATTCCAAGACCCGGGAATATATCCACTGCGATGCTGTATTCATCAAGGACAACGAGCGTACCGTGGTGCAGGATGCCGGCCTTCGGCTGCGCGGGCAGACATCCCGCCGCCGCCCGGAAGGAGCTGCGGGACAAGCACATGAGAGCGGAGCCGGACGCTGGAAGCACGTCCATTTCGGCCTGCATTTCCGGCATTTCCACAAGGGCGACAAGGATTATGACCTGCGGGGCGTCCACCGGATCAATCTCAAATACGCGAAGGAGGACCCGACCTATATCCGCGAGAAATACTGCTCCGACCTGTTGCAACGTTTCGGCGTGTGGACGGCTGCCGCCGTGTCCTATTGCCGTCTGTATATCCATGTGGCCGGCGACCCGCAGCCGGCGTATTACGGCGTCTACCAGATGATGGAGGCCGTGGATGACGAGTACTGCGAAAACCGTCCGCAGTTTGCCAGTGATACGGGCTTCCTGTGGAAGGGCGTCTGGGGGTCCAATCTGCGTGACCGGGACGACTGGCGTTTCGGCGTGGGACGCAAGCCCGACGGCGGCGAATATCCCTATGAACTCAAGCAAGGAGAAGAGGCCTTCACAGCCGCCCGCGCCCAGCTGAAAGACTTTATCCGCAATCTCAACACCCTGACCGGGTCCCGCTTCGAGGCATGGGTGAAGGCGCATATCGATGTGGACCTGTTGCTGCGGACCTATGCCGTCTTTGTGGCTGTCGGTCATTGGGACGACTATTGGAACGATATGAACAACGCGTACTTCTATTTTGACAGCCGTGACCCGGTGGACTATCGTTTCTATCTGATTCCCTACGATATGGACAATACCCTGGGCACGACGATTCCCTGCGGCGCCCAGACCGACGCCTTGTATCAGGACCCATACCGTTGGGGACTGGACGAATGTGTGCTGATGCCGAAGATTCTTTCCATTGCGGAATTCCGGCAGCAGTATACGGCCTATCTGAAAGCGTTGGGCGCGGAGGACAGCCCCTTTTCCTACCCGGCCAGCATGGAACGGATCGGCCCGTGGCAGGATTTAATCCGGGACCACCTGGCCAACGATACCGGAGAAGACCAGGTCCTGGCGGACCGTCCCGCCTCCTGGTCCAAACACCACGAATACCGCGTCACTACTGACGGCTCCTACAACTGGTTTCGCCTGAAATCGGCTCGGCTCCGGGCTCTGTAGCAGCCTCCGTCAGATTAAGTACGACGATAAACTGAACATCATAGATTGCTGTGAAATAGGCTGACTCAATCGGGTCGGCCTATTGTTTATTCTCAAGATAGGTTTTATCTTTGCTGCAAATTATATACCGACAATGACCGAGCAGCAATTTAACAAATTCTTCAATATTTTCATTTTCGGGGGCATGCTGGTGTCTGTCCTGGTGGCGACGCTGTTCAAGTTCCAGACCCCGGGGGCCAAGACCGGCCTGCTGGTGCTGGCTGCGACAGGCGCGGTGATGGGAGTCTGCAACGTGCTGTTCTGCGCCAACGGCAGTATCCTGTCCTTTATTTTCGGCGTCGTGAATGTCGTGATTACCTGTATTCTGATGTGGGACAGCGGGGTGATGGGCAACTTCGCCCTGCACCTGCTGTACTTCTTGCCGATGCAGTTCGTCGGCTGGTGGCAATGGAAGAAGCGGGACGCGTCGGCCGATACCGGAAAGAAGGTCCGGGCCCGGCGCCTGGGCTGGAAAAACCTGCTGTGGATCAGCCTGGCTTACCTGGCCGGTGTTGCCGTAGCGTTCTATGTGCTGCTCCGCATCGACCTGGCCAAGGGGGTGGAACTGGATTATCTGAAGATTGCCATGGATGCGGCCATTTTCGGGGCCAATATCGTCGGTCAGATTCTCCTGTCGCTGGCATTTATGGACCAGTGGTTCTTCTGGATTGTGGTCGACCTGTGCTCCGTGGTCCTGTGGGCGCGGGTGCTCGGAACCCAGGCCGGGGCCACCTACGCCATCGTCAGCCTCATCAAATATGGCTTCTACCTGCTGAATGCCTTTAACGGCCTGCGTATGTGGCTGAAAATGAGCAAACCAGAAACGCGGTAGGGTATCTTTTGCGTCAAAGACTTTTATAATTGGGAAATTTTTCGTTACTTTGCAGTCTGTATGTGAAGCCACGCTTGTGCGCTTGCATCGGTAAGAATATGTGTATTAATAATATAAACTAAATTTAACAGCTATGACACAGGAAGAAATCGTTAACAAAGTTAAGGCTATTATCGTGGACAAGCTCGGCGTTGAACCGTCTGAGGTCACCGAATCCGCCAGCTTCACCAACGATCTCGGCGCCGATTCTCTCGACACCGTAGAACTCATCATGGAGTTCGAACGCGTGTTCAACATCAAGATTTCCGACGAGGAAGGCAGTGGTATCTCCACCGTTGGCGACGCCATTGAGTACGTAAAAGGAAAACTCGCTGAATAATCTCAGCCACTGATACCTTTCAGGGCGACCCTTTCCGGGGCCGCCCTGTTTATTTTTTATCGTACGAAGCGGGGGTCTTTCTGTTCGACGTAGGTGACGGTCTCGCCGTCGAAGACATACCAGTTGGAACGGTCCATCCAGTCGCGGGTGAGCAGCAGGCGTCCGCCATGGGGCAGGTTGGCCTCGTAATGGCTGTGGTAATGGCCGAAAATGTAATAGTCCGCCCGCTCTTTCATCTTGTCAACATACTGATAAAGAGGCTCTTCCGGTCCTTGGAAACGGTAGGTTTCCCCTTTGGCCAGCCGGCTGCCGCGGGACCATCGTTTGCCCAGGCTGAAGGCCAGGTGCGGGTGAAGGGTGGAAAAGAGTTTCTGCAGGACGCGGTTGTGGAAAATCCACTGCAGGAATTTATAGCCGTACATCCCTTTGCCGAGCCCGTCCCCATGACCCAGGCAGAAGCGCTTGCCGGCGATGGTCACAAAATGCGGCTGCTGCAGTTTGACCATGCCCAGGCTCTCGAAATAGCTGTAGGTCCAGATGTCGTGGTTGCCCGGGAAGAAATACACCTTCACGCCGTCGTCTATCAGCGCCGTCAGGGCGGCCAGTACGCGGACATAGCCGCGGGGCACCACGTCGTCGTATTCGTACCAGAAATCCCAGATGTCCCCGAGCAGGTACAGGGCCTCGGTCTGAGCAGCGGGAATGCTGCGCAGGAAGGCTACGAAACGCTCCTCCCGCCGGGCCGGATACTTGTAGTCCAGGCCCAGGTGGACGTCGGAGGCGAAGTATGTCAGGTTACGCGCCAAGGATGAAAATCACGATGGCAATGACAACACAGTACAGGGCGAACCAGGACAGTTTGGCCTTGCGTACCAGTGCGACCATGGCTTTGCAGGCGAAAAGCCCGGAGGCGAAAGCCGCCAGGAAGCCCAGCAGCAGACTCACGCCGCTGACTTCTCCGCTGAAGAATTGCCCCGTGGCGGAAATGCTTTTCACGACATCCAGCAACTGTTCGCCGATGATGGGCACCAGGACCATCAGGAAGGAGAATTGGGCCATTACGTCGCGTTTGACCCCGCTCATCAGGCCGGTGGCGATGGTGGTGCCGCTGCGGGATACGCCCGGGGCTACGGCCACAGCCTGACCGATGCCCACCAGGAAGGCCTGCAGGTAGGAAATCCCGTTCCGATGGGTGTTTTCCCGGGCCGCCGGTCCCTTGAACCAGGAAGCGAAATGGTCGGAGAAAAAGAGCATGGCCGCCGTGAACAGCAGCCCTGCGCCCACCAGGGTGAGGGAATCGCCGAACAGCTGTTCGACCTGGTCCTTGAAGAAGACGCCGACGATGGCGACCGGAATCATCGAGACAATCAGTTTGCAGATGTAGTCGGTCTCATCGTTGTATTTGAATCGGAAAAGCCCTTTGAGAAGTCCCCAGATGGCGCCCCAGAAGACGACCAAGGTGCTGCAGACGGTCCCCAGATGCACCAGTACGGTGAAATCCAGGAATCCTTCGCCGTCCACGCCGAGCAATTCTTTGAAAATCATCAGATGTCCGCTGCTGCTGACCGGCAGGAACTCGGTCAGTCCCTGTACGAGCCCCAGCAACAATGCCTGCCACCACTCCATAACTTACTGTTTTTTAGATACTTTCATAATTGCGACCACCTCGATGACGATGCCGCAGAGAATCACCAGCGGCGCCGCCACCAGCCGGCGGAAGTCGAACATGGCTTCGCTGAACACGGCCGGGTCGCCGCTGTCGCCGCCAATCATCAGGATGTATCCGGCGAACATCACCACCACGCCAATCATCAAGAGCTTGATTCCGCCGCGGGTCACCGGCATTTTATCGTTGTTGTTTTCCATATCAATATCAGTAGTATAATTCGTCTTTGCTGAGCGACAGGAGCCGGTTCACCACAATCCAGGTGCTCAGCATACAAATCAGGACGCCGGCCGTGATGACGATGGCGATTACCACCAGGAGCAGGTCCAGGCGGAATACCTCGAACAACTGCGCAAACTGTGCCCGGATGAAGAAGAGGATGCCCACCAGCATCAGGATGGCCAGGAAGGCGGAGAACAGCCCCAGGAAGGCGGAGCGCAGCAGGAAGGGCCCCCGGATGAAGCCGCGGGTGGCGCCCACCAGTTTCATCGTATGGATGGCGAAGCGCCTGTCATAGACGCTCAGGCGCATCGTGTTGCTGATCAGGGTGAAAGAGATGACCAGCAGCAGGGCGATGAAGACGGCGATGACCAGGGAAATCTTGCGGAGATTTGCGTTGAGCGACTCCACGAGCGACTGCTGATAGACTACGTCGTCCACTTCCGGCGCGGCCGCCAGGACTTTTTCCACCACCTTCAGGCTGTCGGGCGAAACATAGTCCGCCTTCAGCGTTACGTTGACCGAAACCGGGATGGGGGAGGTCTCGAAAACGCTCATGAAATCCTCGCCCAGCATCTGCTTCATCTCGGCCTCGCCCTGCTCGCGGGAAACCAGCGTCGTGCTGCCGATAAAAGGCTGCAAGGCAATGCCTTCCCGGTATTTTTCGGCTTGCTCCTCGGTGGCGTCGGGCTTCATGATGACCGACACTTCCATGTGCTCTTTGAACCAATCGGACACACTGCCGGTATTGACCAGCAGCATGCTGGCCACGCCCACCAGCAGCAGCACCAGCGAGGTGCTCACTACCGCCGAGAGGTACGCATTGCGTATCCTTCTTCGTATCAGCGCGCGTTCACGATTTGCCATAGTCTGCCTAATTTCAGCCTTCAAAGTTAATCATTTATCGAAATATGAAAAAATTTTCGTACCTTTGTATGAAAAAAATTTTGGAAAATGGGAGAGACCGCCAAGAAAATACTGTTTGTTAATTCTGAAATCTACCCTTACCTTCCGGAAAGTCCCATCGCCACCATCGGCCGCCGGCTTCCCCAGGGGATTCAGGAACGCAGACGGGAAATCCGCTCATTCATGCCCCGTTACGGCTGCATCAACGAGCGGAAGAACCAGCTTCATGAGGTCATCCGCCTCTCCGGGATGAATATCATCATCGGTGATGTGGACCGTCCGCTGATTATCAAGGTGGCCTCCATCGCAGCGGCGCGCCTGCAAGTCTATTTTATTGACAATGAGGACTATTTCCGCCGCAAGCAGACCTATTGCGACGACGAGGGGAACTTTTTCGCCGACAACGACGAAAGGGCGATTTTCTTCGCCCGCGGCGTGCTGGAGACGGTCAAGAAGCTCCGCTGGGCGCCGGACATCATCCACTGCCACGGCTGGATTTCCCATATCCTGCCGCTCTATCTCAAGAAAGTGTACAAGGGTGATCCGATTTTCGCAAACAGCAAAATCGTGCTGTCCCTGTATGACGATACCCCTTCCACCCCCTTCGGGGCCGATTTCCGCAAACTCGTCGCCTTCGGCAAAGTCAAGCCTGCCGATACCGTGGAGCTGGAAGAGCCCACTGGCATAAATCTTGCGAAACTGGCAGCGCGGTACAGCGACGGCGTCATTTATGCCGCCGACGGCCTGGATGCCGGCCTGAAGGCGTATTGCGAAGGGCTTTCCGTACCGATTCTGCCATTCCATCCGGCAGCCATGGAGGATGGAACCTGGTTGGACGAGTATAACGCGTTTTATGACAAAGTCTAGCATATTACTGCCCTTGATAGGAGCAGCCGCCGGGCTGCTCTGCTGTTTTTCCTGTGTCCCGGTCAATACGGAACTCGGCCAGGATTTCCTGGCGGTGAACCAGCAGTATGACCTCCATGTCGAGAACTTCCCGCTGACAGACATCCGCATGGATGTCCCGGACGGATTGTCCACCTACAGCCTGTACCGTTTCACTTTCGGTGCCGTCAAGGATGATTTCTTCGGCACGACGACCCGCTCCACGGCCTTTTCCCTGGTGCCGGTGCAGGATACCCTCGACCTGGGGACGAACACCCGCGTCAAGAGCTTTACCTTTACCGGTATTCCCGACAGCGTGTCCTGCGTGGTGAAGACCCAGCAGCACATCCTGCAGAATGTCCACGTCTATCCCCTGAAAAAGCGGATGGACTTCAAGAAAGCGCGTCCGGAGCTGGATATCGACCGCAGCGCCCGCATTACCCAGGGCATCCCGGTCTACAACGGTGCGGATACGCTTGAATTTGCCTTTACCCAGGCCTGGGCGGAGAAATTCGTGTCCGATTACAAGAAGCTGGGCGCGGATATCGCGGCCAAGAAGGACACCCTCGATATCGAGAAATACGAGAATGTCTTCCCGGGTATTTACATCGAGACCGACGTGCCGGTGGAGACCGGCGGCCGCATCAATATGTTCAAACTGCCCATCGACGTCAGCGGCAGCGTGATTTACGGCAGCTATGCCGAACTGGAAATCACGGCGGATTACGGCACCCGCAAGGATGTGGATACGTCCTTCGTGTTCTATCTGGGGCCCAACGCGCTGTACGACCTGAAGGGCGTGACCGCCACGACGGTAGCGGAGTATCCCCAGGTCGCCTACAACCTGACGCACGAGGAGAGCGCGGCTTTCCAGGGCGCCGCAGCCGGTGAAATCTATGTCG
The DNA here is from genome assembly GCA_902796555.1 of uncultured Bacteroidia bacterium. GTDB lineage: Bacteria > Bacteroidota > Bacteroidia > Bacteroidales > UBA932 > Cryptobacteroides. The sequence continues at coordinate 29,373 of CADBPR010000040.1, forward strand.
AGGGCGGCATGGGCGTAAAGCCGGTCATCAAGGCCAAGGCGCTGCGAGACAAGGTGTTGGAGCTGATGGCCAAGGCCGGAGCAGACCCGTCGAAGGTGATTGTCAACCGTGCCAGCCTCATCCTGCCTTTTGACTATACCGAGGACCTGGACAACATGGCCTGGTTCCCGGACGGGCTCAGCCCGACCTGCCGGATCCGGCTCGAAGACGGCAACGTGCGGTATGCCGGTATCTCGGATGCCAGCAACGAGGACGAGGACCAGGGGGACATCAAGCGGCTCGTGGACTACGGCTGCTATACGCCGGACATTACCTATCATATCCAGAACCTGCTGAAACTCCAGGACGAGTCGAAGATTGAGAATTATGACATCTGGCTGCTGGCCATGGCGGACGAGGTGATTACGACCCGCAATTCATCTTCCAGCAGCGATTATTCCAACTATCTGCAGCAGCTTGCGTACGCCAGTTATTACAACAATATGTACGGCGGTTATGGCGGCTACGGTGGCTACGGCGGTTACGGGTATGGCGGCTACGGCGGTTACGGCGGCTATGGCAACTATTACAACAACTATTACAATTATGCCATGCTGGCGGCCCTGTACTCATCCTCTTCGTCTTCCAGTTCCAAGACGCAGACCCAGACGATGATGGATACGCACCGGTATTACCGGGCTGTCCTGAACGGACCGGCGTCTACCGGCCAGGTGCCGACGTTCCAGATTGTCTATTCTGTTTCCAGAGACTAAGATTGAACAGCTAAGACTTATCGCCGTCCGGCTCGCCGGGCGGCTTTTTCGGCTTCCCGCGCCGCTTTCTTGGCCGCCTTCTCTTCCGCTTTGCGGGCCCGCTCGGCTTCGCGGGCGGCTTTCTTCGCCGCTTTTTCCTGCTGGGCCATGGCCTTCTTGCCGTAACGCGGCACGACGCCGATTTCCGGGTCTTTTCCGAAGATGGACTGGTAGAGGGTGGTGTATTCGCCCTTGTTCCAGATGTCAATCAGTTCCTCGGTCTCCCGGTCCTTTCCCTGCGGGTCATAGTGTGTTTTCAGGTCGCCTTCGAAGAGCTTGGCGATACCCTGCCAGAACACGGCTGCCGCACTGCTTTTGTAGTCACGGATGATATCATAGGGGGTGACGCCGGTCTCCCGGTCGATGAGCCGGATTAGCAGCTTGCCCTGAGAGTATGTCATTTCCCGCAGAACGGGCTCGTATTTGTCCAGCAGTTCGTCCTGGATGGCGCCGATGTATTTCTCCTGCATGCGTACCGTCATGGGCGCTGCGGCGTAGGTGCTGTCGATTTCGCGTTTGAGCCGGCCGGCTTCCAGGGCGTAGTTGTATACTTTTCCGAAGTTGTGGACCAGGCGGTAGTAGTCCCGCCAGTTGCGCCGGGCCTTGCCGTGGGCGACGCAGTAAGAGGGGCGGATTTTGGCGATATAGACCGTGTCGCCGTCTTCCACCAGATAGCGCATGAAATTACCCTCTTTCGGCATCTTGTAGACCACCTGGGACACCGGTTTGTCCTGGGCATGTGCGCCCAGGCACGCCAACATCAGCGCGCCCGCCAATCCGTATGCCCACCGGCCTTTCATCATCTTCGCAAAGATAGCAATATTCTGTTTAATCAGATATCATGCCACGGACTTCGGCAGCGATAGATGCAACAGCAGGAAGGAGGGGAGCGCTTGCCCCGGATGACGCGATAAGGCAGGTCCGTGTCGAAAATTCTGACAAAAATTTTTCGTTAAAAGGCGTAAACGATTAAAACAGCGAGAATTAGCTGTTAAAAAAGCGTGTCAAAAAGATTGAAAAATTTTTTGATTTTTGTTGTAAATCCAGAAAAAATTCGTACCTTTGCAATCCCATAAATGAGGAGAAGTTCGCCCAACCAGCTGATTCTCAACGATTTAGGGGTTTTTGCGAATATTTTTAAAAGTAATACAGCAATGTTACAACCAAAGAAAACCAAGTACAGAAGGTCACAGAAAGGCGTGATGAAAGGCAATGCCCAGCGCGGCAACCAGCTCGCTTTCGGTTCTTTTGGACTTAAAACGCTTGAGAACTGCTGGCTCACCGCACAGCAGATTGAGGCAGCCCGTCAGGCTATAACCCGCCATATGAACCGTGAAGGTCAGGTATGGATTCGGGTCTTCCCCGACAAGCCGATCACCAAGAAGCCGTTGTCAACCCGTATGGGTAAGGGTAAGGGCGATCCCGAAGGATTCGTATGCCCGATTACTCCCGGCCGTATCCTCTTCGAGGCTGAGGGTGTTACCCTCGAGACTGCGAAAGAGGCCATGCGTCTGGCTTCCCACAAGCTCCCTATCGCTACGAAGTTCATCGTCCGCAGGGATTATGTCGAATAATTTAATGGAAGAGAAGAAATGAAAATATCTGAAGTACGCGAAATGTCCGTCGCAGATCTGCGGGACCGCATCGGAGTAGAAAAGGCGAACCTCGACAGCATGAGGATTAACCACGCAATCTCTCCATTAGAGGACACATCTAAGTTTAAGAAGGCCAGGAAGGACATCGCCCGGATGATTACCGTTCTCGCCGAGAAAGAGAAAGAACAGAACTAAATTTCATCCCCATGGAAAGAAATCTTCGTAAAGAAAGAATCGGTGTTGTCGTCAGCAACAAGATGGACAAGACGATTGTCGTTGCTGTTGAGTCCAAGGAGAAACACCCCATTTACGGCAAGTTCGTAAAGAAGACCACCAAGTTTGTGGCCCAGGACGAAAAGAACGAGTGCGATGAAGGCGATACCGTCCTCATTATGGAAACCCGTCCCCTGAGCAAGACCAAGAGGTGG
>CADBPR010000041.1 GCA_902796555.1 uncultured Bacteroidia bacterium
AGTTCAGCCCGGCTTACAAGGCGAACGGCGCGACGGCCGACGGCTTCACGCCCGCGGTGACCATCGACGGGAATGTGATTACGGTCGCCCAGGGCCCTGCCTACGAGGTCAAACCGCTCTTCGGCTTCCAGCCGACCGTGGAGACCCCGAACGGCATGACCAAGGATGCGCATCGCACCATCGCCGTGGTGGGGGACTACCTGATTCTCTCCAACGCCTACGATTCCTCCAAGATGCCGGTCTACAACCGCTTCACCGGTGAGTACCTGGGCGACAACCTCGTCAATACCGAGGGTGTGGCAGACCTGCCCATCTGGGCGATTGCCTCTGACGATGCCGGCCATCTGGCCGCCCTCTACTATTGCGACAACCGGACGGATTCCGGCGCCAACGGTGATGTCCGTACCCTGGTGTGGACAGACGGTATCAGCGCCAAACCGAAAGCGCAGCTCTGGGCCGGTCTCTGGCACTGGGTCAGTTCCACGTATGCCTTCAGCAACCTGAAGATTGCGGGCGACCTGACCTCCGACGCCGTCATGGCTTCTGCAGCCCCGTCACAGGGTGTCAGTGTCTATGTCACCTATACGAACGGCGCTCCGGATGCCACCTATCCCAAGGAGAGCATCTATGAGGGCTCTTCCTGGTACAGCGGCAACGTGATTCCGATTTCCGGTACCGGTAAGACGGCCGAGGCCATCGACGCCATCACCGTTTCCGGTCAGTTCCGTCAGTATATCGCATACAACAGCACCTTGTTCACGCTCAGCGATGCCTATTGGTATATGGGCGGCGGCACCTATCAGCGTTGCGCCATCGGCGGCGACTACATTGCAGCCGGTGACAAACGTTTCCTGGGTGTCCTGAACGGCTGGTATGCCGGCAGTGCCGATACATTCGGCAACAACCAGTTCTACTATCAGCTGGTCGTCAGTGATATCACGGCGACTCCTGCCGCCTCCTCGCTGACCGACGGCCTGGTCTTCGCCTCCCGTTCCTCCACCAATGAGGATGGCCGCGAAGGCATGGGATGGGGCGTCCAGGGCATGTTCTCGCCCTTCGCCTATTCCAGCGGTACGATGCTGGGACCGAACGCTATTGCTGCCAACCAGAACCAGATTGGCGACGTGGTCTTTGCCAAGACCGCTGAGAACAAGGTCCAGGTATACGGCTTTGTGATGAACCTGGGTCTGGTCGGTTATGAAATCACGATTAAGTAATTGGGGTTAAATTAATACAGATAAATTTATTTACTCCTTTTTATGGATGCATGGCGGCCTTTGCGGGCCGCCTTGCTTCTTTTCGTACCGGTGTGCTTGCATTTCCATGAAAAATCCGTATATTTGTCCCCGTACTTAGGTGTACTGTGGTGCGAATCATATAAACTGATAATCAAACAAACCATACGATGAAAAAGATTTTTCTGATGCTGATGACTGCCGCGGCCCTGTCGGCCGCCTGCAGCAAGACCCCGGAACCGGCACCGAAGCCGGACCCTTCCCAGGAACCTGCACCTGTCACATCCGATGACCCGAGTCCGGACCCGTCCGCAGGCCCTGAAGTGCCTGTGATTGTGGAAGGAAAGGTGATTTTGAACGGAAAAACCGGATTCGAGACCTTTGCCGCCGCTCTCGAGGCAGCGCGCACGGCCGGCGAAGAAGCGGTGTTCACCCTTTCTTCCGGGACCCTGGCGGAGAACATCCTGCTGTCCAGTGAGGACGTGAATTTCCCGGTGTCCATCATCGGTAAAACGGGTGCGGTGCTGGACGGTTCGATTGAAATCAAGCAGGTCGCCGTGTCCCTCAAGAATTTCTCCATCATCCCGGACAAGGTGCAGCCCGAAAAACCGGCCATCGAAATCAAGGACCGCAACAACTATCCGTTTGCCGTTTTCGTCCATGACGCCAAATACGGCTTTTCCATGGAAGGCGTGACCCTCGACGTATCCCGGATGCATGAGAACACGACCGCCGTGGTGCTCCGCGGCGAGACCATCGGCGAGGGTGAGGCGGATGTCGTCCGCGGCTGTACCTTCAAGGGGGCCGGCCAGCGGATGATGCAGCTTTACGATGCCCAGGCCGAGATTCTGGGCAACCAGTTCGAAGATTTCTATTCCAAATATGCCATCCGGGTGGGTGAAGATATCGGCGACGAAGCCTATTATGCCAATGAATCCGGCCCGGTGCTGACTTTCGCCGGCAATACCTTCTCCTCCGCTTCAGCGGCCTGTATCAATTTCTACAGCCTCTGGACCTCCGAAATCACCTTCGGCAACGGGGAGGAAGACACCAATGTCAAGGGGGACAATGTCGCTACCTATTATACGGTGGACCAGGTGCCCGGAGCCGACTGTATCTGGCATCCTGAAATGGTGGCCGAGGGCGGAGAACTCTTCCCGGCCAGCCTGGTAGCCATGCCCGAGGCGGAACTGGTCTGGGCCAAGCGGGCGGAAGACGGTTGGTGGTCCACGGCCCCGCTGCCCGGTCTGGGCGGTGACTGGAACCGTTCCGTCGCCATGGATGACCAGTATGTCTATATGCCGCGCCAGAAAGGCGGTGAGACGGAAGTCTTCTTTTTCCCGATTACCGACCCTTCCCAGGTCAAGACCCTGGATATGACGGGTGTAACAACCGATGCGACCCATACGGTGAGCGGTTGCCAGGTCGTCGACGACGGCAATGGCGGTACGGCCCTCCTGGTCTGCAACCTCGCCCGTAACCGGCAGGAACTCAAGGTCTACAAATGGACCTCCGTCACCTCTGCCCCGGAAGTGCTCCTTACCTATAATGTGGGCCATCCGACCAATATGGACGCTTCTGCCCGCCTGGGCGACAAGATGACCTTCAACGGTACGCTCCAGGACGGCGAAATCGTCTTTGTGAACTATGACGTGGGCGGCCGCTTCTGGATTTTCCCGGTCAAGGGCGGAAAGACGGAAGTCCCCGAGGGCTATTTCGGCGAGAACGGTTGGACCAGCGACTACCATAAGGCCAGCAACATCGTCGGTGCTACCCGTTTCCTGGATACGGATGCCTATGTGCTCTGGGGCGCTAACCTGACGACGACCGTCACTTCCATCTGGGGCCGCAGTCCGGACGGTCTGTCGTTCGCCGGTCAGTTCCCGGGCTATCTGGGCATGTTCGACCCGCAGTTCTTCGCATTCGGCCGTTCCAAGTATCTGGCTTATACATCGTTGACTGACAGTGTGGACAACAAATATTACAGTACCATCCGCATCGTCAAGATTCTGCCCAACGCCGACGGCAATGACAGCCTGTATGTGACGCTTTCCACGACGCCGTCCGACGGCGGACTGGTACTCGGCATCGGCCAGGCCAGCGCCGAGGTTCCGGTGCTGGACGTCAATCCCAACGGAAACATGGTCGGCGGCTGCGCCGTGCGCCAGGTGGGGAATACCACCTATGTGCTGGGCTCCGATACGAACAATGCCTTGGTGCTCTACCGGCTCAAGTAGCACGTTGGCTTAGTACGTTGGCTTAGCACGCCTGCGTCCCTTTTGCTGCCGAGGGTGTATTCTAAGACTTTCAAGGAATACACCCTCTCTTTTTATATACATATGGATTGGGAGGAAGGGATACTCTCCAGGGGGACTCCACTGCGCTTCGCTCCGTTCCGGCCCCTCCCAATGTCTCCCGCGTCCCCGCTACTGCGGGAACTTGTATCCAACGGGCCCCTCCCCCTACCCTTGTGCGAGGGTGCACAAGCCCCCTGGAGGGTATCCCTTCCTCCGCGCGTGCTCCTCGCTCTAATGATGCCGAGGGTGGCACAGGCTGCAAAAGGGATGCAGGCGATGCATATGGCCAACGGGAACCGACCTGCCTGAAACCGCATTTGAGCCCCTCCCTCTCATGATGCCGAGGGTGGCACAAATCGTTGATAGGGGCGGGCGGTGTCAGAAGTTATTATGAAATGGTTCTGATTCTTATCAGAACAACTTCTTAGTCCAGACTGGTGAAGGTGAAGGGAAGAATGTCGTCCACGCGGGCGTACTTCCAGATTTCCCGTTCACCCAGCAGTATCACCGACATCGGCTGCTTGCCGAGTTTCTGATACTCGGCCATCACCTGCCGGCAGGCACCGCAAGGGGTGGCCGGATAGTGGCACATCTGCTGGTTGGGACCGCCGACGACGGCCAGCGATACCATCGGCACACCGGGATGCTGTGCGCCGGCGGCGAACATCGCCGTGCGTTCGGCGCAGAGCCCGGAAGGCGAAGCGGCATTTTCCTGATTGGAACCGGGGACGATGGTCCCGTCGGCAAGCCGCACGGCCGCACCGACATTGAAACGAGAATAGGGCGCATAGGAAGTCCGTTGTGCCGCAATGGCGGCACGGGCGAGTTCCTGGTCGGCGGGCGAAAGTTCCTCGATGGAGGTATAGACTTCGTAGTTGATTTCTATCTTCTTATTGATCATAGTCACGGTCTTGGTGGAAAACAAAGATAGCAAAAATAATGCGAAGTTGTATCTATTCCATCAGTTTCTTATATTTGAAGCGCTTGGGCTCCACATTTCCCAGCCGCATTTTGCGGTTTTCCTCGTACTCGGAATAGTTTCCGTCGAAGAACACCACCTTCCCTTCGCCCTCGAAGGCCAGGATGTGCGTCGCGATACGGTCCAGGAACCAGCGGTCATGACTGACGACGACGGCGCAGCCCGCGAAACTGTCCAAACCCTCTTCCAGGGCGCGAATCGTGTTCACGTCCACATCGTTGGTCGGTTCGTCCAGCAAGAGGACATTGCCCTCATCCTTGAGCGTCAGCGCCAGGTGAAGCCGGTTGCGTTCACCGCCGGACAGCACGCCGCACAACTTTTCCTGGTCCGCGCCGCTGAAATTGAAGCGTGAGACCCACGAACGGGCGTTGATGTCGCGTCCGCCCATCCGCACCCATTCGGAATTGCCGGCTATCGTTTCATACACCGTCAGGTCCGGATCGATGCTCCGGTGCTGCTGGTCTACGTAGGAAATTTTCACCGTTTCTCCGATTTCAATCTGTCCCGCATCGGGCTGCTCGATGCCCATAATCAGGCGGAACAGCGTCGTCTTGCCGGCGCCGTTCGGACCGATGACGCCCACGATACCGGCCGGCGGCAGGACAAAGTCCAGGTTCTCGAAGAGCAGTTTGTCTCCGTAGGCTTTTGAAACATTGTGGAATTCAATGACTTTGTTGCCCAGGTGCGGTCCGTTGGGGATATAGATTTCCAGGTTGGATTCCTTCTCGCGCGCATCGGCAGCAGCCAGTTTTTCGTAGGCTCCCAGACGGGCTTTCTGCTTGGCCTGGCGGGCCCGGGGTGCCATCCGCACCCATTCCAGCTCGCGCTGCAGGGTCTTGCGCCGTTTGCTTTCCTGCTTTTCTTCCATGGCCAGCCGTTTGGTCTTCTGGTCCAGCCAGGAAGAATAATTGCCCTTCCACGGAATGCCCTCGCCGCGGTCCAGTTCCAGAATCCATCCCGCCACGTTGTCCAGGAAATACCGGTCGTGCGTTACGGCGATGACGGTCCCCTTGTATTGCTGGAGATGGGCTTCCAGCCATTGGATACTCTCCGTGTCCAGGTGGTTGGTGGGCTCGTCCAGCAGGAGAACGTCCGGCTCGCGCAGCAGCAGGCGGCAGAGTGCGACCCGGCGCCGCTCGCCGCCGGAAAGGTTTTTCACAAGCGCTTCGGAAGGCGGGCACTGCAGGGCGTCCATCGCCCGTTCCAGCTTGGCGTCAATCTCCCAACCGCCGTGATGTTCAATCTTTTCCGTCAGCTCGCCCTGGCGTTCCATCAGCTCCGTCATCTTGTCCGGGTCCAGCTCGGGGTCCATAAAAGCCTCATTGATGGCGTTGTATTCCGCCAACAGGTCCATCACTTCCTGCACGCCTTCCTGTACGACTTCCAGGACGGTCTTCTCCGGGTCCATCTGCGGTTCCTGTTCCAGGTAGCCCACGCTGTAGCCCGGGGCCCATACGACCTCACCCTTGTAGGCTTTCTCCACGCCGGCGATAATTTTCAGCAGGGTGGATTTGCCGCTTCCGTTGAGACCGATGATGCCGATTTTGGCGCCGTAGAAGAAGGAAAGATAGATGTCTTTGAGTATCACCTTGTTGTTGTGCGGCAGGACCTTGCCGACACCATTCATCGAGAAAATAATCTTTTCGTCAGCCATGGCTAAGAGGTTTGTATCTTTGCAAACATACGCATTTTTTCTTACATTTGGAAAAAATTCATGGCATGAAAAAGATATGTATCATCTTGGCCCTGATGCTGGGCATTTCTGCAATGGCCGCGCCGAAAGAAACGGTAACGCCCGCCGGCGACAGCCGCATCACCTTTGTCGGTCGCACCCTGGTGCAGGACGGAAATGTTTCGTTTGACTGGACCGGGGTCTATGCCCGGGTCGCTTTCGAGGGCCGGTACCTGGCTGTCCGGGTTTCCGATACGAAAAAGAACTATTACAATGTCTGGCTGGACCGCGAGATGACCGGGGAGCCGGACAAGATTGTGGCGACGGCCGGCCAGGACAGCCTGCTGGTCCTGTTTGACGCCACCGAAATCAAGACCAAGGGACCGCACCGCGTCGCGATTCAGAAACGGACCGAGGCCGAGCAGGGGAGAACGACCTTCCACAGTTTCATTACGCAGGGCGCCCTGTTGCAGGCAGAAGGGCTGCGTCCCCGTCTGCTCGAATTCGTCGGTGACTCTTATACCTGCGGCTACGGCAGTGAAAATTCCGTCCGGACCGACCCCTTCAAGCCCGAGACGGAGAATGCCAACAAGACCTATGCGACCATCATCAGCCGCTATTTCGGGGCCGATTATATCCTGGCCGCCCATTCCGGTCAGGGCATCGCCCGGAACTATGATGACGGCGGGCGCGGCTGGCATATGCCGGACCGCTACGGCTGCCTTTTCGACTGCGACAAAGACGGCGGCGCCTGGCAGGGCGGGGGATACAAGCCGGCCATGACGGTGGTATACCTCTGTACGAATGATTTTTCCTGTGGCCGTCAGCCGAATATCAAAGCGTTCAAAGACAATTATTTCCGTCTGCTGCGGCAGATCAAGGACAATTACGGGGAGAACCATCCCGTCCTCTGTGTCGCCGGGCCTTCCGACGAGCAGATGCGGGTCTATATCAAGGAGGTGGTGGACCACTGCGGGATGCCTGCCGTCTGGATGATGGCCCTGTGTCCGATGGCGATTAATTGGGATTCCGACCTGGGCGCCAGCTGGCATCCGGCCTATCCCGGCCACAAGAAATGGGCCCATGCGATTCTGCCGTATGTTTCCACGATTACGGGATGGCCGCTGGAGGACAAAGTACTCGAATAGTTTGTTTTCTCAGAAAAAAAGCCTACCTTTGCATCGGGAAAGTCGTACACGACCAGCTCCCTCTGAACTCCCCCAGGGCCGGAAGGCAGCAAGGGTAGGAGGTCGTAGCGGTG
>CADBPR010000042.1 GCA_902796555.1 uncultured Bacteroidia bacterium
ATGACCCCGAAAGAATACCGCGAACAAGCCGCCCGTTAGAAAAACCTTTCATAGACGGAAGCAACTCGTTTTATCATTTCAAAAAAGGGACACCGACGGACGTTTGGGTGTCCTGTGGGTGTCCCTTTCGGTAAGCAGCTGATTTTCAGCCTTTCATGTGGAGATGGGCGGACTCGAACCGCCGTCCAAACAACGCACCAGAGGGCTTTCTACACGCTTATTCTTCCTTTGGTTGTCGGGGAGAGCCTGCCGGAAGACGGGCTAACTGACCCTTATCCTTTGTGTCTTGGCAGGGTTTAAAGGAGTCCCCCTGTGCATCCGGTTTGAATGATACCCCTGATTCGGAACAGAACCGGCCTAAAGTCCGAGGGATACTCGTCGGCGCCGCAGCCTAGGCGGCGCAGATTAAGCTAATTGACTTGGTCAAATTAGGCAGCGAGTGCATAATTGTTGTTGCCAACTAATTGTTTGAAGGTCGTGATTAACGGGCAGGCCCACAGCGCCCGGCGTGCTTACCATCCGACATCGATGCTGTCAAAACCAAAACATCCCCGTCAAATGATGGGACAAAGTTAGCAAATATTTGCCACATTTTTCGTATTTTTGCAAGATAAAAGGAAAAAAAGAACGCATGATTCAATCGATGACAGGCTACGGCAAAGCCGAAGCCGTATGGGAAAGCGGCAAGATGACGGTTGAAATCCGGACGCTGAACGGAAAAAGCGCCGATATCAACATCAAGTCACCCCTCCTTCCCAAAGACAAGGAAATCTCCGTGCGTCAGCAGCTGGCGCAGGCCCTTAAGCGGGGTACCATTGACTTTTACATGAGCTGGGAACCCAATTCCGCCGATGCAGGCAAAAAACTCAATACCGACTTGCTGAAGGCGTATTTTACCGAACTGTGGCAGGTCCGCGACGCGGTCTCCGAAACGGTAACCCACAGGACAGGTTCTCCGCAGGATACGGCGCTGCTGCTCTCGGCTGCCCTCCGGATACCGGATGTGGTGGACTCCCGCAAGCAGGACGTCGTGACGGAAGAAAACTGGCCCCTTGTCCAGCAGGCGATTGACGCCGCCATCGACGCTGTCCAAGCCTTCCGCAGCCGCGAAGGCGCGGCACTCTATCAGGATGTCACCGGTCGCGTGGCAAAGATTCTGGCTATGGAGGACCAGGTGGAAGCCCTGGAAGGGGAGCGCATCGCCACAGTCCGGGAGCGCCTGCTGAATAATCTGGAAGAACTCGCCCAGAAACCCGACCAGCAGCGCTTCGAACAGGAAATGATTTACTATCTGGAAAAGCTGGATATCAACGAAGAAAAGGTCCGGCTCCGCCAGCACTGCCGCTATTTCATGGATACCATTGACGGAGAGGAAAATCCGGGCAAAAAACTCGGTTTCATCATTCAGGAGATGGGACGTGAAATCAATACGACGGGTTCGAAGGCCAACCATGCCGGCATCCAGAAAGTGGTGGTGCTGATGAAGGATGAGCTGGAAAAAATCCGCGAACAAAGCATGAATATTCTCTAAGATGAAGCGTGGGTCTTTCCAGGATGCCCTGCGGCAGATGCCGGAGAAAAACAGGATACTGTTGCTCTCCGTTGCGGTCGGACTTGCCTCCGGCCTGGCCGCCGTCCTGCTGACCCTCGCCATCCGCTGGATTCACGACGGACTGACTTCCTGGTTCACCCAGGGCCGGGATTACTATCTGTACCTGGTCTATCCCGGGATAGGCATGCTCCTTTCCCTGCTGATTGTCAAGTATTTCGTCAAGGATAACATCGGTCACGGCGTGACCCGTGTCCTGGTTGCCGTTTCCAAGAACGAATCCCGGATCAAGCCGCACAATATGTGGTCGTCGCTGCTGACGTCCGCCCTGACAATCGGCTTCGGCGGTTCCGTCGGTGCCGAGGCGCCGATTGTGTATACCGGCGCGGCCATCGGGTCCAATTTTGCCCGCTATCTGGGCCTTTCCTACCGGAACATGACCGTCCTGCTGGGCTGCGGGGCGGCCGGAGCCATCGCCGGCATCTTCAAGGCGCCGCTCGCGGGAGTGCTGTTCACCCTGGAAATCCTGCTGTTCAACATCTCGATGACTTCGATGATGCCGTTGCTGCTGTCCACCGTGTCCGCCGCAACCGTATCCTATATCCTGCTGGGCCCGACCCCGGCCTTCCAATGCACGCTGTCGCCCTTCAATATCGTGAATATGCCCTTCTATGCCCTTCTGGGTGTATTCTGCGGCTTTGTTTCCCTGTATTTCCTGCGGACGACCCTGTGGCTGGAGGACCGGCTGTCCTCGATGAAGAGCCCCTATTTGAAGTGGCTGCTCTGTGCTGCCGCGCTGGGACTGCTGATTTACTTTTTCCCGCCCCTATACGGCGAAGGCTACGATGACCTGGCGCCGCTGCTGAACGGACAGGATGTCGCTTACGAAGGCCGCACCCTGCTGGCCGCCTTGTTCCAATGGAAATGGGGCGTGCCGCTGTTCTTCCTGCTGATTCTGCTGCTGAAGGTGTTCTCCATGACCTGTACCAATGCCGGCGGCGGAATCGGCGGTACTTTCGGTCCCACCTTGTTTACCGGCGCCGTGGCCGGATTCCTGCTGGCGCGCACCATCAACCTCATCCTGGCCGGCACTTCCTTTACGGTCCCCGAGCAGAATTTTGTGCTGGTGGGGATGGCCGGACTGATGGCCGGGGTCATGCAGGCCCCGATGACGGCCATCTTCCTCATTGCGGAAGTCAGCGGCGGTTATGACCTCTTCCTGCCCTTGATTCTGACGTCGACCCTGTCCTTCGGTACCATCCGTATTTTTGAAAAATACTCCATCTATACCAAACGTATCGCCATGACGGGCGAACTCCTGACGCATGACAGCGACCAGGCGGTGCTGACCCTGTTGAAAACCTCCCAGCTGATTGAGAAAGATTTCAGTTCCATTGAGATAGACGATACGCTCGGCACTTTTGTCGGGGTCATCTCAGAGTCGGTCCGCGACACCTTCCCGGTCATTGACCGGCAGGGGCGGCTGCAAGGCTACGTGTCCCTGGAAGATGTTCGGAAAGACATGTTCCGCAGCGATTTATACGAATCGCGCCATGTCTTCAATTATATGCATTCCTTCTACGAATATGTCTATGAGGACGAGAATATGGAAACGGTCATGTCCAAATTTGAAAAGACCGGCGCCTGGAACCTGCCGGTCGTAGACCGGAACCGAAAATACATCGGCTTCGTTTCCAAGTCCAAGATTTTCTCGGCGTATCGGAACGAACTGAAACAATTGTCCCAGGATTAGCAGCGTCTTCATGATATACTATCAATCATTTCAAATAAACTTCTCATGCTGGAAAAATATATCAAGCTGATTGCCAAAGAGTTGGGCGAAGCGGAGTGGAAAGTGGCCAATTGTGTGGAACTCCTCGGCGAAGGGAATACCATTCCCTTTATCAGCCGGTATCGGAAGGAGCAGACGGGTGGGCTGGACGATGTGACCATCGACGAAATCGCACGTCTCGCCCAGGTGTATGATACCCTGGAAAAGCGGAAGGAAACGATTCTGAAAAGCATCGGTGACCGCTTGACGGAAGAACTCCGCCACCGTATCGACGACTGCACCGACGCCCACCTGCTGGAAGATATCTATCTGCCCTACAAACCCCGGCGGCGTACCCGTGCCCAGATTGCCCGGGAAGCCGGTGTGGAACCCCTGGCGCTGGGCATCCTGGCCAAGCAGGTCCGCCATCCGGAGAAGGCGGCGCAGCAGTATGTGAATGACCAGCTGAAGACCGTGGATGAAGTGCTGGCGGCCGCCCGGGATATCATCGCCGAGTCCTTCAACGAGCGCGCCGACGTCCGCGCAGATTTGCGGGGCTATCTGCATAACCATGAACTGATTTCCACCCGGACCAAGGCTGCAGCCGATGACGATCCGGAGGCAATGAACTACAAGGCCTATTTCAAGCACCGGGAGAGCATCAACCGGATTCCGGCCCACCGGATGCTGGCCATGCTGCGCGGTCAGGAGGAAGGTTACCTGCGGCTGCATCTGGACGCCAATGTGGAAAAATGTCGGGAAAAACTCTATTTCCGCTATTACGGGAAGGAGGGGAATCCGGGCTTCCAGCAGTCCGAACAGGTCCGGATGGCCATTGAAGACTGTCTGAACCGCTTGCTGCTGCCGTCCATCGAGCATGATTTGCTCGCACAGGCCAAGGCGCGTGCCGACCTGGCCTCCGTCCATGTGTTCAGCGACAATCTGCGTCAGTTGCTGCTGGCGCCCCCGGTCGGGCAGAAGCGGACCCTGGCGGTCGATCCGGGTTACCGCAACGGCTGCAAAATCGTCTGTCTGGACGAGAGCGGCAATCTGCTGCACCATGAAATCATTTATCCCCATCCGCCGCAGAATGAGAAAGTCAAATCCATCGTGGCTGTCTCGCGGATGATGAATGAATATGATATTCAGGCCATTGCCATCGGAAACGGAACGGCGAGCCGGGAAACGGAGGACTTTTTCAAACGGATTCCGATGCCGGACGGATGCCGGACCTATCTGGTCAGTGAAGACGGCGCGTCCATTTATTCGGCTTCCGAAATTGCCCGGGAGGAGTTCCCGGAAGAGGATGTGACCGTTCGCGGCTCCGTGTCTATCGGCCGCCGTCTGATGGACCCGCTGGCCGAACTGGTGAAAATCGACCCGAAGTCCCTGGGTGTGGGGCAGTACCAGCATGATGTGGATCAGAAGCTCTTGAAAGAGGAACTGGACCATGTGGTGGAACAGTGTGTCAGCATGGTGGGCGTCAATGTCAACACGGCGAGTCCCTGGCTCCTGCGGTATGTGGCCGGTATCGGGCCGTCGCTGGCCGGGGCCATCATTGCCTGGCGGAGCGAAAAAGGTCCGTTCCGTTCGCGCGAAGAGTTGTTGAAGGTGCCGCGGCTGGGTCCCAAGGTCTATCAGCAGTGCGCCGGATTTCTGCGGATTGCCGGCGGTGACCAGCCGTTGGACAATTCGGCCGTCCATCCGGAAGCATATGCCGTTGTCGACAAAATGGCGGCTTCACTGGGTATTCCGGTGGCGCAGCTGATTGGTAATAAGGAGAAAATCAATTTGTTGGAAGAACGGATTGCTGACTTTGCCGACGAGCGTTTCGGGGTGCCGACGCTGCAGGATATCCTGGCCGAATTGGCCAAGCCGGGACGAGACCCGCGCCAGCCGGCCGGGGCTTTCGCCTTCTCTGAGGAAATTCATGAGATAGAGGACCTCGTGGTGGGTATGGAGGTGCCCGGACTCGTTACCAATGTGACGGATTTCGGGGCTTTTGTCAATATCGGTGTGCACAAGGAGGGATTGATTCATACGTCCACCTTGCGGGATAAAAAGGGACGCCCCGCCACCCAGGCTTCCGGTCTGCTGAAAATCAACGAGCAGGTGCTGGTGCGGGTGGTGTCGGTTGACCTGGACCGCAATCGCATCGGGCTCCAGCTGGTATCGAAGTTTATCGGATAAACGCTTCCCCTTATCTGCGGTGGAATTTCCGGAATTTCAACTGGATGACGCCCCAGAACGCTTCGCCGAAGATGCCGCTGCTCATCTTTGAGGTGCCTTCCTTCCGGTTGACGAAGATGACGGGCACTTCCCGGATGCGGAATCCCAGGCGGTAGGCGGTGTACTTCATCTCAATCTGGAAGCCGTAACCATGCATTTTGACGTCGTCCAAGTCGATGGCTTCCAGAACTTTGCGCGTGTAGCACTTGAACCCGGCCGTGCAGTCGTAAATCCGTACGCCCAACATTTTGCGCACATAGACGGAGGCGAAATAGGACATCATGATGCGGCCGATGGGCCAGTTTACGACGCTGACGCCGTCGCAATAACGCGAGCCGATGGACAGGTCGGCGCCGTTGTGGCAGGCTTCCCAAAGCCGGCGCAGGTCGGCCGGGTCGTGGGAGAAGTCGGCGTCCATCTCGAAAATATAGCCGTAGTCCCGTTCCAGGGCCCATTTAAAGCCGGTGATATAGGCCGTTCCCAGCCCCAGTTTCCCGGACCGTTCGATGAGGAAGAGCCGCTCCGGAAAATCTTGTTGAAGGCCTTTTACGATAGCGGCCGTTCCGTCCGGAGAACCGTCGTCGATAATCAGGATGTGGTAATCACCCTCCAGGGAAAAGACGGTGCGGATGATTTTTTCGGCGTTTTCCTTTTCGTTGTAGGTCGGTATGATGACCAGTCTATTGTCCATTTTCAATCTCCTTAAGCATTTCTTTTACAGCCGCTTCCA
Source organism: uncultured Bacteroidia bacterium (assembly GCA_902796555.1). Taxonomy (GTDB): domain Bacteria; phylum Bacteroidota; class Bacteroidia; order Bacteroidales; family UBA932; genus Cryptobacteroides. Next base: position 6,280 of record CADBPR010000042.1, read on the forward strand.
GTTGTTTGTCCGTGCCGGATACCACTTCGGCGGGCGTGTTGTATACCAGGATGTCCGGCTCCAGCTGGTCGTTCTCCAGGTAGCGTCCTTCCCGGATGCCCCATGACCCGACCTGCGGGATGCCGAATACGATGTTGCTGTTGATTTGCCGTTCCCACCATACGGCCGTCATCGTTCCGGGGACCGGTGCGCCGACCAGTTTCCCGATACCCAGTGTGCGGTAGACATAGGGGAATCCGCTGGCGTCGGAATAGTTGTCTTCGCAGACCAGGACGCACGAAGGCTTGGTCCATTTGCTGTAAGGTTCCGTTCCGATATACTGTCCGCGCGGGGTGAAGCGGATGTAGGCCTGTCCGGACAGGAAGGTCGCCAGGTCGTCATGCAGCCATCCGCCGCCGTTGTGACGGGTATCCACAATCAGGGCCTCACAGCCGCGGTATTTGCCCAGGGCCTGGGAATAGACCTCCCGGAAACTGGGGGAGTCCATGCCTTCCACGTGGACATAACCGACCTTTCCGCCGGAGAGTTTCTCCACCATCGCTTCGTGCTGACGGACCCAGCGGCGGTAGAGCAGGGGCGCGTCGGATGCGGAGGGCTTAACCAGGAGCGTAACGCTCTTGCCGCCTTTCTTGACCTGTACGGGAATCTTCTTGCCGGCTTTCCCGGACAAGAGCGTGAACCAGCTTCCGTCCGCGGGAATCGGCTGACCGTCAATGGCTTCTACGATATCTCCCGCCTGAATCTGCGGGTCGGCCAGGTTCAGTACGCCGTCCGGCAGCACCTCGGCAATCCGGGCGCCTTCCCCGGTATAATCCAGGTCGAACAGAACGCCCAGGTAGCTGGGTGTTTCGCTGTCCCTGCCGTAGAAGCGGGCGCCGGTATGGGAACCGTTCAGCTCGCCCAGCATCTCGGAGAGCATTTCCTGGAAGTCGTAATAGTTGTTGATATAGGGGAGGAAACGACTGTAATTGTCGTAGCAGTACTGCCAGTCGACGCCGTGGAGGCCCGGGTCGTAGAACTTCTCTTTGACCTGTTTCCAGATGTGGTCGAACATATACGCCCGTTCCGCCTTGGGCTTGAACTCATAGTCGCCGCTGAAGCTGATGCGCTCGCTTTTGCCGCCGGCCGTCGCAATCTTGGAGATGCCGCTGCCCGAGAAGATGTAAAGGTACTTGTCGTCCGGAGAAGGAACGATGCGGCCCATCACACCGCGCTGGACGACCTTGATGTCTCCCTTTTGGATGTCGAGCTCGCACAGGCCCCGTCCGCTTTCGAGCGGGGTGATGTAGTAGAGTTTCTTGCCATCCTGGGTCAGGTAGTGGTCGCCGTAGCTGGTGGACATGCGGGTCAGCCGCATAATCCGGTTTTCACGGCCTTCCAGGACGGGTTCCAGTTTTTCTACCTTCTTTTTAGCGGTATCCGTACTGTCTTTTTTGGCTTCCTTCTTTTCTTTTTCGCCCGCCAGCATGCGGGCCACTTCTTCGTCTTCCTTGTCTCGGGCGAAGGCGCTCATCGCGGCCGGGTCGAAGAACATGATGAAAATGTCTTCATGGGCACCCCAGCTGCCGTGGCTGCGGTAGCCGTATTTGTCCGAGGCCCAGGTCATGGCCTTGCCTTTGAGCGCCCAGCGGAACGAACTGTCATCATAGCCGCTCCGGGTCAGGTCCGTCACTTCGCCGCTTTCGACGTCAATCATGGCGACGTCTACATTGTTCCAGCCGCCGTTCGCCTGGTAATTGCAGAGCAGGTAGCGGCTGTCGGGGCTCCAGCAGAAGGACTGGTCGCCGTCCTGGTAGGAGTAATTGACATCTTTGAGGAGGGATTTGGTTTTCCCGCCTTTGGTGGGTTTTACGACGATTTCCGTCCGGTCGCGCAGGTAGGCCACCTGTTTGCCGTCGGGGGACACGACCGGCTGGAAACAAGTTTCCCCTTCGTCTGAGAAGCGCTCTTCCCGCAGCTGCGTCGCATAAGTGAACATTTTTTCCTTTTTCTCGGTCAGAACAGTCCTGTAGATGCTCCAGCAGCCGTTCCGCTCCGCAGAATAATAGAGTTCGCGGCCGTCGTCATTGAAGCAGACATTGCGCTCTTGCTCGGGGGTGTTGGTAATGCGGCGGGTGGTCTTGTAGTCGGCCGAGGTAACAAAGACGTCGCCCCGGATTACAATCGCGACTTCCTTCCCGTCCGGCGATACGCTCATGGCGCTGGCCGGTCCGGTGAAGTTGATTTTCTGCATGTCGCGTTCGACTTCGTCGCGAAGCACCGTGACAGCGAGTTTTTCAGGCTGTCCGCCTGCGCGCATCGTGTAGAGTTCGCCGTTGTGAGAGAAGGCCAGGGTCCCGTTCTCGGATACGGAGAGATAGCGTACGGGGTCCTTCTCCATGAAGGTCAGCTGCTGGGGGGCGCCGGGGGTGTCGATATTGCTGCGGAAGACATTGAGGGTCTTTCCGTTCTGTTCGCTGAGGTAGTAGAATGTTTTGCCGTCGGCGGCGAAAACCGGGTTCCGGTCCTCACCTGCGTAGGTGGTCATCCGGGTAAAGCTGCCGTTGGCGTCCATCCGGGCCGGGTCGCCGCGATAAAGCCAGATATCGCGGGTGACGGAGGAGGTATGGTGCTTGCGCAACGGGTCTTCATATCCTTTGTAGTCTTCGTACAGGACCGTTCCTTCTGCGCTGACGCTGATTTCGGACAGGGGCAGGGAGGTCACCAGACGGGGGCGTTTGTTCCCGGGGACGATGCTCCAGATTTGTGCGCTGCCCGGGAAGCCGTCGTAGGCGGTATCCTGCTGCAGGCGGGCGGAAAAGAGGATGCGGCCGTCCGGCAGGATGGCCTTCGGGGTTTCCGAGCCCGGGAAATCGGTCAGGCGGGTGGGGAGACCGCCTTCGGACGCAATCATGTAGATGTCTTTGCTGCCTTCCCGGTAGGAGGAGAAGACAATCCGGCGGCTGTCACGGGTCCACAGCGGATCCGATTCGTAGGCCTGGTTGCTGGTGAGCTGGGTCGCCTTTCCGCCGGCGGAACTGACAACGTACAGGTCTCCTTTATATGTAAAAGCGATTTGTTTTCCATCCGGTGAGATGGCATTGTGGCGGAGCCAAAGCGGCGTCTCCTGTGCGAAAAGGGACGTCATCGTCATCAAGGCGGCTGCCAGCGTGAAAAGACCTTTTGTCATATTCGTGTTATTTGTTCATCTTCAAAGATAGTAAAAAATGCTGGAATCATAGTAGGAATGCCTGCTGAAATCGTTTTAGGTTATTTTTTTCGTAAAAAAGTGTGAAAAAGTTTTGGTAGTTTGGAAAAAGTGCGTACCTTTGCAATCCCGCTTGAAAGAAAGGGGGTCTCCGAAAGGGGACGCCGAAGAGCAAGCGGGAATTTTTACGCCC